>DHVH01000169.1 GCA_002412555.1 Marinilabiliaceae bacterium UBA5213 | reverse complement strand
TCCTTCAATTTTCCCTGTGGCAAAACTATTTTGAATCACGCTATTACTGAGTGTTCTTCCAGCCAAACCCCCGACTCGATAACTACCGGTTATATTCAGGTTAGTTAATGCAATATTATGAAATTTTGCGCTATGGGCTTGTCCAAATAAACCCTGGTAGTCCCCCTCCGGACGGTTTATTGTAAGGCCATCAATACAGTAACCGTTTCCGTTATACCCTCCCCTAAAGGTATTATCAACTCTACCAATAGGCATCCACCCTTCTCCGTTATTCCACCCTGAAGTAGAAGAAGCATCAATACTATTGGTCTGTGAATAACTCTTATCCCAATTAACGGGGTTTACACTTAACCATAAAAGATTGGCCAAGTTATCTATGAGGTAAGGCTCTTCATCTGTTCCTAAACCATCTGGCTTCTGTGGCGTAATGTCGTAGGTCAGAATTGTAAAATCTTTAGAGTAATTTATTCCCACTTCATTTTCAGCAAAAGCTCTAATATAATAGTTGGTATTGTTGGTGAGTTCAGTAAGCTGAACCGAGAAAATGCCTTCATGGGCAACTACACCTTTATAGATTACGAAATCGTTGACAGTAGGGGAAGGCTCTGTGTTCCAGCAAATACCATATTGCTCACCTACTGGGTTTCCTATTAAAAGTAGCTCCGCATTAACAGTGGCGGAAGCAGATGTTATTTCTGTGACAGAATTTATGACTGCTACAGGTCTAAACTCTTCATTGGGAGCCTCATCGTCAGGATATTGCCAATTAAAATAGGGGTATCCGTTATTTCTATCATTACCAATATTCCATATATCGCTCTTTCCAGTTCCTTTAAAATCCCAACCAACAGAAATAAACGATTGGAAATCATTCATTTCAGCTGTTGTCAATCCATCTCCTGCAGCACTTTCTGTGAGTGATGATGCTTCAACATCCCAAAAACTGTTTAAAATAGAAGCTTTCTCTCCTATTCGACCAATTAGACCACCAGCAGCAATAGAGTTTGAAACCTGACCATAGCTATAACTATTTCTTATCGTACCATCTTCAAATAGAGTCCCTACCAAACCTCCTGCTGTATAAACGCTCCCCAAAGTATTTCCAGAGGCATAGCAGTTTTCTACAATTGAGCTATATTGCATGGAACCAACCAAACCCCCTAAATCATCCGAACCAAAAATATTTGCAGATGATAAAGACGATTTCACTTCAGATGAGGAAGCAAAACCTATTAAACCTCCTGCTGCATATTTGCCGTTTACCACACCGTGACTCTGACAACGATCAACATTTATATCATATCCTAATCCAACCAGTAAACCAACTAGAACATCCCCCTTTACCTCTCCCGAAACAGACACATTTTCTATAGTCACAAGTTTGGCACCCCCGACCAAACCGCCAACATTTATCGTCCCTATTACCGAAATATTAGCCAGGTGAATATTCCGTAGTGTTGCACCTAAGGTCTCCCCAAAAAAACCTTGACCCTCACTTTCTGGACGGTTAATGGTCAAGCCTGTTATTACCTTTCCATCTCCGTTAAACACACCGGAAAATCGCTTACTACTATTCCCAATGGGCACCCACCCTTCCCCTTCATTCCAATAAGCTGTTTGGGAGGCATCGATATCATCGGTCTGCAAAAAATGGGCATTCCACTTGTCCTGATTCTGTGAAAGCCAGAGTAAATTATCTAGTGTAGCTATGAGATAAGGGGATGCAAAAGTACCATCACCAACGGGTGAAACATCACAGGAAGTAATTTGATCATCCACGTGTAAATCAAATCCGAAAGAAAATGATGTAAGTGGTAGAAACATTAAAAGTGCTGTAAGAAGCAACAATTTAAAGCAATTTATCATGAAGTCAGGAATAAAGTATGTTTACAAAAATAATTAATAAAACGAGTGATTGAAGAAAAAAAGAATTTTCCTTGTTATTAGGTCATTGCGGATACGCAGTTACAACAAAATAAAAAAATCTATATTTGCATCTTGAAGGCAATAGATAATCTAAAAACTCGTACAATTAACCTTGAACCAGATGTGCCCTTTTGAGCTCATCGTTAAATCCTGACCTTATGAAGACCTCTTTCCTTTACAGTTTTGTCCTAATTTTATTATGGATTAGTGCTTCTACAACACTCATTGCACAAACCGATACCCTGTTTTGGTTTGTAGCTCCGGAAACAACCAGAGATCATGGTAAGGAACCTGGAGTAATCAATGTCACAGCCTACGAACATGATGCCCATGTCATTATTTCGATGCCGGCCAATCCAGCTTTTAAACCCATTTACCTCTCGGTACCTGCCAATACGCAAAGGAAACACGAATTTTGGGATGTAGTAGTGTCTCGTTCTGACAACTCCATTGCGTATGAACAAATGCTATGGACCATTGAAAATGGCACCATGGATGATTTGAATGATCCAGAATACTATTTCCCGAATGATTGGTTAGGATGGAGCCCAGGTACTCCCTTTAATAAAGGTTTGTTAATTGAGTCTGATCAACCCGTATCTGTTAGCTATTCGGTAGCCAGTAGAAACAACCCGGAAATCTTCAATCTGAAAGGAAAAAATGCTTTGGGACTTGAATTTTTGATACCCTCACAGAATATATACCGGAACTATCCATCAACCCCCAATGCCAGAGAAAAGGCAGACATTGTTGCAACTGAAGACAACACCATTATAACCATTGAGTTAACCGGCAACCACAATATTGAAGGACATGTTACCAGTTCTACATTTACCATAACGCTAGACCGGGGGCAAACTTATAGTTTGCGCTCCACATCACCTTACGCAGAACACCATTTAGGTGGCATTTTTATAGTATCCAATAAGCCTATTGCCATAACCATATCTGATGATTCAATTGCTCCCACTAATAATATACCGGTATGGGATCTTGTAGGAGATCAGCTGTTGCCAATTAGCAATCTGGGCACAAAATACATTGCCATGAACCCCTTGCATAATGTGTCCCCTACGAATGGTTTCAAATATTATCCATTTAATACCGACCAAATGGTGTTTATTTGGGCTGCTGAGGCTGGTGGTACGCAGGTATACATCAATGGATACCCTTTAAATGCGACTTTAGAACGTGGTGAATTTGCAATGGTTAACATTTCAGACAATGCTATTCTAATTGAAACCTCTGCTCTGGTATATGTATATCAATTTACAGGTGTTTGGTACGAACTAGGAAGCACCATTCTTCCACCTCTTAATTGTACTGGTAACGAAAAGGTTAATTTGATGAACCATAACAATCCATATATTGATGATTTTCTCATTCAAATTCTAACGCAAAAGAAAAGCATTAACTATTTGAGAATGGTAGTGAACCATCAGCGCTTCAGATTAGATGAATTAAATTGGGTACCTGTAGATGGAACAGGTAATCCTGATGATGATGACACATGGTACACGTTAGTACAAAAGCAACTTCCTCCATACAATGAATCATTGACCATTCTTTTAGATGAAGATCAGGGTCCTCATGATGGTCTTTTTCACGTGAGCACAGTCGCCAGTGATCTTCGATCATGTACTTATAGTTACTACGCCTCGTATAACAACCTCTCAATTCAAGGGCCGACAATGGCCTGCCAAGGAAGCGAGGTAACACTTTTCACCAATCAAGTTGGTAAGGAATTGATGTGGTTTCATGAAAGTAATCCTTTTGAACCATTCGCAATATCTGAAACCGTTACCGTTAAAGAGCCGGGAGAATACTGGATAGAAATTAATACCTCAACATGCATCTCAAAGAAATCCATTTATTTGGACATCAGCTCTCCCGAATTTGAAATGCCTGATAACCAATCCCTATGCCCCGGGGATAAATTGAATTTAGGGTATAGCCATTTTGTAAATGGCGAAACCTTTGAATGGAAGTTGAATGGAGAAGTATACGGAAGCTCTAACAGTTTTAATGTAACAATTGAATCTGATAATCAATATGAAATAGAATTAATGGTTACAGATAAAAAGGGATGCTCAACTTATGACAACACGTCGGTTATAGCTATGCCTGCGCCTCTAATTTACCTGCACGATATAGAAGTCAACTTTGGAGAACCGTATACCTATGTTGTGGATGATGCATTTCATTCTTACTACTGGGAAAACATAACAAATGACGAGGAAATAATACCTGAAAACCCTCTGGCACCCCACATTGTTACCTTACTGGAACCAGCTAAAATAGCTCTCACTGTTACCAACGAACATGCCTGTGCTGCTAAAGATTCTTGTTTGTTCACATGGGGCATTAGTACCTCACTGGACGCAACTACAAAGAATTACTCTACTAATGTTCTTCAGATTCATCCGAACCCAACGAAAAAGGAGATCATCCATTTTAGCAAACGCATATCGGGCTGCTTATATCGAATTGATGGTAGGCTAATTACAGAATTTAATGAAACTGAACATTTAAATATGACAGGCATCAAACCCGGCGTTTATGTTATTCATAGCAACTGTGGACAGGCAGTGAGATTGGTAAAACAATGATTTTTAAAGAAAATAGTTCTGGATATTCAAAAGAACCACAATTTACGAATAAGATATGTTCATGCCCAAGATTTGACTATATTTGCAGCTAAGTTGGGAGAGTTATACCCTTTCGGTAATCATAAAACAAATTTTGCATGAGCCATACTGCAGCCAAAAGGAAGCTTCGGAGTTCTTACGCCACCACTATTATCAGCATTTCGCTGGTGCTTTTTCTGTTGGGCATTATTGGTTTTCTATACCTGAATGCCAATCGACTATCGGTGTATGTGAAAGAAAATCTCGGATTTACGATATTGATCAACGACAATGCCCGTGAGGCGGAAGTGGTTCGCCTGCAGAAGGTCTTGAATGCAGCGGCTTACGTACGGGTAGCTGAATACATTAATAAGGAACAGGCGGCTGAAACACTGAAAGAGGAACTGGGCGAAGATTTTGTGGAGTTCTTAGGTTACAACCCTCTATTGGCCTCTATTGAAGTTAAACTGGCGGCTGCTTGGGCCAACCCCGACAGCATGGCGCGCATTGAAGCACAAATCAACAGCTTCCCCCAAGTCAAGGAGGTCTATTACCAAAAGAATTTGCTGGATGCCATTCATGAAAATGTCAAACGCATTACGATAGTCCTGGCCATTTTTAGTCTGCTGCTGCTACTCATAGCCATAGCCCTGATTAACAACACCATTCGCCTATCGGTCTATTCGCGCCGCTTCCTGATCAACACCATGCAACTGGTAGGGGCCACGCGCGGCTTTATTCGAAAACCCTTCCTGCTCAAAAGTGTGCTGCACGGACTAGCTGGGGCCACGGTGGCGATTGTCTTGCTGTCGATATTTATTTACGGACTGAGCAATGAAATGAACGGGGTCATCGGGTTTTCCAATATTTTCCTGATCGCTGTGCTCTTCCTTATTGTTATTGGGATCGGGATTTTTATCACGTTTATATCCACCTTTTTCGCCGTCAACAAGTACCTGCGACTGAAAACCGATCAACTCTATTATTAATACCAAAACTTTCTATAGCATGTCACAAAAAACAAAATCAGAAACACCAACCACGAAGTTTGAAATGGCCCTCCACAAAGAAAACTACATTCTTCTGGCCATCTCTTTTGCCATTGTTGTTATTGGCTTTATTTTGATGATAGGAGGTGGAAGTGATGATCCTGAGGTGTTCAATGAGGCCATCTACGGCTTTCAGCGGATTACGCTGGCACCGCTGGTGGTGCTCTTTGGCTTCGTGTTTGCGATATATGCCATCATGAAAAAACCATCGGTCGACAAAAAGGACTCCAACAACTAACCAAACAAGCACCGTCAATGAATTGGATTGAAGCACTTATTCTTGGACTTATCCAGGGATTAACTGAGTTTTTGCCTGTAAGCAGCAGCGGACATCTTGAGATAGGCAAAGAATTGTTGGGGGTAGAAACCACTGAAAACCTCACATTTACCGTATTGGTACATGGCGCCACGGTATTAAGTACACTGGTGGTCTTTCGCAAGGACATTGCCCATCTGCTGGCAGGCCTGTTCCGCTTTCAATGGAATGAAGAGACGCAGTACCTTGCCAAAATTGCGGTGTCCATGATTCCCATTGCTATTGTAGGCCTCTTTTTCAAAGATTCGGTGGAAGCTGTTTTTGAATCGGCCAACATTTTATTGTTGGTGGGCCTAATGTTGATGGTAACAGCCACTTTTCTGACTTTTGCCTATTACAAAAAATCAGGCGATAAAGACTTATCCTTCTTCCATGCTTTTATTATTGGGATAGCGCAAACCGTGGCCGTTTTGCCCGGCATTTCCCGTTCAGGAGCTACCATAGCAACCGGTCTGCTACTGGGCAACCGAAAAAGCGAAATCGCCAGATTTTCTTTCTTGATGGTGCTGGTGCCCATTTTGGGCGAAAACGTATTGAGCCTGCTCAAATACGATGCCGCTGCGCAGGCTTCCACACAAAGCTCAGATGTACTGGTGCTCGTAGTGGGTTTTGTAGCTGCATTTTTGGCCGGCCTTGTGGCCTGCAAATGGATGATTAACATTGTAAAACAAGGCAAACTGATTTATTTCGCCATTTACTGCGCGGTGGTTGCAGTCATTGCCATAACAGGAACTTTGTTGGGATAGGTATTAATGGAAGAATTACTAAAAACATTGAGCGTGGACAGCGCTTGCCGGGCGGAAGATTTTTTGGAGGGACGGGCTTTACTCATCAACAAACCCTATTCTTGGTCGTCGTTCGACGTGGTCAACAAAATCCGCATTCAATTTAAAAAATATTTGGGCATCAAGAAAATAAAGGTGGGGCATGCCGGTACGCTGGATCCGCTGGCCAGCGGATTACTCATCATTTGTACCGGTAAAGCCACCAAGACCATTGACCAGTTAATGGGAATGGACAAGGAGTATGTGGCCCACATTACTTTTGGTGCATCTACCCCGTCGTACGACCTGGAAACGGAACCCGATCAGCATTTTGAAGCGGAGCATATAACGACAGAGGGCATTCAACAAGCATTGAAAGGTTTTCAGGGTATTCAAATGCAGGCGCCTCCGGTCTTTTCGGCCATCAAAAAAGATGGTCAAAGAGCCTATGAACAAGCCCGAAAAGGCAAAATTCCGGAACTCGAAAAGCGGGAAGTGGAATTTAAAGAACTGGAGCTGTTACATTACGAAGCCCCAACGGCGGTTGTTAGGGGGGTTTGCAGCAAAGGGACTTATATCAGGTCCTTTGCCCACGACATGGGAATAGCCCTGAATAGTGGCGCGCATTTGTCGGCTCTCGAAAGGACAGCCATCGGCCCCCTTAAAATAACCGAGGCCATGAGCATGGAACAATTTGAAAAATTGTTGCCCACAATTCAAACAATTTGACTTTTCATACGTATAAGATTAGCTTATTTTTGTGTAAATATTATTCATCCATATAACTCTTTTGTTACAATGAAGTTATCGAAATTCAAGTACAAACTGCCAGAAGAATTGATCGCCTTACACCCATCTCCTAACAGGGATGAATCCCGACTGATGGTCATTAACCGCGCCACGGGCAAAATTGAACATAAAATTTTTAAAGACATTATTTCTTATTTTGACATCAATGATGTTTTGATATTTAATGATACTAAGGTTTTTCCGGCTCGACTGTACGGTAACAAAGAGAAAACAGGTGCTGAAATTGAAGTTTTCTTGTTAAGGGAACTCAACCAGGATCAGCGCTTATGGGATGTATTGGTTGATCCTGCCCGAAAAATTCGTATTGGCAATAAACTCTACTTTGGTGATGATGACGCTTTGGTAGCAGAAGTTATTGACAACACCACCTCGCGTGGCAGAACCCTCCGATTTTTGTACGACGGGCCTTATGACGACTTCAAGAAAACCTTGTATGGCCTGGGAGAAACACCTCTGCCTAAGTTCATTAAGCGGGAAGTAGAACCTGAGGACAGCGATCGCTATCAGACTATTTTTGCCAAAAACGAAGGAGCTGTGGCTGCACCTACTGCAGGACTGCACTTTAGTCGGGAATTGCTGAAGCGTCTGGAGATTAAAGGTTCACATTTTGCCTACGTCACCCTACACGTTGGTCTGGGCAACTTCCGCACGGTGGATGTTGAAGATTTGACCAAGCACAAAATGGACTCGGAGCAGATTTTTATTTCTGAAGAGGCCACCAAGGTTATCAACAACGCCAAAGACCACAAAAAGCGAGTTTGTGCGGTGGGCACAACGGTTATGCGTACCCTCGAAAGTTCCGTGAGTACTTATGGCCACGTGAAGCCATTCGAAGGATGGACCAACAAGTTCATCTTCCCGGCTTACGACTTTCATGTGGCTAACAGCATGATTTCCAACTTCCACCTGCCCTACTCAACGCTGCTGATGATGTCGGCGGCTTTTGGCGGATATGATTTGATTATGAAGGCTTACAAAGTGGCTGTTAAGGAGAAGTACCGCTTTGGTACTTATGGGGATGCCATGTTGATCATCTAATTACTGCTACATCCTTATATAAAATGACTAAGGGAGTGTCCTCTCGGACACTCCCTTTTTTACGCACGGTTTGCAAAACCGACCTAACATTTTCAATAAAATAATCTGTGAAAATCTGCGTTCCCGCCATGCGGGACTTCGCTATCTGTGGACAAATAACATAGCACGGTTTGCAAAACCGCGCTAACGTTTTCAGTGAAGCGAATCTGTGAAAATCTGTGAAATCTGTGGACCAAAAAGCATCTGGCCGGGACTTCAACTTGGCACGGTTTACAAAACCGACCTAACATTTTCAATA
>DHVH01000124.1 GCA_002412555.1 Marinilabiliaceae bacterium UBA5213 | reverse complement strand
CATCTTCCACAACCAGAAGATTATGTTTTTCAGCAATTTTCATTATCCGCTCCATATCACAGGGGAGTCCTAAAATATGAACAGGCAGAATAGCTCTTGTTTTTGGACTTATTTTCTCTTCAATCTTATCCGGATCCATTTGAAATGTTTCCGGATCAACATCCACGAAAACAGGGATTGCCCCGTTAAACAAAATACAAGAGACCGAAGCTATAAACGTGTAGGGTGTTACCAGCACTTCATCGCCCCAACCAATCTCAAGCTGGGCCAATGATGCGTTTAGGGCATTGGTGCCATTTACGACGGAGAGACTTCGTTTTGAGCCCATTAATTGAGCCCATTTTTTTTCAAATTCGTTGACAACTTTGTCTCTCGACCAAACCCCGCTCCGCATTACTTCCAGCAATCTTTTCTCGTCCGATTCTGATTCCCATATCGGCCATGAAGGCCAATTGTGGGAGTTTATCACAGGCTTCCCTCCTAAAATTGCTGGATTATTTTTGACGGAAGGGACAGCTGTAAATGCTGAATTTAAATAACCAATCCCCATTACTGTTCCGACTCCTGCAGCAATATTATTTTTTATAAATTCACGGCGTGAAAATTTTTTCCTATTAAGTGTCATATTTTTACTGTATTATTACTCAGCATGCTTTTTTAGCAATTTTCAACATTAATTGAGATTTAATCTTGCGGCTTTCGATTGTAAAGTATCAGCCCAATCTCTGTCTGTGGGGCAGCTATTGAAGCGAAGTCCTTTCAACCATCTGCTTTGCGTATTATATACAAGCTTATCTCCGATATTGTATTTTAACACCACGACATACTCTGTGGGTCGCTTTTCCAATCTTGCATACCTGTCTGTTGGAAATATTACCCCCATGCCAATCCATCCGATCTCCGGTTTCTGGATTCCCCAATTGCCCATTACTCCTTTATCTCTGTCAAATATAAAGTTTTCTTCTGGCAAACTTGTCAAACCTAACCCAATTTCGATATTTTCTTCTGAAGATGCTCCTTCAACTATCACCTCAATTTGAGAGTCATCTCTGTGCGTAAAACAAGAGGGCCTGATTTTTACTTTATAAGGCTTGCCCGGGACAATTTCTTCTGCCACAAACTCAAGTGTGACCCGATCATTGGTCTCTTCCACCAAGCGACCTGTAAAAGTAGGGTGTTTTTGATTGGGTTCCACACGAACCGGATAAGCTTTGCCGTCGACATATAGGATCAATCCACCGCATCCGCTACTGTTCCCTATTTCGAGAATATCCATTCCCCAATCATTCCTGTCGTAGTGATAATTCTCTGTTGTAATCTTCGCGAAATCAGGAAAAATAAGTTGATTTGACCTTTTACCGAACAGGTCAAAATGACCGTCGTAGAATCTAAATGCAGCATTTTCCGATTCCCAACGCCAGTTAGTTGCAGGGCTTTCTGTCCATGCTACATGTTTTTGCGTTTTATCTTTCCGATTATTATTCCACTCATCATAATCCTGTTCAGGTTTATCAATTCCGAATTCTTTACATATCGTCTCGATCATCGATGCAACATCATTTTTTTTTCGAGCATCCGTAAAAGTATTCCAAAAGGAGTTGGAACCTGCATTAAGTTTTTTAAGGGTGATGATTTGACGATCACAAATTATATTCAGATAGAACAGGGTAGATTCGCTACTCTCTTTGAGCTTTTGGGAAATCTCGTCAGAAAATTTTCCAATTTTCATGTTTTGTTGCAACATGGTCCATACAAGATCATCCTCCACATTGTTGTCGATCGATTTCAATGCTGCAATCAACGATTTACTCAATAAATATTTCTGTGCAGGCATATCAGCAACTACCTTTTCATACAGCTGATTCACTTCATTAAAAGACCAGGATACCGGATTAATGCCGGAGATATCAATATCCCATGAATCGTCAATAACGCCGTTGTGTCCGATATCCAAGGTCATTTTATCCAAGATACCGTCGTTATCGGTATCCAACCAGTTGTAATACATATCGGACTTGTTGTCTCCATCGTAGTCCACGTCTATCCATGCCTTATCGGCATATTTGATATGTATCCGGTAATCGGCCGGGTTGAAATAAAATTCGTTAGCAGCCGAGGGTTGAAGCACCAATTCATACCGTTTATTGTAGGGTCCGCAATCGGGACCACCAACACGTGGCATATAAAAGATAGAGTCTTGGGAGGCAGCAGCGATTACACCTTCCCAACGATCGATCGTGTCGTTGGGATTGTTCCACGCTCTGTTTATATCAATCTCATCCCAAGTGAGTAAAACACGGCCCCAAGTAATCCGGCTTAAATAACCAGTGGCTTTTTTCCTGTCGAGTATCATACTGGACGGAATTCCTCTTATAGTAATAATTTCACTCTCATTCCCAGTCAGTTTAAGAGTCGCGCTGCTGTTGGTTGGTGTCCATTCTGGAGCTAATACCGTTATACCTGTATCATAATTCCGAGGTTGCTCCAACGTGCCATTGTTGTCGGCATCGAAGCTCCATCGGGCACTCCATATGTTATCTCCGTGTCCGGCTATTCGAATAACCTCCTCTGTCACGCCGTCGTTATTCCTGTCATAAAAAAGGAACGGGTTTTCGGAGAACGGTACCCACATGTTTTTATCCGGAGAGTAATAGAAACTGGAGAATGATTCATCGCCCCCGAAATGTGTTTTATACTGACATGAATTTTGATCATACATATAGTCTACATCATACCAAAGTAAGTTGTCATCCCCATCATCCCGGCTCCACCAAACCCGCAATCCATTTTTGGGGTCGTAGAAGAACATTCCCATACTGTCCACATCTCCGTCACCATCGAGATCTTCATATCCTATCACTGCATCAACAAAACCATCTGCGTTCCAGTCTGCGACCCAGAGGTCTCCATGTCTGTCCGGTTCTTTGTTCATTTCTAAATTCCCATTTTCGTCTATCGCCCTGACTACTATAGGAAATTTATCTTTACTGTGACGACGGTCATTGTCTATAAACCAAACTTCTTCAGGTTTCCCGTCTTTGTTTTTGTCAACGTAATGACGCTTCCCCGATATATCGTTCTTCACTTTCTCCAATAATACAGTATCCAATCTTACGGCATCGCCAAATACCTGCTCAAAAGCTTTCTGTTTTGAAATTTTAAAATCGGTATTTAAAAATGAATCGCTGTTTCTACTGGATACATTGTAAGGGAAAAATAGAAAAACAGATATCAAAATGGAAAAACATCTTTTCCCATTTTGGTATCTGTTTCCATTTATAATTTTTTTATTAAGACAAAACATATATTTAACCATTTTATGCGTTTGCTATTTTGCGCTTGCCCTTCCTTCATCAATTATTTCCGTCAAAGGTGGTTCATTGAGTTCCTCTCCCTGGTAACCTCTGTTCTGGTTTATGACACCCATTGTATTTGAAGTAATAACATTTACATCAATCGGCCAGTATACATATCTTGGAGCTGTTTTGTAAACGTTTGGTCCGATTTTTCCTTCCTTATACCATGTGTTATACTTCATTACCCTGTCGTACCACCAATTTTTTTCGTGAAAGTTATCCAGGCTGTAACCGCCGATGTTACCACGTGCCATAATGTTGGCAATCCGTACCAGTTCGGAATGACGGAACTCCTCAAGATATAGTTCACGCATGCGTTCGTCGGCAATATAATCGATATCGATATCAGCAGCAGAGACTGGCAACGCATTCGCCCTCTCTCTTATCTTATTAATATCGTCTGCGGCTTTTCCTATTTCACCCTTCCAGAAATATGCTTCGGCACGTATTAGATAGGTACCGGCCAGCCGGAAGAGATAGGAATCGCCATTGCCACCGTACGGAACTCCCTTATAATCGTCAGCATGCGGATAAAACGTTTTGTAGTAGGCCATGGGCCACAACCTCAAGCTGTCATACTTATTTGCTAGGTTCTGGAAATTAATGGGTTTACCATAGTCGACCGATTTTGGATTATTGTAAATAATTTCATGAGAGTCCCACCAGCAGGCATCTGAACGCCTCAAATCAGGTGTCGACTGCCAGGTATGGCCAAACTCTTCCCACAGTTCATAACTAAACCACCTGCTTTGATATACATCAGAGTTAGCACGCCCCAAGGCGTAATATTGTGGGCCTGACGGTGTGGTTCCTGCTTTCCCTTGACTGTCGAGTACCCACGACCACCACCACTGACTGTGAAAACCTCTCATGGTGGCTCTCCAAGCTTTGGCCTCTTCCGGTGCGTCAACTCTGTCAATAAGTGTCCATATTGATTCTTTATTGACCGGGATAGACTTGTTTGCCGGACGATGCAGATCCCATATTAAATTATAATTCGTGTTTGACGCATCGGAACCGAATCGTGAATTCATTAATTCAAACGGACCATTAATCACCTCTGTAGCAGTGGATATTGCCTTATCAAATTGAGAGTTGGCCAGATATAACTTAGAGAGAAAATGGAGCGCAACATATTTATTTAATTCACCCGGTGCTGAACTATTAGGTAACCACTCTTTTGCGAATTCCATATCCTCGATCAATTTTGCAAGTATAGCCCAGCGGCTGTGTGTATAAAAATCGAGGCGGGCTTCAGTGAGT
>DHVH01000006.1 GCA_002412555.1 Marinilabiliaceae bacterium UBA5213 | reverse complement strand
TTGTCTGTCAGAGATGAAGTACCCTGCATAGAGCTTTGTAATGTATATCCAAGGGTAATTGGATCATCAGAGATTGGATCGTTGACCTTTTCAACTGTCTGTTCTTCTTTGTTATCAATATTCACCTCTTTCGCATTACAAGAATAACCCTATAATGGAATGAGATGAATGATCATGAAAAAAATTATACGACGTTTTTTATTCATTTTGTTAAGAATTTGCATTCATCAATACAGAATGGAAATTATCGCATCCTCTCCCAATCGCTCTTTCAGTTGTGCCAGGTATAGGCTTTTTGGCGAGACCGGTGTTCCGTGAGAGTCAAAAATTCCTTCAGGTAATAAACCTTCTTTATCAAAAGGCCTGGGCAAGCGCATTCTTTCACCTGTAGATCCAATAACCCAGTTATAGGTTCCAGGAGGCAATTGGTTTACATAGTTTTTTGCCTTACAATTCCAGGCAACCGACCAGGCCGTCCCCCAACCATGGCCAGATCCCATGCTGCCACGGTTTTTAAAATCAATTCCCCCGTCAGGTAAAATACAATTGTCAAACAGCATGCCGGTACTCCAACGCTGATGGCCTTCAATACGACCGTTTCCTTTAAAAGTGCAGTTTAAGAAAACGATAGGTCCGGTTTGTCCTGCACCCACTGCGACAAACCAAATATTATCACCTTCAACCGAACAATCTTTTACCAGTACCTGGCCACCATTGGGTGCAAATTCGGCAGGCTTTGAAGCACCCTCATGCAATGCCTTCCTGATTACATTTACCCGCTCCAGCGTGATTTTCCGTCCACCAATTCGTACACTCTCCATGGTTTCGATGCAATCAATGTCTCTTGCCCAACAATCTTCGCCCTGAATGTTTAATGCATAGTAAAGTGCATCACTATGGTTTACAGCCTGATGAGGCGATTCGATTTGCAAGTTTTCGACTCCCGCGTTTTTCAATCGTTTTACATTGTTTGCAACTACTCCGATCGTATTGCCATCGGTGAAACGGGAGTTGTATGAATCTGCAAGCGGTACGGTTAGGGTAATCCTGTTTCCATCGATGGCTGCGACGACGCGTTCAGTAATGATATAAGAGCCCTCTTTGATCCACGTTTGCGGCTTCCCGTCGCGTACCAGATTGTCCATTTCCATGAACTGTATCCACTTTTCAGTGACCGGTTTACAAATCTCAATATTATCGCCTGAAGCGAGTCCAAGAGCGTTTTCAACTGTAAAAGAAGAAGCACCAGCCGGAATATAATCGTCTGTGATTTTAAAACTGAATTTGTTCGTATCTACCGTTCCCAAACGATTACCGGTACCCCTGCTGATTTCATTATTCAGCACAATGGCTGTGTGTTTATCGCCCTGCATCACAATCACGCTCTCTTTTGAGTCGGTGCCCGAACCACGTAATACAACGCCATCTTTTTTGATGGTTAGGGTCCTGCTGCAAGGATATTTTCCCGGAGCAAGTAAAACCGTTCCCCGGAACCCCTCTATCAACGGCAGGGCAGAAACCTCGTCGATAGCTTCCTGAATAAGATCCGTGTAATCAGAAATACCAGAAATCCTATTTACTGTTTTTTTTACCGGAACATCAGGTAGTGCCACGCCGCCACCCCTGTATCCGGCATGAGAAAAGTCCATGATTTTATCACCTCTATCTGAGGTCTTGTATATCAATTGATGATTTGTTTCAATCCCGATCCATTCGCTTTGTGAAAACAAACCGGCAGGGATCAAAACCAGCAATAACAGTATAAATCGGAGATAATGCATCGTGAATGAGTTTATTCGGACTGAATGATTATTTTTTCTTCGTGGAAATAACAATGGCTCCGTTTGCCCCTTTAATCCCATACATAGCCCCATCGCTCAACACTTCTAATTGTTGAATATCGTTCACATTGACAGATCGCTCAGCGTCATAGCTACTTCGATATTCAACCCCATCTATAATGAAGAGCGGTTCATTGTTCAAATCGAAAGAGCTCCCTCCCCGAATGGTTACGAGGGTACTGCCATTGACATCGGATACAGTTACTCCCGGCAGATTTCCTCTCAAAAGATCATACAGTGAGTTGGCGCCACTCTGTTCAATTTGCCTGCGGGTAAGAACGTTTGGATTGAATGCCAGCAATGTCTTGTTTGAATAAGGGTAGGTGAATTCCTTTGAATTGTCTTTCAGAATGAATTCATCCTTTTTCAATGTAATGATGATAGAGTCCCCTCTTTTCAACAGTGGTATCACGGCATCCTTTTTTTTTGAAACGGATATAATCAATGTATCTTTTTCGTTCAGTCCCTGTAAGATAAATTCACCTTGTTTGTCTGTCTTGATCCCATCCAGTGAATTTTTTACCCATACACTCATCCTACGTACAGGTTTCCCTTTCTCCGATAAAATAACACCTCTCGTTGCATCCTGTGCTGTAAGGATTGAGGAACAGAGCAATAATCCTATCAATAATACCTGTGTTTTCATCTGTTTGAATTTAATCATGTTCAATTTTAGTAGGGAAAATTCCCCATGATCCGATGCACATGATTCTATGCATCCGGATCACGGGAATACCAAAGTTCACAGCCCAAAGGCCGGTTGTTGCTCTTTTCGAATAAAACCCTATTTTAATAATTCTGTGGTGGATGCGTAAGCATCATCAAAATAGAGCATGGGTCTGTTGGCTCCTTTGTCTCCATTGGGGAAGACAATCCGCCAGTTGTCGATAAAAATACCTCCCTGCATCTGATTTAATGTACGAAGCTCACTGATTACCGGTGTTGTCAGAACCTCCTCTCCTTCAATGAAGACATGGAGCTGATAATTCTCATCAACAGCCATCCCCACCTTTTTGTAAACTTTATTGGCGAAGGTCGACATCTTGCTGATCGTGTAATAGTAGTCGTTTGTAGTGGTCAGACCTAAAGTATTTCTTGTCTGAATTGAAACCTTCGAATTGTAGGTTGTAGAACCATCGGGCGAAGTACCGCCTACAGGGACGACCGGAAATCCAGGAGTAACATTCGTAGGATACCAGGAAAATGAGATCCGGTTTACAAACCCAGTTTCCGATGCGGGATCTTTCAAGCAATTCAATTGATACTCCAGCATCGTATTTCCGGTCTTGTTGCCCACCTTTATTGTTTCAAGTGTGGGCGCATTCGACTCAAATCCAATTCTTGCCCGGATGGAGAAAGGTGTACTAAGCTCCGGATCACCAAAGGAGCGATTCAGATACCGATTAACTTCGCTTGAAGAGTTTACATTGGCTCGGAGCCAACCGTTTACCTGACCGTTCACAGTTTCAGTCCGCAATGAGAGTGATGTGCTCGATTGCCCAGAGAAAGCATAAGGCGCTTTTTCAAATTTTTCGAAAAAATAACTGGATACGAACATCTTTTTCTCTCTGATATCTGTTTTGTCTCCCACGGTCACTTTACATCGTATGGTATAAGTTCCCGGAACATTCGGTGCCTTCCAGGTCATTTCATCCAATCCCTGTGGTTGAGTAAGGGTGCCTCCGTCGGCACTCCACTCATAGTTTGTGTGCCACAGATCGCTGGAGTGCACATTCATCCAGATTTTCACTTTCTGGTTGCAGAAGAACTCATTCCCGTCGGAACTCAGCGAGTCGATTTCTATGAAACTGTCATCTGAACAGCCTGTCATCCAGGAAATGAAAAACAATCCAATGATAAATTTATTTATTCCTTTCATAATGATATTTATTTTTTATTTATCTGAATAAATCCGAAGTAGGCCTGTCTAACCAGGATTCCACTACATGAATATAGGCACCTTCATCCGATAAGAGGTTGGAGGTACGCGGCCGGATGTTTGTTTTGTAATGACCGTTAAAATTATTAAAAGTAATATTGGGATTACGGTCTTTGTACAAATACATGTTTACTTTTGCTGTGTCCGCAGTAGCATAAGTGTCATACCACGTCGGTTCTGCCGGCAGGTTGCTCCATGTATACTTACCCTTGACGATATGGTAAAGCAAGAATTCCTTTACCTGTTCTTTGGGATATGAACTCATGGAACTTGGTGCCACAAACACGGAATCTCCCTCTTCTATAAAGAGTAGTTTATGTGTCTGAAAATAACTCAGATCCGATTCTGTTTCAGAATTAAAAGCTCTGTTCGTAGGGAGAATATAAGTTGCATTCGCCTCTGAATAAAGACTGGCTGCGTCGGTATATTCAATGGCTTCCAGCAAAAGGCTGAATAGATCGGGTCTGGATTTGATAAAGTCTAACGTCTTTAAGTTGACATGATTATCGGGCACCCCGATTTCGTAATCATATTCATAAGGCTGTTGGAGTTCCAGTCCAAAGATCTCGCAACTCTCCATGATGAATGGTATCAATAGTACCATCAATGCTATTTTTAAATTTTTTATCTTCAACATATCTGTAAATTTTTAAAAATCAACTATCCCTCAGAATAGGGAGGATTTTGGTCGCCTTTTAATGCTGTATTTGATTCAAATTCGCGATAATAGATGGGCATGTATTTTTTACCCTCTTCCGCCTGTGTAAAACCGGTTACTTGAACTCCTGCCGCTTCCTGCCTTGCTTTGATTACGGGGTCCATCACTTCAAGCAGATGATCTGTCCGCATCAAATCGAACCAACGTTTCCCTTCGGCAATAAACTCCAGCTGCCGCTCTTGCAGGATTAACATTTCCACTGCTGTTTGATTGGCGATATCGACTTCCAGTTTTGAATCGGCTGTATAACCAACCCTGTTTCGTATTTGATTCACGATATTTAAAGCTTCGGTTGGCTTACCCGTCTTGTTTAATGCTTCTGCGCGTAACAATAAAACATCTGCCAGACGATAAATTGGAATTTGAAGTTCGGCATTCGATGACGATAAGATGGCCCAATATGATTTATATACTCCATTTTTGGAATCGAATTCTCTGTCGGGATCAATGACGCTGTATTTGGTACATTTTTCAATTCCGGAGGTGGTCCAGTTTGCATAAGTCAAAGGCAAACGTTGACCGTTATAATATAATTTCACTGTATCCACATCGTTCCAGAATCGTGCATCTTTTCCATTACCAGATCTTAACCTGTCAACAAATTCTTCGAATATTTGCTGAGACATCTTGTAGCCATTGTTGGTGTTGTTTGCTCCTACACGCTGCGCCCATCCATGCGCTCCATCGGCTTCGTAACTCCATGCCAGGTTGAGAATCGATTCTTTGGAAGAGGCCGGTTTTGTGAAAATCTCTTTCCATTCGGTTTCATTTTTTACCAGTGAAAAATTGGAATTCCCGATAAAGTAATCGGAAGCTGCCAACGCTGCTTCATACTCCTTAAACCACATATGCACATCTGTTTTCAGTGCATAGGCTGCTGCCCGGTTAAAGTAGAATTTATCGGAAACATCAGTGCCAAATGCTGCCAACGCCAAATCAATATCTTTCAGGATCTGTGTTTTTACTTCTTCAATTGAATTCCGGGGTACAGAAATCTGGGTTAAATCACCTTCCCATGGTTCAATAATTAATGGCACTCTGCCCCATACCCTGAGGCCGTAAAAATACATCAATGCTCTGATGCCATATGCTTGCCCCATATAGGGATTGGTTTCCGATTCCAGCACCTGTGGTATTGTCGGATAGCGTTTAATGGCAATATTGCAAAGATTGATTGTAGTATAAAGATCCTGCCAGCTTGTTTCGCCCATGGTCGATTCCATGGCATTCATATAGACTTTCGCACTTTCATATCCCGTGGTGTGATAATTATCTGAGCGAAGATCTCCCCAATCGAGATGTCTTTGGTGAAGCGTCGATTGAAGTGCATCGTAAATCCCTGCATTCCAGGTGCGCATATCGCCTTTCGACTGAAAAAATGTACCAGGTGACATGTCGGATAATGGTTGTCTATCCAGAAAATCGTCACAACCAGCCAGAATGAATATGCTGCAAATTATTGCGATAATATTTTTTTTCATTTTATCTATTATTATACAGATTAAAAACCAACATTTATTCCAAAGCCAAATTCTCTTTTACGAGGATAAGCAGAGCTGTCCCGGCCCGGAGTCAGTACACTGCCTCCAATTTCCGGATCAAATCCGGTGTAGTTGGTCCAGGTCAAGAGATCATTGCCGTAAATATAGGCTTGTACCCTATTGAATGGAAGCCTCTCTAAAATCTCATTACTCAGATTATATGCCAGACGCACGTTCTTTAATCGTAAGAAGGACCCATCTTCCAGGTATTGGCTGTTCAGTTCCTGTCTGTTCATCGTTTTGCGACCTCTCGTATCCAGTGCATACCAGTCGGTTATCTGACCCTGATATTTCCATCCGGTCCGGATATATTCGGGATGTTGCTTGTGCGTATTTCCTCCCCATGTGGTCACATATTGCTTCAACTTGTTGTATATGAGGCCTCCGTGGCTATAGTAAAAGCTAAATGAGAGCGAAAATTCCTTGTATGTCAGAATATTATTCCAGGATGCATACCAGTCGGGAGTCGCTTTGCCCAATATCTGACGATCACTGTCATCAATTTTATCATCATATTCTCCGTTTGCATTGGGTAGATTCTCCCAAATGACATCTCCTCCGGCTGCGATGGCTCCTGCATGTTTGATTTGTTTAACTTCACCAGTATAATCAGACCCGTCAGGATTCAGATACTTTTCCAGGATTGGTTGTCCGTTTAAGCCGATAATCACGTTTCCTTCGGCGTCCCTGCTTAATACCGGAGTTAAAAGCGTTTTAAAGTCTTCCGTATAAGCATTGCTCACATCATAAGGAAAAACCCCCTGATTTTTATAACCATACCATTGTCCTGCAGCTTTTCCTTTTGCAACCATCCAGTAACCGCTCTGCACATAATCATCTTTTGCCAGGTCGGTAATTTTATTGTCGTTTTTCCACCAGTTGGCAATGGTGTTCCAGGAAAAATCCCTCGTGCGTACCGGATAGGCACTCGCGGAGAATTCCCATCCCCTGTTTTCCAGGCTGGCCAGATTTACACGCATCTTGTTGTAACCGGTTGTATAAGGAAGATTTAAATCGGATAGCAGGTCCTTTGTGTTTTTTACATAATAGTCTGCCACAATGGATATTTTTCCCCTGAATAGATTCAAGTCCACGCCGATATTGGATTGGCTGGTCTCCTCCCAGCGAAGTTCCGGGTTTCCATAGGTGGACACGGGTACCACACCACCAACTCCATTGTAGGAATAACTGCCGGATGTGTAGCGTGTGATCGATTCGTAATAACCTACTTTGTCATTCCCTGTAATACCATAACTTGCCCGGAATTTTCCGTCGGTCAACACATCGTTAGCCCATTGCATAAAGGGTTCATCCGAGAAACGCCATCCCGCAGATACAGATGGAAACCAACCCCAGCGACTTTCCGGACCAAAACGGGATGATCCGTCTCTGCGCATTGTGCCCTGAAGGATATAACGGCCTCTGTAACTGTAATTCAAACGTCCAAAGAACCCAATCAATGCATATTCGCTGGCTGTGGTATTCGTCTTTCCCAGATCGTAAACCGTGGCCATGTTCATGGTATGGATATTTTCCGTTACAAAATAGCTGCCATAAAAATCAGCATTATCTCTTCTTTGTGTTTCCAGTGATGCACCGAGGGTTGCACCCACGGCATGCCTGTTTAGAAATGTCTTATTAAAATTCAGATAGGAATCGGCCGAATATTTTTGGCTCCATCCTGTGCGATCCTCTCCACTGTTCTTGCGGGTGTTTTCGTCAGAACTTCCATCCCGTTCTTTCGAGTCGAAGCGGGTATTGCGATCTACCCTGAAATCGCCTGTTATGTTGGTGGTCATGCTCAACCAATCGTTGAATTCCCACTTTAATCCCTGTGTAAAGGCCATCTGGTATCTTTTATCCAGTCTTTCCCTGTCAACCAGTTCTTGGATAGGATTACGCCGACCGCCGGAAGAATAGTACGGAATCAAAGTACCGTCAGGATACCAGACAATCATGTCCGGATCGCGCCTTAATGAACCCTGAATTACATCCCCTTCATTGATGCTGTTGGTCGCATCGCTGCTCAAACGCACTTGGGTGGTAAATGTGATTCCTTTCCACGGCTGATAATCCATATTGAACTGACCTGTATATCGCTTTTGGTAAGAAGTCAGGATGACCCCATCCACACCGACATATCCCAATGAGGCCCTATATTTTGCCCTGTCAGTACCGCCGCTGATATTCAGATTGGCATCATTTCGAATGCCGGTCTGTAAAAGCAGATCCTGGTAATAGTAGTTCGTACTGTTTACCAAACCGACTGAGTCAGTCCTGTCCGTAAATTTTTCCAATGTTTTTGCCGGATTGGCCAGATCGGAAGCAGCCATACTCAGCCGGCTTTCAAAGGCATTTACCTGTGGTAACTTATTCGATATTTTGCTGTAGCTCTGTACATACCGAAAATCTACACGGGGTTTACCAGCCTCTCCTGACTTTGTGGTGATAATGACCACACCGTTTGCAGAACGCGCTCCGTAAATAGAAGAGGATGCAGCATCTTTTAATATTTCCACACTTTTGATATCGGTCGGATTGATGTTGTCGATATCATCCACGATTGTACCATCGACAACAAAAAGCGGTGTAACTCCTCCATCTTCAAAAGTGGATGCACCACGCACCTGTATGGAGGTAGATGCACCCGGTGCGCCGGAACTCGATGTAATGGAGACACCAGGTGCTGCTCCCTGCAATGCGTCATACACATTAACCGCATTGCGTTCCTCAATGATTTTTGAATCAACCGATGTAATGGCACCGGTAATGTCTCTTTTCTGCATGGTGCCGTAACCGACCACCACGACTTCGTCGAGCTGTTGCGTGTCTTCCTTCATGTTGATAGTTAGCCTGTTGGAAGTCACTTTGACTTCTTGCTCTACATATCCCATATAAGATATGACGAGGTTACTACCTATTGCTGCCGAAATCTGAAAAGTTCCTTCCAGATCGGTAACAGTTCCTGTTGATGTTCCCTTAACCAAGACAGTAACACCAATCATGGGTTCATTCGTTGCTTCGTCTATAACCTTACCGGAAATCAGGTTTTGTCCAAAAACACTGAATCCCGAAAATGTCATAAACAACACAACGGTAAGCCGCAATAAGAACGGCTTTGGGTTTGACTTTTCCTTTTTCATTCAATTCTAATTTTTAAGTAAACATTCATAAAATTCTCTCAATATATGTATTCATAAAATAACTTACTTCACATTGCTTCTTGCTTGTAGTTGAGCCTGGTACAAGGAACGAGGAATTAAATTCCCTTTATTCAGCCCTTCCCAAACACCATCTTCCCGGTCTTTAAAATGTCCCGGGTAGTGGTTACCTTTCATTCCGATATTATAGTTGTTACCCGATGCCCAGGGTTTTTGTACGGTGGCGCGATCGGCATGGCAATTCCACAGTACCTGGGTAACGCCTGCCCATCCATGTCCGCTTCCCATATTTCCCCGATCCTGAATATTGATCTCTCCGTCGGTAACCACGTTGTCGTATAATGTGCCGGTTGCCCATCTGTGATGTGGACCTATATCTGAAAAGGCATTGATTGAGATACAGTTGTAAAATACATTCGGGCCACAGACACGGGCGCCGGTGACATAATCATGCCTTCCATTTCTGCTTACACAGTTCATAAATAGATTTTGCTGGCCATTGTTGTTGAAAGAATAGCGCATTCCTCCGGTAATCGGGGATTTTGGATCAAAGCAACGGGCATCGGAAACGGTGATATTTTTCGCAAAACGTTCACAACTTACTGCCGAATATCCGAAGTTTTTTGTCGTTATATTTTTTATCCAGCAATTCTCAGCATTGTCCAATTGAATCGCAATCCATCCATGTTCGGTATCATCTTCGGTTTCATATTCAGATTCGAGATACATATCAGAAATACCTACCTCATGAATGCGTCCGTTGAATCTGTATTTGTAAATTTCTCCACCACCATACTGCTCTTCCATCTGCATGACTACCGGATTATCAATAAAAACAGATTTGCCCTCAATCTTTGTGATTTCTCTTTCAAAAGCCAGATTATATTCATCTGCATTCCATTGACGGGTACCTGGTCTTTCAATAATACGATTCATTTGGATGGCTTCAATCCATTGCGGCGTTCCTGGACGAAACAGGATGATGCGATCACCAACCTGAAACTGATCGGTTGAAGCAACGTGAAAGGAATGCGATCCGACAGGAACAAACTCATCCGTGATCTTTACGCGCGAATTGATGATCTCTTGGTATCTTCCTTCTCCTTTTATTTCAATAAGGGAATATTTTTGTCTGCCTGTGGCGATAATTCTTGTTTCATTCACATTGTCACCTTCTCCTTTTAGTATGATCCCGCTGGTTGAAATAACAATGCTTTTGGAGACACGATACTCACCTCTTTTCAACAAGATTGTTCCTCTGTGTCCGTTTATATCCGGATTTTTTTCTGAAATTTCATCAATAACTTCCTGGATGTTTTCCCAATTATCGCCCTCTACCGGAGAAATTACCTTTACCTGGGGATAGCATGGAATACTTTTCGTTCCATGATGGTATCCAACCCGACTGAAATCAGGGATCGTATTGCCCTGTTTATCGGGAGTATAGGTGAGTTTCCCGTTTGCATCGACAGATACAAGACCTGACTGCCATGCGGGTGATGTTTTAGTCTGGCAAAAAACCATCTGCGCAACAATTAAACAGCTGATGATTGTAAAGTATTTTATATTTAGTATGTTGAAATGCATTTAAAATATTTATTTGATGTTGTACTGTGCTCGAGCACAATGTGTTGTTAGATAATAATATTAATATAAATGGAATAAAATTTAAAATATTTATTTAATCTTGTTTCGGTAAATTCCTTGTTTCAGAATTTATGCGTATTTCTCGTTACTTCTTTTGTAGGTTTGCGCACCGTACCATGCCACCACTACAAAGCAGATGAACGGCAGTATAAAGGAAGCATTAACGGCCGGGAATGAATTTCCTATCGTTTTCATATCTATGATTGTGGCCTGTAGGGGAGGGAGTACTGAACCTCCCAGGATTGCCATGATCAACCCTGCCGCGCCAAACTTGGCATCATCTCCCATGCCCTTCAGCGCAATTCCATATATGGTAGGGAACATCAGTGACATACAGGCCGATACGGCAACAAGGAAGTATAATCCCCAGATGTTCTGCAAAAAGATTACACCCAAGGTAAATACTGCAGCTGCTATGGACAGAATGCGTAACAGTTTTCCCGGATTGAGATATTTTAGCAGGTAAGTGCAGATGAAGCGACTCACGCAGAAGATAACCATTGCCGCGATGTTATACTTTTGTGAAAGCACTTCAGCCGCCTGTTCTTCCATCCCCTGTGCCATAAATACCCGCGTGCCATACTGAATGATAAATGTCCAGCACATGATCTGTGCGCCCACATAAAAAAATTGTGCGATTACTCCCTGCCGGTAATTGGGTATGGAAAAGATTTTTTTTAGGGTAGGGAGGAAGTTTATCTGTTTATTTTTATCACCGTTCGTCGGCATGCGCGCAATCCAGATAATCAGAAACATGACCATCACTACAATTCCGATAACGAGATATGGAGCGATGAGGATGGAAAGGTCCGCCTGCTTCAATGCAACAAACTCTGTGTTAGAAAGTGTGGCACGTTCTGAAGTACTCATCGGATTCAGCCGCGACTGGATAAAATTCATGGCTACATACATGCCCATCAGCGAGCCAATCGGGTTGAACGATTGTGCCAGGTTAAGCCTGCGGGTGGATGACTCTTCCGGTCCCATCGTCAGAATATAGGGGTTGGCGCTTGTCTCCAAAAACGACAATCCGCAGGTCAGGATAAAGTAAGCAGCCAGAAACGGATAGAAGCTGCCTGATTCTTTGGCCGGAAAAAAGAGAAATGCTCCCACAGCATAGAGCAGCAATCCCAGCATGATCCCTTTCTTATAGGAGAATTTACGAATAAAAATTGCCGCCGGGAAGGCCATGGCAAAATATCCGCCATAGAAAGCCAATTGTACCATAGCACCTTCCGCAACGCTCATCCTAAAGATCTTTGAAAATGCCTTCACCATGGGGTTGGTTATGTCGTTGGCAAAACCCCACAACGCAAAACAAGCAGTGATGAGGACGAACGGTAACAAATAATTCAGGCCGTTGTGTCTGAGTAATGATGATTTCGATGTGTTCATAATTTTCTGGTACCTTATTTTACGACTCCTTTTTTCAGGATGATGTTGGCATACAAAGCTTCTTCTCCGGTAGCTATGACAGCATATGATTTTTTTGCTCTTTCATAAAAGGCAAAACGCTCAATATAGCCAATCGTAAAAGTTTCGCCCGATGATTGTAATATCTCCATGTAATTGTCCCATATTTACGGCTT
>DHVH01000023.1 GCA_002412555.1 Marinilabiliaceae bacterium UBA5213 | reverse complement strand
AAGCTGCTGCGTGAGACGCAAATTCAGGCAGAGAAAATGGCTCAGCAGGAAGAGGAACTCAGACAAAATCTGGAAGAAATGCGGGCCACCCAGGAAGAAAGTGACCGCCGTGAGATAGAGCGCAAGGGCATTTTGGAGGCCATTGACCACGCGGCCATCTCCTGTGAATTTGATACTTCGGGAAGTTTATTGTCGGTGAACGAAAACTTCCTGAGCACCTTCAAATACAAGCCGGAAGAGGTGGAAGGCCAAAACCTCAAAATCTTTTTCTTCAAAGACGATGTAAGCGAACTGGATCGTATTCTGGCCGATTTACAAAATGGCCAAAACTTCCGTGGCCGCGTCCGTCGCAGAACCAAACCTGGTAATGAAATTTACCTGCTTTCGACCTACAGTCCTGTAATGGACCATAACGGGGAAATCCTGAAAATTTTAAGCCTCGAAAACGACATAACAGAACAGGTGAAAATGGAAGAAGCATTGAAACACTCTAAAGAAGAGCTGGGTCAAATGCTGGAAGAAGCTAAGAACGAGGTAAAAGAGCAATTTGCAGAAATAGAAGCGGTAAAAATCCGCAACGAAAAGATGTTGGAAGGCGCTTTGGATGCCATTATAACCACTAACAATGAGGGAGTAGTAGAGTTTTTCAATGCAGCAGCTGAAAAACTATGGGGCTATGGCCGCAACGAAGTTTTAGGACAACAATCTACCATGCTATTTTCAAAAGAAACCAATAAAACAGATGAGTTTGTATCCGCTTTTGTTACCAAAGCAGGTACCAAAATAGTTGGTGAACGCAGAGAAGTTCCCATTCGAAACAAATACGGAGAAGATGTATTCGTATTAATGCTTCTTTCTGAAGCAAAAGTTGGAGAAGAGTACTCGCACACAGCATTCATACAGAATGTGGAAGTGGAGCTCTTTTAATTTTATAAAACCTTAAGCATGCAGAATAGTGAGTTAAGCCAGACGTATAAGGAATATCTGCTGATTCTTAAGGAATGTTCTCCCTATGATTTCAGTGAATATTCAGATAATTCGATTGATCGGCGCATTCAAAAAATCATGCACGATTACCAGCTGAGTATGCATGAACTGATTCATAAAACAAGAACCGACGCAGAGTTTGTAGAACAGGTAGTTGAAGCCATTACGGTTAATACCACTGAACTGTTTAGAGACCCGCAGGTGTGGAACCAATTGCGGCAAAAGGTTCTACCTGTCCTTAAGAACCACCCTAAAATAAACATTTGGCATGCAGGATGTTCAACCGGTCAGGAAGTGTATTCATTAATTATCTTGCTGGACTATTTAAACCTGCTGGATAAGGCCGACATTTATGCCACCGATATAAGCAAAAAGGCCATAGAACATGCCAAGCGAGGCACTTACCGTTACAGTTTCAATTACGAAAAATACTTAAGCAATTTCAATGGTGTTTTTGAACAGTCCGACACCCCTGACATAAAAAAGTATTTTAGCATCAATGAAGCAAAGGATACCCTTTCGGTAAAGCCTGAATTTTTAGGAAAAGTAAAATACATCACGCACGATTTGGTCAAGGAAGGATTGCCCTTTTACAATAAATTCGACCTCATTTTCTGCCGCAATGTCTTGATTTATTTTAATGGTGCCTTACAAACAAAAATTGTACAGCGCTTCCACGATAATTTATTCCCGGGTGGCTCAATGGTATTGGGATCACATGAAACGCTTAACGGATTTTTTAAAACAAAGTTTGCCAAAAACGGACCGGTGTACGCCAGGACAAACACCTTTCATTTTAAATACTAACTCAATAACAGGTACTTAAGTGAATTTTGGAATCAACGACATAAAAGAAATAACGGCATCCATGGCGGCGTATCCCGACATGGATTATTCACATTATGCCTTATCATTTCTAAAAAGACGCTTGTCCTACCTATTTACTCAACTCAACGTACGGCGAAAAGATCAGTTCTATGAAATGCTCCAGCAGCCTGAATTTAGAGAGCAGGTGCTCTTCAATATGTGCGTGGAGACCACTGAGATGTTTCGCGATCCGGCCTTTTGGCGTACACTTAGGGATAAGATACTTGGGCATTTGCCGGATGATTGTCAAAACATATGGGTACCCGTAGCAGCCAGTGGAGAAGAAATGTTTTCATTGGCCATCCTTTTGCATGAAAACAAGCTGTCACAAAAATATAAAATCATTGGGCAATCTCCCTCTGCCGGGAGAAGAGACTATATACAGGCAGGCAAAATAAACGCCCGTCACCACGATATTAACCAGACCAATTATAAAAGACTGGAAGACAAAACAGCCTATCAGGAATACATCCAACGAGACAATGGTTTTTGTTTGCTGGGTGAGCTTTACAGAAGAAATATTGAATGTAGGCACGAATCATTTCCCACCACCATGCCATCGGAGGAGGGCATCGGGTTGATACTGTTTCGAAATGTGTCAATTTATTTTAACCAAAAACTGACGCAGTTGGTTTTCAGCCAAATGATTGATAAATTAATGCCGGGCGGCTACCTGGTGATAGGCACCAAAGAGCAATTACCCGCTGCCTTTAAGGAAGCCTTGGTAGAAGTAGATGCCACAGAAAAAATTTATAAAAAACCTGGCTTTAAATTCAAGAATAACCATGCAGAATACTGATTTTAAAATAATTGTCATGGGAGGCTCCGCAGGGAGCTTTTCTGTCGTTTCTGGTATTCTGGCCAATTTAAACCGCGACTTTAAAATCCCCATTGTTCTTTGCCTGCACAGATTAAAGCATGTGCGTTCCGGACTGGTAGAAGGCCTAAGCTTAAAGTCGGCCATCCAGGTCCTTGAGCCCAACGATAAAGAAAAATTACAATACAACAGGGTGTATTTGGCACCTGCCAATTACCACCTTTTTCTCGAACTGGATGGAAGCATAGCGCTTTCAACAGAAGAGAGTTTTAACCATAGCCGACCGTCGATCGACCACACCTTGTCGTCAGCGGCCTATGTGTACCGCGAAAAAGTGCTGGGTGTTTTGCTCACAGGAGCTAATAAAGACGGAGCTAAGGGGATGAAAGACATTGCAGATAAAAAAGGATTTACAATTGTTCAGGACCCGGCAACCTGCGATATAGATACCATGCCCAAGTCGGCCCTGCAATTATTCGACCCCAATTTAGTCCTCTCCCCCAAAGAAATTGTTCAATACTTAAATTCTTTACCCCAATGACACCATTCAACAATAAAACTTCAGGTAAGAATTTTCCGCTACGCATTTTTATAATAGCCGGTCTGGGCTTTGTATTGTCAATTGCTCAACTACTGTTTTTACCCAAAACGACCAGTGCCAGTGTATATGTTCTGCACTTCTGTGCACTTATTCTTTTTCTTTTAGTGGTGTATTTGGCCGATAAATATTACCGAAAAACAGAAAGACAACTGGCAACACAATGCGATCTGTCTGAAAAAGAGAAAGAAGCGTGGACAGGAGAGAAAAGTCTGCTGTTAAAAAAACTGGCCGATTACGAGCAAAAGGAGAATGAGGATAAGAGATTTGCTTCTTATCAGGACAAAATGCTGAAAAAGATTTTCGCGGACCCAAAAAGCATTAAAGACCGGCATCATTTTCTGCACCTGCTATCAGAGACCTTTAGAGCCGGAGCAGCCATTCTGTACAAAGAAACAGAACCCTTGGGCCAGTTTATCGTAGAACAGAGTTACGCGCTTCCTGAAGACTACCATCCAAAGGCATTTGCAGCAGGCGAAGGATTACCAGGTCAGGCAGTCCTTAATCAGGCTCCCATGGTAGTTCGTGATTTAGATGAGGCGATGTTACCGATTACATCCGGACTGGGGCAATCAGCAAACGTTTGTCTTTACCTCCTTCCCGTAATTATGGAAGACCAATGTAAATACCTCATTGAGATGGTTACCTTTCATGAGGCAGAAATTGATAAAATGTGGAACGAAATAGCAACCCAACTGGTTGATAAGCATATACTATAAGCAATGGCAGCATTATTCAAAAAATTGAATATTAAAGAAACCTGGATAAAACATTTTTCGCTTCATGTTTTACATCCCCGCGACAGATACTTTCTTCTGTTAGCCGCATTGCTGTTGCTTTTTTTATCGTGGTCCGGTTTTTTGTCCTTGCTTAACCGACCGGTCTCTCTATTGAATATCCTTCATATTCATGGTTATTTCCCGGTATGGTTGCTAAATCTTTTAATCTTGGGTGCCCCCTTTTCCATCCTCTTTTTTCTCAATAGAACGGAGCAAAAAACCGCCTCTGGCCAACGAAATATGGAGGAACTCATAACGAGAATAAATAAGAACATTGAGTTGGCCAACGCGCTTAAGAAAAACAACTGGGACCATATTAAAGCATTGGGCGATCCGCTTTCTGAGACCCTGCTTGATTTGGGAAAAAACATCAGAAGCAGCAAAAAGAAAGAAGACGAGCAAAATTGGATTACCTACGGAAAGGAGATTGTTTCTGATATTCTCCGAAACGCCCACAATCTGGAAGAATTGTCGCTATCCACCATAAAATCCCTCATTCGGTATATGGATGGTGTACAGGGTGCGTTCTATATTCTCAACAACAACAAACTGGAGCGACGAGCAATGTATGCCTATGGTCGTCGCCGCTTCGAATACAACGAAATAGCAATAGGAAAAGGCCTGATAGGTGCGGCAGCCTATGAAAAAGCACTCATTTACCGCACTGAAATTCCGGCTGATTACTATTCTATTTCTTCGGGACTTTTGGGCGAGCAAAAACCTAAAAGCATCATCATCGTGCCATTGTTGCAAGAGGAAGAACTCCAGGGTGTTTTGGAAATAGCCTTTTTGCAAAACAGTCTGCCAGGTTATATGCTGACCTTTGCCAACGAGGTATCCAGCATTATTGGACAAACCATCTTTAACCTTAAAATAACCACCCGCACCGAACAGCTGCTGGTTGAGTCTCAGCAAATGACGGCCACACTGCGCGAAAACGAGGATCAGTTGCGCAAGAATGCCCATGAGATGATTGCCGCCCAAGATGAGTTGGAGCGATCCAACAAAATGTTGGAAACTCAAATTCAAGAGGTGGCCAATTCCGGCAAAAGATTAGAGGCCTTACTCACGAACGCCTCGGAGTTTATTTCCATATACAACGAAAATCAGGAATTGGTTTTTGAAAGTCCTTCGGTTAAGCGCATATTGGGTTACAACGATGAAGATGCCGTGAATGGTATGGATCCGGACATCTTAACGCCCCGGGGACTAAAAACCATCAACAGCCTGTTTTTATACCTCCTGGAAACACCAGGCGGTGAGCAAACAGCGCAATATACCTACCTGCGAAAAAATGGTGAAAAACTTTTTCTTGAAACCAAAGGAAAAAACCTCCTGCACGACCCAGCCATCAGAGGCATCATTTTTAATACCCAGGATATAACCGAGCGAAAGCGCGCTGAAAAAGAAGAACGTATGAAGAGTCGGATGCAGAGTTTGTCTGAGAACTCTCCGGATATGATCATACGTATTAACCTGTTGGGCAAATTGGTTTATGTGAACCCTGCAGTTGCCCGCTTTGTGAATGTGCATCCCCAGGAACTGGTTAAAAAGCGCATCAATGAGCTGGAGATTGATACCCGCTTTATCGATTTTGTAGAAGAAGCGCTAGCGACCATCAAAAAAGAACAGCAACAAACCATTACTGAAGTCCCCATGACCTCCCAGGATGGTGAACGCATAATGGAAATTAAATCCATCCCGGAAATGGGCGAGGAGGGCGAATTGGAAACGGTTCTGTTTGTGGCGCATGACATGACCGAGTTCAAAAAAATTGAAGAGGACATCAAGGAAAAAAACAAAAAAATATCGGACAGTATCAATTATGCCCAGCGCATACAAACATCCATATTGCCACAAACCATCCATATTCAGAAGTCTTTCCCGCGGTCGTTCATATTTTACCGTCCCAAAGATGTGGTTAGTGGCGATTTTCCATGGTTTTTTGAAAAAGATGGCATATCTTACATTGCTGCAGTGGATTGCACCGGCCATGGTGTTCCGGGAGCCTTGATCAGTTTTATTGGCTACTTTTTGCTCAATAACATTGTTAATGCACAAACCGATCATTCAGCGGCACAAATTTTGGATGAGCTGCACCAACAGGTAAGAAGCACCCTAAAGCAAGATCAGGAAGGAGCGCTTGGGCGCGACGGAATGGACTTGGCGCTTTGCATCATCGACAAAGAAAAGCAAACACTCGATTTCTCAGGAGCCCACCGGCCCTTATTCTTGCTGCGCAACGGCGAACTTAATGAATACAACGGAAGCCGCAAAGCCATTGGCGGCATTCCTTTAAGGAAAAAAATAGAAAAAGACTTTGAAAATCATCTGATTACTTACGAAAAAGGAGATCAGGTATTTATTTTTAGTGACGGTTTGCCGGATCAGATTGGGGGTGCGGACCGAAAGAAATTTCAACCGCGCAGAATACGTGAAATATTAACAGAAACGCCCGGTACCAGTATGGCTCAGTTCTCGCGTCAATTTTCGCAGGAATTTTACGAATGGATGGGAGAAGAAAAACAAGTTGACGATGTTTTATTGATAGGAATTGAATTGTAATTATATTTACATAATTTTTGGACCCTTTGAATTATAATAAAGATGGAAAAAGAAAAACAAGGCTTTCTGGATTTTGCATATCAAATGTACAAAACAATGAAAACCAATGAGATTAGCTTGGTTTATGAAGGCGAGGTAACGCAGGAAATAACCAAAACTTTTACCTCTCTAACAGAAAAAAGCCTTTCGAAAAGTGCAGAATCAAACACTGTGCAAAAGAAAGTTTTTAATGTTATGGTAGAGTGTTTGCAGAATATTAGCAAACATGCCGACTCATTGAGCGATGAAGATGAAGAACGCCGCGGTATTGTGATGGTGAGCAAGGGCGATGACAGCTACAACATCATTACCGGTAACATTATTAAAAACGAAAGGGTAGCGGGACTTCAGGAAAGTCTAGAATTGATTAACAGTCTCGATAAAGTGGGTTTGTCCAACCTTTTCAAAAAGCAAATTAAAGAGTCCACTATTTCGGAAAAAGGTGGAGCCGGACTGGGCTTAATTGACATTGCCAAGAAAACCGGCAGTAAATTAACCTACCAGTTTAAAGAACTCAATGAGCAGGTTTCCTTTTTTATCCTGACCTCTACAATTAAAAGAAACTGATAAAAGCATATACTATGGAAGTTATTAACATCAAGGGCACAGACGATACCCCAAATGTAATTCTGGATAAGACGAGCGGGCAATTTGAGATATCAGGCAGGTCACTTCCTGAAGATGTCAACCAATTTTACGAGCAAATACTCGATTGGATTGATGCATATGCCAATGATCCGCTGGAAAGAACGGAGTTTAATTTTAAACTGGAATACTTTAATACCGCTTCCTCCAAAGTCATTCTCGATATTCTTCTGAAGTTTGAAGAAATTGTAGAAAATGGCAAGGAAGTCCTTATTAAATGGCATTACCACGAAGACGAAGAAGACATGTTAGAAGCGGGTGAAGAGTATTCTGACATTGTCGAAATACCGTTTGATTACATCGTTTATACGGACTAGTATTCCCTAAAGAACCATTATTGATTTTTTTATAGAATGAGTGAAGAAATTCTAAAAGCGCTGATGCAGCTGTTTGGTCTAATAACCAAACAGGATGGTGGCGTTGAAACCAATGAAACAGAGTATGTTCGCATTTTTCTTAAGCAGCAACTTAGCACCGAGGCTGTAGAGGAATATTTTGCACTGTTTTTAAAACATTCGTCCGACGGGGACAAGGAGGAGGGCGAGGAGGACGGAAAGGTGCGCCTCACCTCTATGAAAGACTCTGTTCGTATTCTGGGTATTTGCAAAAAAATCAATAAACAACTTAATCGGGAACAAAAAGTGGTTGTTCTGGTGCGCTTGTACGAACTCATCAGCATGGATATGAAGCTGACCGAGCAGCGCATGGCCATTATCAGTACGGTAGCTCAAGTGTTTAAACTACCCAAAAACGAGATTACCGCCATTGAGTCTTTCGTGCTTCACAGTGAAGCCGAGAAGCTCAATATGCCGGATTTTTTGCTGGTCAATAATGAAAAGGGAGCCGAAACAGAAAGCAAGCACATTCAAACCACCGGGCTCAACGGTTCCATCATCCTATTAAGGGTCAAAAGTGCCGATTTGTACTTTATGCGCTATACGGGTGACCAGGAATTGTTTCTCAATGGCATGGTTATCAGCAATAAACGCATTTATCTTTTCCCGAAAGGTAGCTTTATCAGAATACCCAAAGGCCAGCCCATCTATTACACCGATGTGGTTGGGCATTTTCTTACCGATGCCGATTCGGTCAGAATTAGCTATGAGGTAAAAGACGTGCTTTATCAGTTTAAAACGGGCACTGTTGGACTGCGGGACATCAATATGGCCGAAGAGCAGGGCCGTTTGATTGGTATAATGGGGGCTTCCGGTGCTGGTAAAACAACGCTTTTGAATGTCCTTTCAGGCATTGAGACACCCACACAGGGAGAGGTGCTCATCAATGGGTTTAACCTGCATACCCAAAAAGAGAGCATTGAAGGGATCATCGGACTCATTCCGCAAGATGACTTATTGATAGAGGAACTCACTGTTTTCGAAAACCTCTACTACAACGCCAAACTTTGTTTCAAAGACAAGTCAGAGGAAGAAATTAACCAGATGGTTGAGGATACCCTCAAAAATCTGGGCCTTTATGAGCGTAAAGATTTAAAGGTTGGTTCGCCCCTTAACAAAATGATCAGTGGTGGCCAACGTAAAAGATTGAACATAGCCCTCGAACTCATTCGTGAACCGGCTATATTGTTTGTGGATGAACCCACCTCGGGCTTGTCCTCGCGCGACTCAGAGAATGTCATGAACCTGCTGCGGGAGTTGGCCCTCAAGGGTAAACTTATATTTGTAGTTATTCACCAGCCATCCTCAGACATCTATAAGATGTTCGACAAGATGTTTATTCTTGATACCGGGGGCTATCCGGTGTATTACGGCAACCCGGGTGAATCACTCATCTATTTCAAACAACTGGACGCACAAATCAACAGTGATCAGGGCGAGTGTCCCACTTGCGGTAACCTCAATCCTGAATTGATATTTAACATCATAGATGCCAGTGTAATAGACGAGTACGGCAACTATACCAATAAGCGCAAAGTAGCTCCGGAAGAGTGGTACAAACACTATCAGAAGGAAAACCTTGTTCCCAAAGTGGACACAGTCCAAACCAAACCACCTAAAAGTCTGAACATCCCTTCATGGTTCAACCAATTTAAAATATATACTTTAAGGGATTTTTTTGCCAAGGTCAGCAACAAGCAGTACATTGCCCTTAACCTGCTCGAAGCGCCCTTCCTGGGCTTTATTTTGGCCTATTTAATCAGGTATATAGCTGACCCTACTTCCGATGTTTACATTTTCAGAGAAAATGAAAACATACCGCCGTATATTTTCATGGGCATAGTGGTGGCGCTTTTCTTCGGACTCATCATCAGTGCCGAAGAAATATTCAAGGATGCCAAAATATTAAAGCGGGAATCATTTCTCAAATTGAGCCGATCCAGCTATCTGGCCTCTAAAGTACTGCTGCTTTTTACCATTTCGGCCATACAAATGCTGCTCTTTGTATTTGTGGCCAACTATGTATTGGGCATTCAAAACATGTATTTCGAGTTTTGGCTGGCGCTCTTTTCCATATCTGCCTTTGCCAATATCTTAGGCTTAATACTTTCGGCCTCCTTCAACTCCATTGTTACCATCTATATACTAATTCCACTGGTAATGATTCCGCAAATGGTGCTGGGTGGTGCTATGTTTACCTTCGATAAACTGAATAAAGATTTCACCAGCGTTGATAAGGTTCCTGCAATTGCTGAGTTTATGCCTTCCAGGTATGTGTATGAGGGATTAATTGTGCATCAGTTTAAACACAACAACTATAAGAAAAACTTTTTTGATATTGAACAACAGGAAAGCCAGGCAGATTTTAAGCAGGTGCACTACTTACCTGAACTGCGTGAGCTATTAAACGAACGCCT
>DHVH01000021.1 GCA_002412555.1 Marinilabiliaceae bacterium UBA5213 | reverse complement strand
TGCAGTGTAGCGGTAAACAGTGATTTCTCTTTTGTTAATATCCATAAATTGTCATGATCGTCAAAAACAATTTGTTTAATATTTAGTTTTTTATTGATATTCAATGGTTTAAATTTTCTTTCCCCATTGTTGAAATAATATAAGCCTTGTTGATAGACCGATGCGATAATTCTACCTTCGGTGTTGCGGGCGATTAAATAAGAGTGCTCATTTGTTATTTCCTGACTTAGAGAATCAATCAAAAAACGCTCGAAAACCTTCTCTCTGGTATTAAATCTATTAATACCAATGTCTGTAGCGATCCACAAATAATCTCTTTTTTCTTCAATGATGTCTCTGATGATGTTATTACTTATACTTTGTCTATTCCCAGGAGAGGGCTTATATACCTTAAACTCTTTCCCGTTATACAAATTAAGGCCGTCCCAGGTGCCAAACCACATTAACTGGTTGGAATCCTGAAAAATCACATTGACGGAACTATTCGACAAACCATCTTTATTTGTCAGGGTTTCGATATCAAAATCTATTGCATACCCCATCACCGGTAAAATGAGAAAAAATATGCAAATCATGTTTTTCATTATGATGACATTTATTTTACTATATCGTAATTGCAAATTTACATGTTTTCTCTTTACAATTTACGCTATTATTTAATTTAGTCTGTTCTTCACTATAAGAGGTACACTTTCTCTTATAAAAGAGTATCTTTTTCTATTTTGAAAGAAAAGTGTACTATTTTGAACGCTCAGGATACCGTGTTTCAAATAGTGATAATTAATTTTGATTGAATATTATTAAAAATATTTATATTATGGATATTGCAAAACGTTTTAATAAAAATCCTTTGTTGCTTCCTTCAGACTTAAAACCAGGAATAGAGGGAATGGAAATAACCTGTTTGCTCAATCCCGGGGTGTTCAGGATGAATGGCAAGACCTGGCTCCTGTTGCGTGTGGCAGAGCGTCCTAAGCAGATAGAAGGAAAGATAAGCTTTCCAGTATATAATAATGAGGGAAAAATAGAAATTCTTATTTTCGACAAGGATGACCCTCAATTGAATGCCTCAGATCCACGCGTGATAGAATATAAAGGACAAAACTATCTTACTACCTTATCGTATTTGCGCCTTGTTTGCAGCGACGATGATCTGCATTTCCACGAAGACCCAGTTTATCCGCCTGTTTTTGGAGAGGGAGCGACGGAGTCGTTCGGTATTGAAGATTGCCGCGTGGCGACGATGGAGGATGGTTTTTATCTTACCTATACGATGGTGTCGCCCGTGGCAGTGGGGGTGGGATTGATTATCACCCATGATTTTAAATCTTTCGAACGAAAAGGGATGATATTTCCTCCACATAATAAAGATTGCGCCATTTTTGAAGAAAAAATAAACGGGAAATATTACGCCCTGCACCGTCCCAGTAGTCCCGAGTTAGGCGGTAATTATATTTGGCTGGCCGAATCACCTGACAGGATACATTGGGGAAATCACAAGTGCATTGCCGTTACACGTAAAAACAGCTGGGATTCGGCAAGGGTAGGAGCGGGAGGACCACCTATTAAAACACCGGAAGGATGGCTTGAAATATATCACGGTGCGGATGCCTCCCATCGGTATTGTCTGGGTGCATTGCTGTTGGATCTGAACGATCCGTCGAAAGTGTTGGCAAGAAGCATAGAGCCGATTATGGAACCTGTTGCGCCGTATGAAAAAACCGGTTTTTTCGGAAACGTTGTTTTCACAAACGGTCATTATATAGAGAATGATACCATTAAAATATTTTACGGTGCAAGTGACGAGGTTATTTGCGGAGCTGAATTCTCAATCAGAGAAATACTTAATTCATTAAAATAGAGATATGTCGAAAAATATATTGGGAGAATACAGGTTTTTCCGCTCTCAATCACTGAACATAAGAACGCTGCTTGTAACAAATATGTTATACGCGCTCATATTACCCATCATTGAAATTTTCGTGGGGGCCTATATCATGCGCAACACGGGCAGTCCTGCTTATGTGGCAATTTACCAGCTATGCATGTACTTCGGGGTACTGGTTACGTCGGTACTTAACGGATTCTTATTGACAAAATTCAGCGCTTCAAAGCTTTATGCTTTTGGTATTTTGTTGTCGGCTTTCATATTAATGGCAATGATGTTTGTGCGTGCCATAGGAATTATGGAACTGGGGCTGTCAGGATTTATACTGGGTGCATCTACCGGATTTTTCTGGACCAACAGGTACCTGCTCACTTTAAACTCTACAAACGATGAAAACAGAAACTACTTTTTTGGTCTTGAGTCTTTCTTTTTCTCGTTGTGGAGCATAACTGTCCCGTTAATCGTGGGCACCTTTTTGGCATCGGTAGGCAGTATTAACTTCCTTGGAAAGGTGCTGGATGTAAATAATGGATATCAAATCATTACCGTGTTCAGCTTGCTAATAGCGATTGCTGCCGTAATTGTATTGTCGAAAGGAAATTTCGACAACCCGGTACAGAAAAGATTTTTTTATATTCGGTTTCACGTGCTTTGGAAAAAACTTCTGACTCTTGCCGGACTAAAAGGAATGGTACAGGGGTTTCTGGTAACAGCACCGGCTATCCTGGTTATGCGTCTGGTAGGTGATGAAGGGTCTTTGGGACTGATACAGGGTGTTGGCGGACTGCTTACGGCTGTACTGGTTTACACGTTGGGACGGATTGCCAAACCCAGACACCGGATGGCGATATTTGGGCTTGGCCTGTTTGTATTTTTCCTGGGGACGCTTGTTAACGCCGTTCTTTTTTCTGCCATCGGTGTTATTGTGTTCGTGTTATGCAAAGTATTGTTTCAACCCCTACACGATCTGGCCTATTTCCCAACCATGATGAAAACCATTGATGCCGTGAAAGCCATCGAAAATAGAAATGAATATTCCTATATCCTCAGTCATGAGGTAGGATTGTTTATTGGCCGCGCTTTCGGAATGGGATTGTTCATATCGCTTGCTTACTGGGTATCGGAAGATTTTGCTTTGAAATATGCATTGGTGATTGTAGGAGCTATTCAACTATTGTCCTTACCGCTTGCTAAAAATATTATCAATGATATTGATACAAATTATACAGAAAAACAAAATTGATTTATGATGAGAATGATAATTAATCTATTCCTGCTCGCTTGTTTTGTCTCGCTACTGTCGTGCAATCAACCCAAAGCTGATTACGGAACGCCAGTTGCACAAATCGATATCAATAGGGTAGAGCTTATGCCAAACATGCCTGAACCTTACGATTTGCTGGATTGGAAAGAAAGAGCCAGGCTGTTTGATGAGTACGTTTTTGATTTTGACTCAAAACTACCTGCCGGGCCGATGATTTGGCTGGATGATAATCAACGCAATTTGCCGCAGCAAACATTCGGGCTATATACCGCTATTCATGATGTGCGTCAGGGGGCAGAGGTGAATAACGGCGAATTTCATGAAAGCCTCAACTCTTTCGCGGCTATATTGGGTGCAGGATTGATAGGAATTGACAAAACCAGCCAGAATGGGTACAACTTTGTAAAAATGGCCCAAAATTATTTTAATACAGACAACGGATGGAACATCATGATGAACAACACGACCCCTGAAGTTGCTCTTTTGGGTGGTGGTTACGGGAGGGACTGGTGGTATGATGTCTTCCCGAACGTGTTGTATTATAATATCTGTGATGTTTTCCCAGGTGTGGAGAATGCCGAAAACATCCAACGTGCGATTGCGGAACAGTTTTATAAAGCCGATTCTGTATTAAACGGCAATTATGATTACTCCTACTTTGATTATGCCCAAATGAAGGGTATGATAAACCACATCCCGCTACAGCAAGACGCTGCCGGAGGGCATGGTTACGTGTTGTATGCAGCGTACAAACAGTTTGGAAATAAACGTTATCTGGAAGGGTCAAAGTCAGCGATCGAGGCGTTGGATAATCAAACGGAAAGCCGTTTCTACGAAATATTGCTGCCCATCGGTATCTATACCGCTGCCCGCTTAAATGCCGAAGAAGAGACCAATTACGATGTGGCAAAGATGCTTGATTGGGTTTTTGAAGGTACAAAAAGTGAAACCGGACGTACCGGATGGGGCATTATTGTAGATAAATGGGGAAAATATGATGTCAGCGGACTGCAAGGAAGTATTACCGACGGTGGTGGATACGCATTCCTGATGAACAGCATTAAAATGGCCATGCCTCTTGTTCCGATGGTAAAATATGAACCTGAATTTGCCAGGGCTATAGGCAAATGGATGTTGAACAACGTGAACGCTGCGCGGCTTTTCTTTCCCGATCAAATACCTGACGAGAACCAATGGCTCCCGGGCAAGCAGGATTACACGAATTCAATTATTGCTTACGAAGGTTTGCGTTATGCGGACGACATGGATAATCCCCGGCTAGAAGGTGTACATCCCGTTGCTATCGGGGATGGACCGAAGTGGCACAAAGATAACCCCAAAGAATCGATGTTCAGCCTCTATAGTACCGCCCCCGTAGGAATATTCGGGGCAATTGTGGAAAAAACCAATGTGGAGAAAATCCTTAAACTTAACTGTAATGTTACAGATTTTTATGCTGACAAAACCTATCCTGTTTTTTTGATGTACAATCCGTATGAAGAATCTGTACAGGTTAAATATGTGCCTGTGAAAGATGGAAGTGACCTCTTTGATATTGTTTCAAAAACTTATTTGGGAAGGTCTGTTCTCGGCACCGGAGAGATAGAAATACCAGCCAACCGTGCCTGTGTTATTGTGGAGTTGCCATCGGGAGCAGAAATTATAAATAGGGACGACAAGCTTTTTGTGAATAATAAAATTGTATCGTATAAATAACTTAACTTTTGTAAAACATGAAGAAAGCATTATTTTTGGTGATGATGGTTTGTCTTGCTTCAGGATTGCATGCACAAACAACTGTCCATGTCAAAGGCTCTGTAAAAGATGCCGTGACCAATGAAGAACTGGTCGGAGTAACCCTGCTTGTTGTGGAAACAGGTACTGGAACTGTTTCCGATATCAACGGAAACTTTGAAGTAGCTGTTCCGGTAAATAACACACTCAGAATATCATACGTTGGTTATTCTAATCATGAGATTGTAATAACCAACCAAACGGAACTGGAGATTGCGCTTCAACCCGTGACGCAACTAATGGATGAGTTAGTAGTGGTGGGATATTCTCTACAAAAAAAATCAACCCTTACCGGAGCAGTGGCGCCTGTCAACGTGGATGATATGGGGCGACGCCGTGTGGCCGATGTAAGGCAGGCACTTCAGGGTCAGGTCGCCGGCGTGCAGGTAACACAAAGCACGGGCGCCCCTGGCGATGAGATAAACATCAGAATCAGGGGGGAAGGTACCATTGGTAACAATAATCCGCTATATGTTATAGATGGTGTCCCTACCCGGGAACTGGCATTTATTAACCCTTCTGATATCGCATCGATGACCGTATTGAAAGATGCTTCTGCCGCTGCTATCTACGGATCGAGAGCCTCGGCGGGCGTAATTGTCATTACCACCAAGAGCGGCGTGGCAGGTAAAACAAATTTTGAGATAAATTATTATGGAGGCATACATTATGCCACAAATCTGCCAACAATGCTCAACTCGGAACAGTATATGAATGTGGTGGAAAAGGCGTGGAATAATGCCGGATATTCAGGTACCAATCCTTATACGGGAGACAAGGGACGAAGCGATTTTGTAGATACGGACTGGTTGGGTGAACTTTTTGAACCGGGTTACTCACAGAATATTCAAATGACAGCAAGCGGGGGTAGTGATAAGTTACAGTATCTGCTCTCTGCGGGATATGTCAGCCAGGATGGGATTGTTGTGTATGACAACGACAAATACAGCCGCTTCAATTTCCGTACAAATATCAATGCCAATCTGACGGAAAGAATAAAAGTAGGCACCAATATGCAACTCTCCTATGCCATTCAGGATAAACTATCGTCAAAAGGCGATGCGCCTGGAATCATCAGGCACGCAATGCTCCGTCCACCGGTCATACCAGTATACAAATCTTCTGACGATCCAACCTATTCAGAAAGAAATCCTTTTACCGATCTTCCTTTTTATAAACACAATAACAGGGATACGGGGGGCTGGGAAAGCGATAAGTATGAATGGACACAGAACCCGGTTGCACTGGCATATTTCACCGACGACACCCGCTCACATTTCAAAACATTTGGCAATATTTTTGGGGAAATATCTTTCCTGCCCGAAAAAGAACTGACTTTCAGAACCAATGCAGGTATCGATCTAAACTACCTACACGACAAAGCTTTTTATGCCAATTTTGGGGATGATGATGGCGGAGGCAGCCAGATAGATCGGGGCCTTGGACGGCAGAACAGGCCAAACGGATTAAATGAATACAGGGGAGAAGAGTTGACTTTTACCTGGAACAATACATTAAGTTACGACAAGCAGTTTAATCTTCACTCCTTAAATGCTTTAGCCGGCAGTGAATTTATCACCAATTACGGTTCAGGAATAAGCGCCTCAAGAAGAAGATATGAGTATGATACCGAGAAGTTCAGATATATAGACTTTGGGAGTACCGAACAGGACTTATGGAATGGAGGCAGTGGTTCAGAATGGGCATTGATGTCTTATTTTACTTCGTTGACTTATGTATACGATATGAAGTATATGCTTACCGCAAACTTCAGGGCAGATGCTTCTTCCCGTTTTGCGGAAAAAAACAGGTGGGGATACTTCCCCTCTCTGTCAGTCGGTTGGAAGTTGTCGGAAGAAGATTTTATGAAAAAAAATGATTGGCTCTCCGACCTGAAACTACGGGCAAGCATAGGACAATTAGGGAATCAGGAAATTGCCAACTACGCCTATCTTACGTTGAT
>DHVH01000177.1 GCA_002412555.1 Marinilabiliaceae bacterium UBA5213 | reverse complement strand
TCACTGCAGGCTGCGCCAAGTACCGGTACAACAAATTGCCCTTGGGCGACATAGGCGGTATTCCCAGAGTATTGGATGCCGGCCAGTGCAACGACTCTTACTCCTTGGCTATTACAGCACTTAAACTAAAAGAGGCTTTCGGATTGGAGGACATCAATGACCTGCCCATCGTTTATAACATTGCCTGGTATGAGCAAAAGGCCGTTATTGTGCTGCTGGCGCTGCTGTCATTGGGTGTCAAAAACATCCATCTGGGTCCCACGCTACCTGCTTTTCTTTCACCCAATGTCACCAATGTTTTGGTAGAGAACTTTGGCATCGCACCTATTGCCACGGTTGAAGCAGACATAGAAAACCTGATGGCCTAAAACACAAGAGGACACTTAAAAAGGGGATAACTGCGCCTGCAGCTATCCCCTTTTTGTTTAGGTGTTTGTCTATGTCATACTTACTTGTTATCAGACTTCATTTTCCTATTGAAAAAATGCAAATTTGACTTTCTTTGTGTTGTTGAAGTTGGGGGAATTCTGAACCATCCATGAGAAGTTTTATCCATAAAATGTAAACATTTTATGGAAAATCCGGATATAGCGTTATTTTTGTTACCAATTATCAGCAAAAAATTACGAAATCCTATAAAAAACAACCGTTTCCTTACGGTCACACGAAATCACCATTCCATGCAGCAATTCAGCGAAATATTGACATTTATCGATACCGCCATTGGCGGCTCACAATGGTTCGTCTTTTTATTATTGGGAACGGGTTTGTTTTTCACACTGTATCTGGTGTTTCCGCAAATTCGCTATTTCAAGTACGCCCTAAAAATAGTCAGGGGCAAATTTGACCGGGAAGGGGATGAAGGAGATACCAGCCACTTTCAGGCACTGACTACGGCCCTTTCAGGGACTGTAGGTACCGGCAACATTGCGGGCGTAGCGCTAGCCTTACATTTGGGTGGACCAGCAGCGCTGTTCTGGATGTTTATGACGGCTGTGATTGGCATGACCACCAAATTTGTGGAAGTCACCCTCTCCCACAAGTACCGTGAAAAAGCACCCGATGGCTCCATTGCGGGTGGCCCCATGTACTATATGAAAAAACGCTTGCACCTGAAGCTCCCGTCGGGTCGTACGTTGCATTTCGGAAAATGGCTGGCAGCCATTTTCGCCGTGGCCACCGTTTTCTCCTCCTTTGGTACCGGCAGCCTCCCACAAATTAACAGCATCGCCAATTCTCTTTTTGAAACCTTTACCATCCCTCACTTATACACCGGTGTTATCTTATCCGTTCTTTTGGCCTTTGTCATTGTAGGCGGTATTAAACGCATCGCCAAAGTCACCCAGACGCTGGTGCCAGTAATGGCGCTTATTTATTTTGTCGGGGCACTTTTGGTTATTCTTTACAACTACGAAAACATTTGGCCATCCATCATGGCCATTGGCCATGATGTGTTTAAGGGAACAGCTGCCACCGGTGGCTTTTTAGGGGCATCCGTGGCGTTTGCTTTTAACAGGGGGGTTAACCGCGGACTTTTCTCCAATGAGGCAGGACAAGGCTCGGCACCCATTGCCCATGCGGCTGCTCGTGCCCACGAGCCGGTTTCGGAAGGTCTCGTAGCCTTACTCGAGCCTTTTATTGATACCATCATTATTTGCTCTCTTACCGGTATGACGCTGCTTGCATCCGGTGTTTGGCATGAGAAGCATGACAATCTGTTTCAGACTACCGACCTGGAAATTTTGGCACATAGCTATTCCGAATCAGATCCGGACCAACAAAATCAACTCGCCGGCCATATAAATGGAAAGGCCACTCTCCCCCTCTTTACCGGAAGCATGGAGGTGGTGGAAGGACAAATAGTTCAACCCCTCACCTTGTTGCATGCCCGTTCGGTAGCTGAAGAGGTCGTGGTCTACCGAAGAGGGCAACCTTTTAGCGGTCAGTTGGAAGTCCGTCAGGGTAAGCCCCTTGCCAGTGCCAATGTTCAAATCCAGGGTAAATCCCTGTTGCATAGCGCCCCATTAACTACGGTTGCCTTCTCAAAGAGCTGGTTAGGCGAATGGGGAAAGTACATCGTGGCCATCGGACTTCTGCTTTTTGCTTTTTCCACCGCTATCTCGTGGAGTTACTATGGCGGCAGAGCAATGGTTTACCTTTTTGGACTTAAATCCGTTGTCTATTATAAAATTGTTTATGTCATCGGTTTCTTTTTAGCGGCCATCGTGGATACCTCCCTCATCTGGATCTTTTCGGGCATCACCATTGCCTTGATGACCATTCCCAACCTTTTGGGCATGCTCTGGCTGCACAGAGAAGTCAAAACCGAAGTCAAAAGCTTCTGGAACGAATACGCCGACCGCTTTCCCGATGAAAAAGCGCCCCGCAACTAAATGATGGAAAATTTCATCCATATTGAAAACAATTTTGGCTGGTTATTGGGCACTTTTGACAACAATCAAAAGCATCAGCATTATGCCCTTCAAATAAGTATTCCCATAACAGGGCCTATTTGGATTGAAACAACCAGTCAAACAATTGAAACCCTTCATCCTGTATTACTTAAGCCGAACTTGAGTCATAAAGTGGTTTCAAAGAACCATCAATTACTGATTCTGTTAAATCCAGCTTCAACTATTGGTCATACATGGAAGAGCACAATTAAAAATGAGATGGAAGAATTAAAGAACGGAGCGGTTAAGAATCTTCAATCCTTTTTAGTGCAAAAAGAATCACTTCTCGATCCATCCCACCTAAAGGGAGAGATAGAACAGGCCATCCTATCATTCGACTGCAGCTGCCACCATCATCTTCATGAGGCTGACCATCGCATAAATCAGGCCTTAGAGTACCTGGAAAACAATTCTCAAAGGGTAATTCCCGCTGAGGAAACTGCCAACCATTGCAACCTCTCCACAAGCCGGTTTTTACATATTTTTAAAGAGCAGACAGGATTAACCTATCGAAGAGCTCAACTTTGGACAAAACTGCTCAAAGCCTTGCCTTTGCTAAAATCCTTCAATCTGACCGAAACTGCACATGAGGCAGGATTTGCAGACAGTGCCCATTTCAGCAGGACTTTTCGCGAAAACTTCGGATTTTCTCCACACGAAATATTAAAGCTTAGCCAGTTTATTCAAGTTTAGGGAGACTTTTCATCAGACCTTTGTCCTAAACCAATAAATGGAGAGCATTATGAATCACTTATTAAAAAGCACACCTATTTTAGATTATGAAAATCCAATCGTTCAGTCACTTGTCAGCGAAAAAGACTGGCAAAAGCTGGAAGAATATGATAAAATAAAAAGCATTTACGACTTTGTCAGGGATGAAATTTTATTTGGATACAACCAGGACGATGCTATTTCTGCTTCCCAGGTTCTAAGTGATGGGTATGGACAGTGCAACACCAAAGCCAATCTTTTTATGGCTCTGTTAAGGGCTGTAGGTATCCCTAACAGAATGCATGGCTTCACCATTCACAAAGCCTTGCAAAAAGGAGCTATCACAGGGCTATGGTATATACTATCCCCCAAAAATATTCTGCATAGCTGGGTGGAAGTTTATCATAAAGGGAAGTGGTATAATTTAGAAGGCCTTATTCTGGACAAAGTCTACCTAACTGCACTTCAACAAAAATTCAAAGATTGTCCTACTGGCTTTTGCGGCTACGGAGTTTATACCGAAAATCTAAGTCAGCCCCCGGTTGAGTGGAATACCAACCACACCTATATTCAGGACAAAGGCATTAATCAGGACTTTGGCTTGTTTAACTCCCCCGATGAATTCTACCAAAAACATCAGCAACAATTGAACCTCTTTAAAAAATGGATCTTTAAAAACCATGTACGACATCTCATGAACAAAAACGTACAGAATATAAGGGAAGGTAAAATAGCCGTGCAATAGAACTACGACCGCTCAATTTCATTTACCAAAATCTCCATATAGCTCTGGAAAGGGAGTAGCAAATAGGGAGCGGCCTTCAGAATTGGCCGATCTGCAAACGAGGTTATGAAACGTAAAAAGCACGGCTGTCTGAGTCGAAGACGAGTTCCGTGCTTTTAGTGTAATAACCGAAGTGAGCCGGCCTATTATGTCAGCCGCGCAATATTGCTACGACCGCTCAATTTCATTTACCTAAATCTCCATATAGCTCTGGAAAGGGAGTAGCAAATAGGGAGCGGCCTTCAGAATTGGCCGATCTGCAAACGAGGTTATGAAACGTAAAAAGCACGGCTGTCTGAGTCGAAGACGAGTTCCGTGCTTTTAGTGTAATAACCGAAGTGAGCCGGCCTATTATGTCAGCCGCGCAATATTGCTACGACCGCTC
>DHVH01000201.1 GCA_002412555.1 Marinilabiliaceae bacterium UBA5213 | reverse complement strand
AAATTGACGCATTCACCTATTGAACAGGACTAGAAAGTCCTGTAAGTTTGTAACAGACATTTACCATAAAGGATGAATGCCCGATTTGGCTTTTCTTGTTATGCTCATTTTTCGTAAATTTATAAGGGCCATTCTGAGTCCTCTGATTTTTATTATAACGTGGCGGAAAATTTCCTTAAGAAATTTCGCCCTGATCCATTACATTAAAAAATAGAAAAACATGAAAAAAGCGATTCAACCTTATTTGCATTTTGAAGACAATTGCAAAGAAGCAATGCAGTTTTATCAGTCCATCTTCGGGGGAGAACTCGAGTTGATGGTAGTTGGGGAATCTCCTGCCAAAGAAGAATTTACGGCTGAGTACCACCATCAAATCTTGCATTCGACTTTAAGAAATGAAGATTTCGTAATAATGGCGTCTGATACTTGCGGAATGGGCCCCCGCAACCAAGGAAATACGGTCCAGTTAAGTTTGGATTGCAGCAGCGAAGATGAAATAAATACCTTGTATCAAGTGCTTAGTAAGGACGGGCAAATTGTCAGTGATTTGAAAGAAGAATTTTGGGGCGACCTGTTCGCCATGGTCATTGACAAATTCGGCGTTCAATGGATGATGTTTTTTGAAATAAAAAAGAATAGGTAAAGAAAAGATGCAGGAGGGAAATTGTTTTTCTTAAGGAATCAATACTCTCCTGCTTTCTTCAGAATCTCGCTATTAAGTAACTTTGTAAAGGTTATTATTTTTGTGGTATATGATGCGACTTAAGGCCTTGGCGATATCTTCGTAAATATACTTTTATAGCTTCCAAATTTACATCTGCTGTTAACCGCTTTGTTCCATAATCACTTAGAGTTTTTGATTCATCAATTCAAAATCCATTTTCTCCTGCTGGTCAAGCCATTTTTTCCTGAATGGAACCAGCGCCCCATGAACTTCTCATTTTGAATAAAGGTCTTGGTGCTGCTCAGGTTTTCACTAATTCAAAGGAATATTCTCCATCGCACCAAGGGGTGATCACACTAACATTGATGGAGGATTGACTCATTTTGTATGGCACCATAATATTTTCCTAAGACCAAATCGCGATCATTTTTTTATTGTAATAAATCAGCAAACTCTGATAGTAATTTGTCTAAATGACCTTCATTTTTGCCATGGTATCCCCTTTTAATTATATTGGCTCGAAATTGAACCGGGAATATGAGATCCCCGATCGTGATTTACCCAAAAATACTCAAGCAATTATGAACAAATTGTATTTCTTCTTAATCTCAGCATTTCTACTTATGCTGCAGCCTCAAACAATTTATGCCCAACCTGAGGCTTTCCCAGAAATTGAGGAATGGTTATCATTACCAGATCGCTCAGTGCTATTCGAGAAACAACCTGAAAAGATTCCTTTTGTTGACCGCAATAGTGGCAGAGAGCACTTAATTGTAATTGACGACCGACAGCAGATGCAAACTATTGATGGATTTGGCTTTGCGCTCACGGGAGGTAGTGCAGAACATTTGGTTAATATGAGCAAATCTGCCCGTCAAAAAATTCTACATGAGATGTTTGCTACAGACGGGGATAATGTAGGGTTTAGTTACATACGCCTCACCATAGGAGCATCAGATCTTAACAGCTTCGTGTTCTCATACAATGATTTACCTGAAGGGGAGACCGATTTTGAACTCAATCATTTTTCTTTGTCGCAGGATCTTAATGATGTAGTTCCCATCATGAATGAAATCCTGGAAATTAATCCTAATATCCTGATTTTAGGCTCCCCGTGGTCAGCCCCGGCTTGGATGAAAACACATTTTGATGTTCGTGGCGGACAGCTTCGCGAGGATTGTTATGATGTGTATGCCCGCTATTTTGTAAAATACGTTCAGGCCATGGCGGCTGAGGGTATTACAATCGATGCGATTACTATTCAGAATGAGCCGCTTAACTCCCGAAACACCCCCAGCATGTTCTGGCTGGCTTATCAGCAAAAGAATTTTATTAAAAATAATCTTGGCCCAGCCCTTTGTGCTGCGGGTTTGAACACCAAAATTTTAGCTTTCGACCATAATCTGGATAGGCCCGATTATCCTCTATCTATCCTTAATGACCCCGATGCAGCCAGGTATGTGGATGGTTCTGCCTTTCATCATTATGCAGGGGATGTGAGCGCTATGACCGATGTGTATAATGCACGTCCCGATAAAAATATTTACTTTACGGAACAGCTAATCAGAGATAGGCCCTTCGGATCGTCCGAGATGGACATTGCCGGCAATGTTAAACGTATGATTGTTGATATTACACGACATTGGAGCAGGAATGTAATCCTTTGGAACCTGGCTGCCGATCCTGATCATGATCCACATACCGATAACGGTGGCTGCTCAATCTGTCAGGGTGCAATAGCTATTGATGGCGATGAAGTAGAAAGGAACGTGGCCTACTACACCATAGCACATGCCTCAAAATTTGTACGGCCTGGTTCCGTGCGAATTGCTTCTACAGCCCCCGGCGACAGGGGAACTGTGCTATTTGAGGATGAACAGCGACCCAATGTATTTCGTAACCTTCCTATAAATGCAGAGGTTTTGCCCAACGTAGCTTTTAAAACTCCCGATGGCAAGATTGTGCTTGTGGTAGTCAATAATACCCACAAAACCCAAAGGTGTAAGGTGCAGCACAATGGACTATTTGCCACCATTGAGATTGCTTCAGGAGCTGTAGGGACATACGTTTGGTAACACCATTTAATTTGCATTATTAACTTAAAAGATCAACACTTGTGAAGCTAAGAATCCTAATTACTGCATGCTCAGCAATTATATGTCTGAGTCAGTGGGCAC
>DHVH01000028.1 GCA_002412555.1 Marinilabiliaceae bacterium UBA5213 | reverse complement strand
TCCATTGTTGAGGCCGACGTAACCAATCTGGTATTATGGCGCAATAAGCACAAGGATGACTTCCAGAAAAAGTATGGTGAAAAACTCACCTTTATGCCCATTTTTACACATGCCTCAGCCAAGGCTCTGCGCGATTATCCGGGAGTGAATGCTTCGGTGAGCGGTACCAATGTGATTCTGCGCAAAAATGTGAATATTGGTATCGCTGTGGCTTTACCATCAGGAAACCTGATTGTGCCGGTTGTAAAACAAGCCGATCAGAAGAACATCGTAGGTTTGGCCAGCGATATCAATCGGTTGGCCAACCAAGCCCGTGATAATAAATTGTCACCCGATGACATTCAAGGAGGCACCTTTACCATTACCAACTTTGGTTCCTTCAAAAATGCCATTGGCACGCCCATTATTAATCAGCCTCAGGTAGCTATTTTGGCCACCGGTACCATTGAGAAAAAACCGGCTGTAATAGAAACTCCCACAGGAGATGTCATCGCTATTCGTCACAAAATGTACCTTTCCTTGTCCTATGATCACCGGGTTGTGGATGGTGCCTTGGGAGGATACTTCCTCCGAAAAGTAGCTGACTATTTGGAGGAATGGGATTTAAACGGGGAAATTTAAGCTAATGGAGCATTGGTCAGTCATTGGGCAAGTTCCAATTGACCAATAATTTAAAAAATTTTTATACAGATGAAAAGTAACGTTCCAGTCAATCATTCAATAAAGAAAACCGACAAAAAGACCCTTTTAAAGTGGTACCACTTGCTTTTTTTGGGTCGGACGCTCGATGAGCGTGCACCCAACTACCTGAAGCAAGCCATTGGATGGTCGTACCACGCCCCGGCAGCTGGTCACGATGGCATTCAGTTGGCCATTGGACAAGTATTTCGGAAAAATAAGGACCACTTATTTCCTTACTACCGCGACTTACAAACCTGTGTAGCCGCAGGCATGACCGCTGAGGAAATCATCTATAATGGTATTTCAAGAGATGCGGATGTAGCAGGTGGCGGCCGTCACATGTCGAACCATTTCGCCAAACCCTCATGGAATATCCATAATGTGAGTAGCTGTACCGGTAACCATACACTGCATGCCAGCGGATTGGGGCGCGCATTAAAGACCTACAAAGAAACAGACGCAGTTGTGATAAGCAGTCAGGGTGAAAGCTCAGTCTCTGAAGGTTATGTATACGAAGCCATCAATGGCGCTTCCAACGAGGAATTGCCTGTTGTGTTTGTCTTTCAGGACAATGGTTACGGTATTTCGGTCCCCAAAGAAGACCAAACTGCCAACCGGAAAGTGGCTAAGAATTTTGAAGGTTTTAAAAATCTGAGAATACTCTATTGCAACGGTAAAGACGTTTTTGATTCCATGAATGCCATGGAAGAAGCTGTAGCATGGGCAAAAAAAGAACAAAAACCAGTATTGGTGCATGCCAATTGCGTGCGCATTGGCTCGCATAGCAACAGTGACCGCCATGATCTGTACCGGGATAAAAACGAGTTGAACTATGTCAAGGAATACGATCCACTGGATAAGTACCGTAGATTATTGGTGCGCTACAAAAGAGCTACGGAAGATGAGCTAAAGGAAATTGAAGCAAAGGTGGCAGCTGAAGTAAAAGACGCTCATAAAAAGGGATTGGCCGCTCCGCAACCAACACCCGAATCCATTCATGATTTTGTTACACCTGAGCCCTATCCAGCATCCAAATATCCTGAAGGTCTGCACAGCTTCGATGGTCCTAAGATTAAGCTCATTGAAGCCTTGAACGAAACCATGAAGGCCGAATTCCGGCACAATCCGGATACCTTTATCTGGGGTCAGGATATTGCCAATAAGGATAAAGGTGGGATTTTCAATGTCTCCAAAGGGATGCAACAAGAGTTTGGCAAAACACGTGTGTTTAATGCCCCCATTGCTGAAGATTTCATTATGGGAACTGCCAATGGCATGTCGCGCTATAAAAAGGATATTCGCATTGTGGTGGAAGGTGCTGAGTTTGCCGACTATTTTTGGCCTGCCATGGAACAATTCGTAGAAACCACGCATGAATACTGGCGGACCAAGGGACAGTTTTCGCCCAATATTACCGTTCGATTAGCATCTGGTGGTTACATTGGTGGAGGTTTGTATCACTCACAAAATATTGAGGCGGCATTGACCACCTTTCCGGGCGTACGCGTAGTATACCCGTCTTTTGCGGACGATGCAGCTGGTTTGTTACGTACTTCCATTCGATCAGAAGGACTGACCGTCTTCATGGAACCCAAAGCGCTGTATAATGCACCAAAAGCAGCGACTTCTATTCCGGACGATTTTGAAGTGCCTTTTGGTAAAGCACGTGTGCGTCGCGAAGGGAAGGATTTGACCATTATTACTTATGGTAACACCACCCATCATTGTTTGGAGGCTGCCGAAAAATTAGCCAAGGAAGGCATTGCAGATGTAGAAGTAGTGGATTTAAGGTGTTTGTTGCCTTTGGATGAAGCGACCATACTGGCGTCTATTAAGAAGACCTCCAGAGCTATGATTGTGCATGAAGATAAAGTATTTGCAGGTTTTGGCGGGGAAGTGGCTGCATTAATTTCTAATTTGGGCTTTGAATACCTGGATGCACCCATTAAGCGGGTTGGTTCAACCTTTACTCCCGTAGGTTTTAACCGAATTCTTGAGGCTGCCATTCTACCGAATACAGAAAAAGTATTACAAGCCGCCAAAGAGCTGTTAGAATACTAAGCGTTAATAATAAGTTGAATAAACGACTACGTAAATATGAAGAAAGTAGGAATTTTCTATAGTTTCCGATCGGTCAAGACCCATCAGCAGGTCAAACACATGATTAAGCACTTAGGCGCCGATAACTGCGAGGAAGTAGATGCTGATGTGGCCACTTTGGAGGATTTTAATAAGTTTGATAATTACATTTTTGCAGTGCCAACCTGGTTTGATGGTGAGTTGCCCAACTACTGGGACGAGTACTTGCCAACCCTTGAAGATGAGTCTTTCAAAGGCAAAAAATTCGCCATCTTTGGCGGAGGAGACCAGAAGAACTATCCTGAAAACTTTGTGGATGGTGTAGGGATTATGGCCGAATTCGTGGAAGCGAGAGGCGGCAAAGTGGTTGGTTTTACCTCCACAAAAGGGTACTCCTATGAAGGTTCGCGTGCCGAGCGTGGCGACCAGTTTGTAGGCTTGGCCCTGGACATTGAAAATCAGGCAGCATTGACCCATGAACGCATTGAGAAGTGGGTAGAAGCAGTTATTAAAGAATTTGGAAAAAAATAGTTTAGTAATTCGCAATACTAATTAATAAGCAGGGGTATCGTTTCGATACCCCTTTTTTAGTACCATGTCGAATTCAAGTTACATAAACTAACGAAAGATGTCATCCACTTCCCCTACATATAAGAGTCCAAAATGAAACATTAAAAGCTCTTCAAATGCCCTTAATTATGATAAATTCATTGGGCAGGGACCTCCAGAAAAGACTTTCAACCAAGAACTATACTTAAACTTAGGCCGAAACATAAAATCCCGGACTTTGTCCGAAAAATTGCAGTGCCTACTTTTCGTAGCCAAAATAACTTGTGCAAACCTTAGTAGAAACAGAAAGGGTAGGAGTAAGCCTAAGAAATCAGGGGTGCTACAAATGTAAACAATCAAAAACCCCATAATTTTCGTATTCATAACCTTTAAAACTTCTACTTATTTATCACAAAATCAATCATTTATAATATTTATATCATTTATTAATTCAATGTAAAGCAGACGCAATGTGCATAATTATTCAAAACTAATCCAATAGGGTTATAAATATTATCTTTAAATGCTAATAACCAGTCACTTAAAAAATATAATTAAACAATTACTTCTACAGTGCTTTATTCATAGGATAAATCCCATATCCATCAAGGCTTAAACCAGGAAGACATCCGTCAAGCACTAGGACTCACCAAGCAATATTATCCTATCCATCGTTCCAAACAGAGCATTAGAAAACATCCTATACTTCAATAGAGCAAGTGTTTATATCTAGCCATATAAAGGCGCATTTTAGATGAAGGATTGGGCCTGCCTAAATACAAGTATGACTGAACTGCAAGTTTACATTTGTACCATAAATTCGGTCGTTTAAACGTTTGCAAAATGTAAACATTGGATTTATATTTGTAAACCAACTATCAGCAGCCTAATTATGAAAGACCGCTTACAACAATTATTAAATAAAGAACAGTTAACACCAGTTAGATTTTCTGAGCTTGTCGGTGTTCAGCGTTCAAGTGTTAGCCATATCCTTTCGGGTCGTAATAACCCAAGTCTGGATTTCATTCAAAAAATTCTTTTGAAGTTCCCTCAAATCAGCAGCGATTGGCTCATCAATGGCATCGGGGAGGTATATAGAGCCAATGCTGCCACTAGTCAGGCGAAAACGCTGGAGCTTTTTGACCAATCCAGGGAAGAAGATCCAGTACCCTACAAAAGCCATACTGGCGATAATGGGACAACCGACCCTAAACGGCCCATTGAAAGTCCGGAAAAGACTGAAATGAATTTCACAGAGCCTGCCCAAGAGGCATTCATGGGTAAGGTCAGCCCGCCATCAGAAATAGAACGCATCGTTGTTTTTTATAGAGACCGGACTTTTCGGGAATACCTTCCGGAATAGTATTTAGCAGGCCATAATTTATGCTTCTACCTATGTTGGGGCTTTATGTATAGGTGGTTCTACAGCTTTTTTATCGGCCTTTTATTCAATGAAAGTGTGAATTTCTCCAGCAGTTTTCAGTATTGCTAGCACTGTTTTTAAGCCATTGGCTCAGTTCCATCAAATACGTAGCGGTTTATACTTTCGGGATGAATAAATTCAGCTAAAAAAACCTTAACTTTGTCCGGTAAACGGCCTGTTCACATATGTAATCATATTTTTCGGCAGGCATCCTTTATCCAGGCACTTTTCAAATTGATACAAATTATCCATAGAATGAAGTACATCCATGATTTCACCGTTGTAGGCAATGATAGACAGACCAAGGACTTTGTGGTGTTGACCCTCCAGGCAGGTGCAGAAGCCTTACCAGAAATGCAACCTGGGCAATTTGCTGAAGTTCGCATAGATGGTGCACCAGGCGCCTACTTGAGACGGCCCTTATCCATACACGATGTGGATTATGACAAACAGCAAATTAAACTCCTGATACAAGAAGTTGGAAAGGGCACCAAAGTCCTCACACAGCAAGCCATTGGCTCCAATGTAAATATGGTGTATCCCCTTGGAAAAGGTTATAACATGCCCGATAGCAAGCGCGTATTATTAGTCGGGGGAGGTTGTGGAGTGGCTCCGCTGTTGTTTCTAGGACGCCACCTCAAAAAAAACGGTATAACACCCCGGTTTTTAATAGGCACACGCACAGCTGCTAATTTAGTACGCCTGGATGCCTATAGCGAATTGGGAGAAGTCATGGTCACCACTGAAGACGGCAGTGCCGGCACAAAAGGCTATGTTGTAAACCATCCGGTGATGCGGACCCAGCAACCTGATTTTGACTGGATTTACACCTGTGGACCAGAGCCCATGATGCGGATTTTGGCCAAATATGCCAACAACCATAACCTAACTTGTCAGGTTTCCCTCGAAAACCACATGGCTTGTGGCATAGGTGCTTGCCTGTGTTGCATAGCACCAACCAGGGATGGCAACAAATGTACCTGTACTGATGGACCAGTTTTTGACTCAAAATATTTACAATGGTAGATTTATCCGTTAAAATAGGCTCATTAGAGCTTAAAAATCCAGTAATGACAGCCTCCGGAACATTTGGATATGGAGAAGAGTATGAAGATTTTATAGACATCAATGCCCTGGGAGGAATTGTGGTTAAAGGCACAACGCTACATCCCCGTCAAGGCAACGACTATCCACGCATGGCTGAAACGTCTATGGGGATGCTAAATGCTGTAGGTCTGCAAAATGTGGGGGTCGATCAATTCATTCAAACCATTTATCCACGCATTAAGCATTATAAGACCCATATTCTGGTGAATGTATCCGGATCTACTGTTGAGGAGTATGTCGAAACCGCTGCAAAAATCAACGAACTGGATGCCATACCAGGTATTGAACTCAATATTTCCTGTCCCAATGTCAAAGAAGGCGGCATGGCTTTTGGTACCAGTTGTCCCTCAGCCATTGCAGTAACCTCCGCTGTTCGGGAAGTTTACAAAAAGCACTTAATGCTTAAATTGTCGCCTAACGTTACCAACATTGCAGAAATAGCCAAAGGGGTGGAGGGTGCAGGGGCAGACTCAGTTTCCCTGATCAATACCCTGTTGGGAATGGCCATTGATGCCCAAACCCGTCGTCCCGTTTTGTCCACGATAACAGGCGGACTGTCAGGTGCCGCGGTAAAGCCAATTGCCCTGCGCATGGTTTGGCAGGTAGCCAATGCTGTCGCAATTCCGGTGATTGGTATGGGAGGCATCAGCACAGCAGAAGACGCCATCGAATTTATGTTGGCAGGTGCCAGCGCCGTGCAAATAGGTACTGCGAACTTTATAGATCCCCAAATTACCATCAAAATAATTGACGGTATCAAAAGTTATTTAGAAAAGCATCAGATGGATTCTGTCCAGGCGCTGATCGGAGGCATGGTGACGGATTAGAGGTGTGATATTTACGCAAAACAAGTCTGTTTTTCAGCTTATTTGTCGTACTGCCTTCTCCTTATCTACAATGTTTATAAGTGGTCTAAAATATTGCCGTATTAACCCCCATTGCGTCGGGTTTTGCTCCAGCAGGAGCAAGACCCGACGCTTATTTTTTCGTAAAGCATCGGTAATAGCCGGGGCAGAAATGGGCCGTTCCATGGTTTGTCCCACTGAACTGCTGGTTAAGTCTTCACCCATATCCGACAAAATGGAAGCAGCCCTTTCCAATCGATCGAGGAACAGTCGCGTTCGTTCCATCCGTCCAGCTGGCAAATGCGTTGGCGTAGCCACCGTCGATCCGGTATCAGGCTTTGGCTTAAAGATTATATAGGCTGCTTCAATGACAATATCCCGTTCCATTTCACCAGCCGACATCATTAAAGCGAATTGTGTCGCCTGTTCTAAGCCCTCTTTGGCATTATTATAGTCTTCTGCGGTTGATAAGTAGTCTAAAGCGGCCGGTGTTAAGCGAATATTGGCGCCGGTTTGCTCATACACCTCATTCAAATAATCATCCGTCCACTGCTTCAGCCATTGGGGTGGAATAGTATTCAATGACGGACGCAACTGTCCCTCAATTAAACGCTTTGTTACATTTGTAAACTGCTGCAAATAGACTTTTTGTTCCTCTGAAGATTGATACAAGAGTCGTGCAAAGCGATAGACCAAGGATCCAAGTAACGCTTTGCGCGCTGTATCCAGGGGGCCTTGCAGGCGACTTACACCAAAATTGCTTTGATCTTCCCGGAAAAAGAGATAATAGAAATCCATGCCAACTCCATGTTTCATGCGAAGCTGCATAACCAGATGCTGCTCTTCCGAAAAAATATCCAGTTGCCTTTGTCCCGCAGGATGCGCTTCAAAGGGCAAGAGATCACGCGTAAGCCATACGTACCCGGGTTGTTCACCTGCTAACTCTGCCAAACGCTTATCAAATGCCTTTGTCAATAGGTCCCTGTGGATGTATTTCTGACCCTGGCGCACCAATTCTTCCCCACCTGTTTCCCCATTCTTATTAGCATAGAGGGCAACAATACGATCAATACCCGGAAATATATCCGGCCATGAACGCAATAATTGCTCTCGGATACTGCATGGTATTTTAGGGATATGAATCATCCGTTTTTGCTACAACTTTATATGGTAATAATTCGACTATGAAAGAGCATAAAGATATAATTAAGTTTATACTTAAGCAAACAGTTAAGCGTAATTAAGGGTATGGTGGGCTCAAACAAGCTGTTCTTTTGCTTAATAAAATGCTTAATAGAATAGTTTATAAATATTATACCCTGTGTGTCCAGTTCATGGAGGGAATTGCCATCTTTGGGAAATTAAGTGAAGACTTAGTATTTAAGCAAAAATGAATGTCTGATAGTTTAGAATTCATTATAACAATTGGTACGAACGACTACTTTAAATTAGTATACAGATGTAGCCAACCTTTCTATGATAAGTATACATATGTACCAAAACCCCTACTGCGCACCGATACACATGTCAACAGACCAGTAATTATTAAAATAATGTTGAGTATTTCCATAGGGCACCAACAACTTGGCAAAGCTTAACATTTTTTTAACTGCTTCAATTAGTTCCCTTATTAGAGGTTGGGCATTTTTACGTATATTTCGAGCATTAAAAGCCAATCTTTTGGACTATTATCTCAAACAATGGAAAATAAATGTAACATCCTTCCTTTTAAGTGGTTTTCGGTATTACTTAATAGGATCCAAATCACTAGTAAATATGCGATTCTCGGGATCTTCGTTTTGTTAAATAGCGGCATTGATCTAAAAGGGCAGTTGTCGAACGAAAGTTCCATCTCTATTTTGACCTGTGCTCCCGGTGATGAACTTTACAGCATTTTTGGACATACGGCCATTCGTGTTTACGATCCTCATTTGAAAATGGACTATGTATTCAATTACGGTACTTTTGATTTTAACACACCCAATTTCTATTTAAAATTTATGCGTGGGCAACTGGACTATGTGTTATCAGTTACCACCTTTGATCGGTTTATGCTGGAATATCAACGCGAACAAAGATCTGTTTGGGAACAAAAACTCAATATATCCCAAGAAGAAAAAGAAGCCCTGTTTAAAGCATTGATGATTAACTATGAACCTGAAAACCGCTCTTACCATTACCATTTTTTCTTTGACAACTGCGCAACGCGAGTGCGTGATGTAATAGCAGACCACATCAATGGTGGTCTAATTTACCCTGATCAAACTTATATAGGGCAATTGACCTTCAGAGATGCTATTGCCAGCTATTTACAAGAAAAGCCATGGACGCGTCTTGGATTGGAAATTGTATTGGGACAGCCAACAGATGACTTGGTTGATGCCTCTTCTGTGCAGTTTCTTCCCGACTATTTATTGGAACAATTTGCTGGTGCAGAAAATAAAATTTCAGGTAGTCCAATTATTCAGGGAATAATACCTCTGCAGGAATTTATGGCCCACAAAAGCAGCGCTTTTGTTTGGTCACCTAATATTTGGCTATGGATTTTAGCCATATTGGTTTTGGCTTATACCTTGTATTGCTATAGGAAGTTAAAAAGTAGTCATTGGTTGAATGTCCTTGTTTTTTTATTGACCACTGTGATGGGGGTTCTGATTACTTTTTTATGGTTCTTCACTGAGCATACGGTCACCGGCCCCAATTGGCACCTATTATGGGCCAATCCTCTGCACCTTTTATTGATTTTTCCGTTTTTTAAACATACAACCATCAGCAAGGTTATTAGGGTTGTGCTGCTCATACCAGTCCTGCTAACTTTATTGTTATTTCCTGTATTTCCACAATATATGCCGCCTGTCTTATGGCCATTTTGGTTGATAATTGCCGTGCGCATAGTTTTTTACAACACAAAAAGACCTGTATTGAATTGAACAATAGGCAGTCATAAAATGTTACATAGGCAAACACCTTAAATGGGTTGCCATGTTCAGACTGATAAGTATATTACTGCTATTGTCCTTTTTCTTTGTGTCAATGGGACAGACGAGAATCATAAAGGATGTTCCCGTTGCAGATCTGAAGAAACGTGTAGAAGCCGCATCCGACACAATTTTTGTTGTCAACTTTTGGGCTACATGGTGCCAGCCATGTGTTAAAGAAATTCCTGAATTCAACAAAATTCCCGAGACCTATCAACAAAAACCTGTCAAGGTTATCATGGCCAATCTCGATTTTCCCAATCAGAAAGAGAGTCGGGTTCTCCCTTTCTTGCAGAATAATACGGTTACCCACGAAGTAATAATGGTTATAACTCCCAGAGGCGGAGATTGGATTAACTCAATGGATGATTCCTGGAGTGGCGCCATTCCGGCCACCATAATTTGGCACAACGGGCAAAAGTATTTTCATGAAGGGGAGACCCATTATGAAGAGATTAGAGCTTGGATTGACAGTACATTATAGCTAAAAATTGCATAACTAAAACACTTGTCGTATGGAAAAAAGAGTATTATTAACCGCCATGGTTTTTCTTATGGCCACAATGGCCATCACTGCACAACTCAGTCCGGGAGATAAAGCTCCTGATTTTAAGCTAAAGAACATTGACAATCAATGGGTATCACTGAATGATTACGCCGATCAAAAAGGAGTTATTGTTGTCTTCACCTGTAACCACTGTCCCTATGCTAAACTCTATGAAGCCCGTTTGGTGGCTTTGCAAAAAGAGTTCGGTCCAAAACAGTTTCCTGTAGTCGCAATAAATCCAAATGACTCAACCATTGTTGCGGAAGACAGTTTCTCCAAAATGGTTTCCAACGCAGCAGAAAAGAAGTTTAATTTTCCCTATTTGCTGGATGATGTACAATTATTCAAAAAATATGGGGCTACAAGAACGCCACATATTTATTTGTTGAAAAACGAAGGCAAGCATTTCTCAGTGGCCTATATAGGTGCCATTGACGATAACGCTCAGGATGCCAACGATGTGGAGACGCAATACTTGTCCAACGCCATACAATCACTGATAAAGGGCAACAAACCTGAACTCGCTGAAACAAAGGCTGTTGGATGCACAATAAAATTCCATAAATAGTTCGCATATGTCCATTGTTTTGAAAGGCGTAAAGCATGAAGATAAAAAAGTCTTCATGCTTTTTTTGAATCAGTTTAAATAAAACCCTACAAAAGTTAAAACTTGTGGTGTTTCTTAAAACCTTTTGGGCAATAATACGTATTTTTGTGTGAGTCTTTTTTTTGAACATAGAAGTATATGCAATTAAAGTACAAAGTTTTCGTATTGTTCGTAGGCCTGATTCTCGGAATGGCCGGAAAATATATAACTGGTCCATCCATACAGACATTTGGTACCGATTTCACACCTCCGGCACCGGTAACATCTTCCATTAGAATTTCGGGGAAGTTCACCAATGGAAGTGATTTTAGTCTGATCGACCGGGAAATGGATCGTTTCATGCGACAGTGGCAACTTACCGGAGCTTCTGTTGCTATTGCCAAAGATGGTGAAATGGTATTTGCTAAGGGCTACGGATTGGCTGATGTCGAAAACCACTTGGAAGTTGAGCCTTATCATCTTTTCCGGGTAGCCAGTATCTCTAAGCTCATTACCAGCACTGGCATTATGAAAATGGTTGAAGATGGAAAACTCTCATTGGATGATAAAGTATTTGGTGAAAACGGAATTCTCAATTTTGCACCCTACAATAACTACCGCGACAGAAAAGTAGAAAATATCGAAGTCCTTCATCTTATGAATCATTCAGGAGGATGGACCAATAGGTGGGGTGACCCCATGTTTATGCCTACCATTATTGCCCGAAAACTTGGTAAAGATCTGCCAGTTACCGATGAAGACATCATCACCTTTATGCTTGACAAGCGCTTGCATTATGCCCCAGGAACCATGTCATCCTATTCAAACCTTGGTTATGCCATATTAAGCAAAGTCATTGAGCATGTAAGCGGACAGGATTATGAGAGTTATATTCAAAGTAATATCTTATATCCTTTGGGTATTTTTGACATGCAATTAGGTGAAAGCTTCATAGATGACCGTAAAGAACTGGAAGTCAAGTACTATGAACCTGAAAACAGCCTCTTAATCAGTGATCATACGGGTAAAGGAGATTTGGTACCTAGATCATATGGCGGCAATGATATTCGAACACTAGGCGCAGCCGGAGGTTGGATTGCCAGTGCAACCGATTTAATGCGTTTTATGCTGGCTATTGACGGGCAGCCTTATCCTGCCGACATCTTGTCCCGTGAAAGCGTGGAAATCATGACCACACCGGTTGGGAGAGGGTTTCACCCTTTGGGCTGGAGAGGTGTCCAAGGTGGAGAACGATACAGAACAGGCACTTTGGCCGGATCTTCTGTTTTGATGGTAAACCGAGAAGATGGCATTTCCTATGTGGTCTTGTTCAACAGCAGTACCTGGAAAGGCCCGATGTTGGCCAATGATATCAGGTCTATGATGCATAGAAGTATCTCAAGGACAGCTGAGTGGCCTGAGTATAATTTGTTTGATCTTGCTGTACTGGAGAACTAAACAAGATTTTTGACGAAGTCTTTCGTTGTTTCTAAGTACAATATATAGCGGCTCAATGTTACAGTCGCACAATAGTATAATATAAAATTAACCTTCTAATTAGAATCAATTTTCATTTTGTACGCCGCTTTCAAACATTTCTACCATTTTCAATTGACTTGACTTTCATTTCTGCTTTCTCTAAATTGATATTCTGGCTCACAACTTCAGCACAAGAAATGTGATGTATCCATAACTATCTCACAAATCTAAACCCGAGTCTTATAATTGATATTATGTTCAATATTGTATCTATAAATAAATNNATTTATTTATAGATACAATATTGAAGTCAAATAATTGCCCATCTATCTCCTTAGGAAATAAACAGCCTAATTCTTTGCTACAACCCTTTTAACTTTTCATCCGTTTCATTGTACTTATCATTCATATCGAAACGATAATACAAATTCTTCAATGTCTCCAACACCATCACATCATCAGCACGAAGTTCATGCGCCTTCTCCATATATGGCAAGGCCTGACGAAAAGTATCCTCGGCTTTCTTCCTGGCAATTTCATATGCTCTGTTATCCCTCATATCATTGGCGACATTCATTTCTTCAGCGCCGCGATTATAATAGATCACGCCCAAATTCAAAGTTGGTTCAAAATACTTGGGATTAAGTTCAATGGCCTTTTTGTATTCTGCTGCAGCCTTTTCATATTCTTTGCTTAAATCAAAAAGCACGCCTCTGGCATTGTAGAAACTGTAATTGGTTGGATCGCCCTCGATGGCAGAATTAAGATAATTCAAAGCCTCTTCATGCTGTTCAGTCTGCAGATAATAATTAATTAGCGTAGTTAGAATCCTGTCATCTTCAGGGAAAAGTTCAAAACCACGTTTCAAATTATCAGCCATTTTTGCTGAATCACCCGACTCTGCATATACTTCATGTAATAACAGAATGGCATCTCCTTCTGCATAAGTTAAGTCGACAGCCTGATTGAAAAAGTCTTCAGCCTTTGACCAGTTTTTGGAACGACTCGCCGCCAAGCCAGTATAGTAAATAAAGACGGAATCCGCAGGCATATTGTCCGCTTTATAAAGTGGCAACTTGTTCAAATCAATAACCCGTTCGAACATTTTCATGGCCATTTCATAATCCTCATTATTAAATGCCTCAATACCTGCATTCTGCAGCTCAGGCATAAAGAAAGTCAGAGCCACCTTAATTTCTTTTTCAGCTCTCCCGATTCCTCTACCTCTAGCATCTCCTTTTTGATCGAATTCAGCAGCTTTAAAATAGTAATCAGCAGCATCAATTATCTTCTCCTCTCCTTTACCCTTTTTGAATTGTTCAGTTGCCAATTTAGCAGCAACCACATAAGTCCGTGGCCATTCTTTCGTCTTATCGTGTTCTAAGGCATCGTTAATACGCGCTTCAGCAGCGTTCAGATCCCCATTATCGATAAAGGCAGACGCAGCAGTCACTTTACCCTTTTGGGCACAGCTAGTACCTACTACAAGCACAGAAATAAATAAAAATAAAATCCTTTTCATTGTTGTCGCTTTTCGTTTTTTATTTTGTTGGTTAATCAAATTTACAAGTTTTTGATTAATTATCACTATTTTCTTCAGATGGTGAATGGTCAGGATCAATAATCTCCGCACTTCCAGTTTCAAGCAGCTGATCTTCAAGCTGTTCAGCTAAGACTTTAGTTACAGAAGCAATGGCATCCTGCTTTTTATCCAGATTAATAAACCTTACGCCCTGTGTGGCCCGACCTGTTGTGCGGACATTGGAGACATTCAGACGTATGGTAATTCCTGAACGGTTGATGATCATTAAATCATTCTCGTCTGTCACACTCTTAATGGCAATAAGGTCACCTGTTTTTTCAGTTATGCGCATGGTCTTAACGCCCTTACCACCACGGTTAGTAACCCGGTAGTCTTCAATTTTAGAACGCTTACCAAAGCCTTTTTCAGACACCACCAGAATATCCTCCTCCATGTTTTTAACACAAACCATGCCAACGACATCATCGTTTGCCGAAGCAAGGGTTATACCCCTTACGCCCTGGCCTGTTCTGCCAATGCAGCGCACAATGGATTCGTTAAAGCGGATGGCACGTCCCGAACGTGTTGCCATAAGAATTTCGTTGCTACCATTGGTCAAACGGGCCGAAATGAGTTCATCATCCTCTTTAATTTTTATGGCAATGACGCCATTTTGACGGGGACGGGCATAATCCGCCAACAAAGACTTCTTAATGACTCCCTTTTTGGTACCCATAATAATGTAGTGGGAGTTGGCATGCTCTGGATCCTCCCCTAAACGTTTCACACGAATGAATGCCTTAACGTTATCATCCGGATCTATATTCAGCAAATTTTGAATGGCACGACCTTTTGAACTCTTCGTTCCTTCAGGGATTTCATAAACCTTCAGCCAGAAACAACGCCCCTTCTCGGTAAAGAACAAAAGGGTGTTATGCATGGATGCAGGATATATATGCTCTATAAAGTCCTCATCCCTGGTAGATGACCCTTTGGATCCTACCCCACCCCGATGCTGCGTTTTAAACTCGGTTAATGGCGTCCGCTTCACATATCCCAAATGAGAAATGGTGATAATCATTTCATCATCGGCATAAAAATCTTCAGGATTAAACTCTTCTGATGAATAAACGATTTCGGTGCGACGGCCTTCATTATACCTTGCTTTAACTTCAAGCAATTCATTTTTTATAATCTCCATACGCAGATGCACATGCTCAAGAATATTCTTCAAACGGGCAATTTCCTGCATCAGAGCGTCATATTCACTGCGTAATTTACCTTGTTCAAGACCTGTTAACTGACGCAAGCGCATTTCAACAATCGCACGGGCCTGAATATCTGTCAGCTCAAATCGCTTGATCAAATTCTCACGCGCCTCATCAGGTGTTTGCGCCGCACGAATGATTTTAATGACTTCATCAATGTTGTCACTGGCAATGATTAACCCTTCAAGAATATGGGCCCGCTTCTCCGCCTGGTCCAATTCATATTTGGTCCTGCGGGTTACAACATCATGCCTGTGTTCAACAAAATTCGAAATGAGTCCCTTTAAATTCAACAACTGCGGACGCCCTTTTACAAGCGCTATGTTATTAACCCCAAAGGAAGATTGCAGGGCAGTATACTTGTATAAGTGATTGAGCACCACATTGGCTATGGCGTCTCTCTTCAAATCAATGACAATACGCATACCATCACGGTCGGATTCATCATTGACATTTGAAATACCTTCAATCTTTTTATCATTGACAAGGTCGGCTATCTTCATGATCAGCTCAGCCTTGTTAACCAGATATGGAATCTCAGTAATAACTATTTTTTCCCGGCCGTTGCTTTCTGTCTCTACGTCTGATTTTGCACGCATAACAACTCTGCCCCTGCCGGTTTGGTAGCTCTCTTTCACCCCCTGGTAACCATAAATAGATCCACCCGTTGGAAAATCAGGTGCTTTGACAATTTCAATCAAATCATCAATTTCTATCTCAGGATTATCTACATAAGCAGAAATGGCATCAACAACATCAGCCAGATTGTGAGGAGGCATATTGGTGGCCATACCCACAGCAATTCCGGAAGTACCATTGACTAGCAATAAAGGAATGCGGGTTGGAAGTACAGTCGGTTCTTTTAGGGTATCATCAAAGTTTAACTGAAAATCAACAGTATCCTTATCAATATCTAAAAGAGCTTCTTCGGCCAGACGATCTAAACGGGCTTCCGTGTAACGCATGGCAGCCGGACTGTCACCATCAACTGAACCAAAGTTACCCTGGCCATCTACCAAAGGATAGCGCATGGACCATGGCTGAGCCATCCGTACCATGGCAAAATAGACCGATGAGTCACCGTGTGGGTGATACTTACCAAGCACTTCACCAACAATACGAGCTGACTTTTTGTAGGGCTTATTGGACGCAATGCCCAGCTCATTCATGCCGAACAAAACACGGCGGTGAACTGGTTTTAAACCGTCACGCACATCAGGCAAAGCCCGGGAAACTATAACCGACATCGAGTAATCGATGTAGGCAGATTTCATTTCCTCTTCGATGTTAATCTTTATTATTCTATCTCCTTCAATCATTTAATTAAAACTTTTGATGAGTCTGGAACACAAAAAAAGGCCTGCAAAAAGACCTTTTTTTGATCGCTCTAAATTAGTCAAATTAACCGTAATTATAAAATAAGTTCCCAATGATTTATGAACAATTTTCACTTATACATGTAGCTTATGTATGCAATGGTTTCGATAACCTGCAGCTTCATTTTTTATGGATGCCACATTACTTAAACATGTTACTAAAAGCAGTGTGATTATTGCGTAAAATATACTATTTTTGAGAAATGATTCTATTTTTGAACATCGTATGTTGATTGGCATAAACAACCACCACGAAGAAATGTTATATAAAAAGTACTGAAGTTTAATAATATATGGATTTAAATTATTCATCAAAGGTTCGCGACGTTATCTCCTTAAGTAAGGAGGAAGCCATACGACTGGGCAATTTGTTTATTGCTCCCGAACACCTTATGTTGGGCTTACTGTCGCAGCCCGACGGCAAAGCTGTAAGAATACTGGAACGCTTAAAAGTTGATTTCAATCAATTAAGGGAAACCATTGAAGATAAAATCAAAGGGGCTAAGCCGGTGAACAATACCGATCATTTACCGCTTTTAAAATCGACGGAACAAATATTAAAACTCGTGCACCTTGAAGCCAGGGCTTTGAAAAGTGAGAAAGTGACAACCATTCATCTTTTATTGGCCTTACTTAGAGATACGCACGGCTCAATATCGCAAATTATGGAAGGATTTAATGTAAAATATGACCCCTTGAAAAGTATTTTGACCAAGCAAAAACCAATTGCGCGGTCACAAATGCCTGACGATGACGATCAGGACAGTCCTTTTGGCGGTGGTGGCGCTGCGGAAGGCCCTAAATCGGCCGGAACCAAAGCCTCAAGTGAAACACCAGTTCTGGATAATTTTGGTATTGATATCACCAAAGCAGCAGAAGAAGGCCGTCTGGATCCCATTGTAGGAAGGGAAAAAGAAATTGAACGTCTGGCGCAAATTTTGAGCCGACGAAAAAAGAACAACCCCGTCCTTATTGGAGAGCCCGGTGTGGGTAAATCGGCCATAGCAGAAGGCTTAGCATTGCGCATTATTGAACGCAAAGTATCCAGGGTTCTATTTGATAAGCGGGTAGTAACGCTCGATTTGGCCTCCATTGTTGCGGGCACAAAATACCGCGGTCAATTTGAAGAGCGCATAAAAGCAATCCTCAATGAGTTATCCAAGAACCCGGGAATCATTTTGTTTATTGACGAAATCCATACCATTGTAGGTGCCGGAGGTGCAACAGGTTCGCTGGATGCCGCCAACATGTTAAAACCAGCATTAGCCAGAGGAGAGATTCAGTGCATTGGCGCTACAACGCTGGATGAATACCGACAGCACATTGAAAAAGATGGTGCCCTGGAGAGGCGTTTCCAGAAAGTCATGGTGGAACCTACTTCTGCTGAAGAAACTTATGAAATTCTCAATAACATCAAGGGGAAGTATGAAGACCACCACAATGTTATTTACACCCCGGAAGCCATTGATGCTTGTGTTAAGTTGACAGAGCGCTACATCTCTGACCGCCATCTGCCAGATAAGGCCATTGATGCTTTGGATGAGTCGGGTTCACGGGTTCATATCTCAAATATTATTGTTCCGGAAACCATTCTAAAGCTGGAAACGCAGATAGAAGAAATAAAGGAGAATAAAATTAAAGCTGTTAAAGCTCAAAATTTTGAACTGGCAGCGAGTTTCAGAGACAAGGAAAAAACACTTCAGGAAGAACTTGAGAAGTCGAAAAACAAGTGGGAAGAGGAACTGCAAAAGCACCGCGAAATTGTTGATGCCGAAAAAGTGGCTGAAGTCGTGGCTATGATGACCGGTATTCCCGTGCAAAGAGTAGCGCAGGCCGAAGGCTCCCGCTTATTAAAAATGGGTGACGAGCTCAAGGGCCAGGTGATTGGACAGGAAGAGGCCATTCAGAAGATTGTTAAGGCCATTCAGCGAAATAGGGCCGGATTGAAGGATCCTAATCGCCCCATTGGTTCATTCGTTTTTCTTGGTCCCACAGGCGTTGGCAAAACGCATTTGGCAAAAGTTTTGGCCAAATATCTGTTTGACACTACGGATGCACTCATTCGTATCGACATGAGTGAATACATGGA
>DHVH01000077.1 GCA_002412555.1 Marinilabiliaceae bacterium UBA5213 | reverse complement strand
TTATATTCAATTGCCCCGTCCCTGTTGTAGGTATACGCGACATCAAGCACAAAAAAAAGTATATTGTGCGTTGTATTAAATATTTATTGTATATTTATACACGTCAAATAAGATCACTCCGGTTTCGCCTTGCCAGCAAAAAACCGCTTTGTAAAGTACTTATTTCACTACTCAGCCCGCAAAGCCAGAGCAAATAACTAATCACAAAACGGCCAGCAAAAATAATCATTTTTTCTTTTATCCTCAATCATTCTTGATTGTCGAAAGTCCTCTCCAATCACATTCAATTCATTTTTTAATGTAATTGGTATCAGCATTGTTTCACATACAAAGCTACTTCTGTTGTTTTGAGTGTACTAAACTCAATTTTTACTGCCATCAGATCATTGATTTAAAAAAAAGAAAATGAAAAAAATTATTTCGTTAACAATCCTGTTCCTGCTTCTTCCTTTAATATCTCCATCGCAAATTATCCAATCTGTGCCAAGTCCTACCGCTGTAAACCTGGGAACATATGGAGCGGTCCCTGTATCACATTACACGGGAACACCCAACATATCCATACCCATATACGAATTGAAAGGCAAGAGCATCACCCTGCCTATCAGTTTGACCTATCACCCAGCGGGCATTCGTCCGGAAATCCATCCATCACCCACGGGCTTGGGATGGACATTACAGGCGGGAGGAGTTATAACTCGTACAATAATCGGCAATGCACCTGACGAAAGCCAAAGTTCTGTCCAGGCGGGAGCTGTAAATGGCTACCTGCAATATGCCGGAACCTGGATTTCTGAACCATCATGGAAACAATACATCAGCAATATAGTATCAGAAGATTGCCTTGCATGTCGCACAATGGTACATTATGCATCACCTGTTGCAGATACTGAGCCAGATGAATTCAATTTCACATTGCCTGGTTTATCTGGCAAATTTTGGTTTGACCAGGCCGGTGAGATCCAGGTACAGTGCGACCGGCCTGTTAAAGTAGTGTTTAATAATGAATTTATCCAACCATGGGAGGTGAATTTAAATTATACAAATAGCACCCTGGACACATATTTTCAAAGATCGTTCAAGTCATTCATCATTATCGATGAATTTGGCACCCGTTACTATTTTGGAGGTTCCGGTGCCATTGAATTTTCCGATCCCATTTTTTACGGTTACTCCAACAATCTGGAGGTACCGGCCAAGGGATATCTATTACAAGCAAATTCATGGTTTTTGAATAAAATTGAGTCAGCAGACAGTTCTGATGTTATCCATCTAGAATATGAAAGGGGGCCTTTTGTTTGTCAGTTGTTCAAAGCTTCCAATATTTCTGGCTACGAAACGGCTAATGCTAACAACCTTACCAGCTCCTTACTAGTAAGCAGTGGTACAATCACTTCTCCTGTATATTTAAAAAAAATCAGCCGCTCCAACGGTGAGACAATTGATTTCATTCTCAACAGGAGTACGGAGCTATCATACAATCAGAATGATTACACAAGCGTCTTCCAAAATACAAGTAATGATGATTACCTGTTGTTGGATATGACACAATCTATCCCCAGGCTCAATGAGAATTACTACAGTAATAAATTCGACCGTATCCAATGGTTGAAGCTGGACACAATTAATGTGAAAAATAGCGATAGCAGCCGGATAAAAGCAATTACTTTTTCTTACAACAACAATCCCGAAGAACGCCTGTTCCTGGAGTCCATACGCTTTAAAGGAGGGGGATTGCCCGGAAGCCAGCCAGAACCAGCATTACGGTATGACTTTACATATAACAACAAGAACAAACTGGGAGGGTATCTCAGCTCCATCACAGACCATTGGGGGTACAATAATGGAAAAGGATTCCCGACAAACGGCATCATCACTGAGTTAAGAAATCCCGATCCGGACTTCATGGATGCAGGAGTACTATCAGAAATACATTACCCCACAGGGGGGTATACAAGATTCTTTTTTGAGCCCCACGATTACTCAAAAGTAGTAAACACCAAGAACAGGGGTGTCATAAATCTTCACACTGGTATAGGGGGAGGCCTTCGCATAAGAAGGATAATATCGGGAGACTCAACCGGTATCATTCAAAGACGGGATTTTTTCTACCGTATCACACCAGACTCATCCGGGGTATCTTCATCAACAGGAGTGCTTAACATACTGCCTACATACATTACCAATATTAGTGGATATGATTGCGATGACCAGCCATTTGTGGTCTCGAGCATGAAAAGTTATCCTGTTATCCCTTTGAGTACCGAGAATGATGGGCTGAATATCGGGTACACAACTATTTGTGAATTATATGATGAAGGGTCTGATGGATATGCCAAGTATGAATACACAAACCATGACAATGGTCATTCCGACACACTATTAACTAATGACCTATGGAACAGGGACATATTCCCGCAAGACCCTCATTGTTCCCGATATTTTGAAAGGGGAAGGTTGAAGAACGAGATGTTGTACGGTAATACGGGAAACCTGACTTACTCCAGGCAAATCAACTGGAGTCGTTATGGATCACAAGGGGAAGATAACCCTCGGGCATTCTATTTTGGAGGACTCGAGTTAGACGGAGGTTACGACTATTGCTCAAGTGTGCCTTATTTACACTATACCTACAAATTCCTCCGTAATGAACAAAGGGAGTACGACTACTACGCCAACGGGCAGAATCCGGTCTACACTGTCAACAAATATCTTTACACGGCACCACCCTACAATCCTGTAGGGCTATTGAGCAGGGAAACAATCGTAAATAGCGATTCCGATTCAATATCTGTAAATTACCGTTATGCCGGAGATGTCCTAGGGGCATCTGCCCCCACACCGTTTCTGAACGATATATCAGCAGGTGTCACGAAGATGCTCCAACGTAATATGTGGGGAGTGGTACTTGAAAAAACCAACAGCAGGAATAATCTGGTTACCGGCTCTGTCGTAAAATATTATGTGGAAAGCAACGGCCAGCTACAACCATCAGAAGAACTTCACCTGCAAAGCAATACTCCTGTCGATAACTATACTCGGTTTATAATCAATCCGGCTACTAGAATGCCAGTTTTTGACTCTCGTTTAAATTCAGAATTAAGATACGACCTTTATGACAATCTGGGAAACCTCTTGCAGGCCACAGGGAGGGATGGAGTGCCTACTTCATATGTATGGGGCTATAAACAACAATATGTTGTTGCCGTGGTGAGAGGGGCTGCCTACTCTGAGGTTAAAAGTGCTCTTGGACATGCTTCGGACGGGAACGACTTGACCTACTTGCAAAATATGGTTGGAGCAGAGATTGAAGCAGAGTCGAACAAACTACGAAACAACCTGTCAGGAGCACTAGTTACATCATATACCTATAAACCAGGAGTAGGGCTCATCAGTGCAACCAACCCCAATGGTATTACAACCAGCTATTATTACGATAGTTTCGGGAGACTCTCTGTGGTGAGGGACAGTGAAGACAATATTCTGGAAAGGTTTACTTACCATTACAAGAACATCGATGACTACGAGGATATTCCCCCGGTTCTTCATCCGGAAATACTTGTGTCGTCGATAAGTGTGACATTAGGATCGGCATTCATCAATTATGGAACCGCAACCAATGCTTTCGCAGTAGTGTTACCTGATAATGCTACCAATAAGAGTGTACTCTGGAGCTCGTCCAACAACAGTGTAGCTACAGTTAGCAGCAGCGGAGTGGTGACAGGGGTCTCTGCAGGAACATGCAGCATCACGGCAACGGCACAGGACGGATCCGGGGTGTATGCATCGGCATCGCTGACGGTGACAACACCAATAGTATTGGTTACCGGCATCACCCTCAACAAAACCTCCTTGAGCATTGAAGAGGGTTCCTCTGAGGGTTTGACGGCAACAGTCTCTCCGTGGAATGCC
>DHVH01000130.1 GCA_002412555.1 Marinilabiliaceae bacterium UBA5213 | reverse complement strand
TACCTGGCGATCAGGCTGGTTGCTCTATGGATGGTCGCCGAATCGAGGGCTATATCCTGCCATATCAGGCAACTGGGTCTCATGTCCGCGTTGAGGTCTTTATAGAGTCAAGCAGTAAATAAAAAGTCCACTTTTCAAGAAATCAAATATCCATTAACCTCCTTTGGAGATTTTTTAACATTGCAAATTTGCTATAATAAACACGACAATATGGGGGATACGGCTCTGCTGGAGAGCAACCAGAGCGCCTACAGGTGACCATCGATAGGGCAGAGCGTAATCTTGGCTATTCTCTGCTCTTTTCTGTCTACCCTATCGATGGTCCAAAATGCGATAAACTCATTCTTGTTATATCACTTACCTACTTAAAATCTCAATTAACCTTTGATCGTTAATTTGTGAAGCAAACATGATCGGAGATCTTCCGACGTTATTTAACATGTTAGGATTTGCTTTGTTTTGTATGAGTAACACGACATAATCGTAATTGCCTCGAGCATTAAAAACTGCATACCATAAGGGCGTATTCCCAAAATGATCCTTTAGTTCTAGGATAGCGCCGTTATTGATAATCGCTTTTGCCAATTCTATGTCCGGGAAAAAAGCAAGGTAATGGAGGCTAGATTGCCCCTTACTATCTTGAATATTTACGTTTATTGAACGCACTACCAAGTCAAAAGCAATTTCTGAACGTTGGTGAGCTATTGCTTTATGCAATAAGCTTAGGCCATTCTCGTTTGTAATATTTATATCGAGATTCTCGATATAATATATATAAGTTTGTATATTGCCGCTTTCCACAGCCTTAAAAAGGTTCATATCCTCGTTCATAGTCTATTTTCCTTCCATAATGGCTTTGTGAAACTCATTATCATTGGTAAACTGAAAAGCGCTGTATTATCGCGGATCATATCGTCTCGATCTATTCGAGTTAATTGATTGGGGAAAATAATTGTTGGGGTCCCGATATTGTCGAAAAAATTCAATACGATTTATATCATCATTCATATATTTTTTCCATATATCTTGATACTGGTGATCAGGTGTATGCCCCATATCCCATTGTCCTTTTCTCTGTTTTGACTTATCCCAATAAAGTTGTTCACCGGTAAATGGATCGTAAACATTGCCATCAATTTGTTTTGCATTTTCCCATACCGTTTCTACTTGATTTGTACCATATGGTGGCCTGCTCCTTGGATTTGAGTAAGGTTTATTCGGTAGGTTATCTGCCGCATGGAGTATCTCAGCTAAGTTTTCACCTACATTGGCTGTATACATTGTATTATCGATTACATTGGCGGCATCCACCACATTATCAACCGTTTTGATAGCCTTAACAGCATCATCGGCATGCATCAAGGCTCGAACCGCCACCCCACCGCCAGTGACAACCGGTAAAACCACACCAGCAACATCTGCGGCCAGAGAAAGACCATTTTCCCAATTTAACCCGTTTGTAGAGATATCATAAATATCATAAGCAATGAAGGCAATGTCCAGAGCAGTTTCTATCCAATGACCTGAGGGGTCATTATACTTAATGGAATTGTTATTGGCATATGCATAGCGATCAAATGTAATCGGGCTTGCTAAATTCGGAATAATACTGTCCGCCTGAGCGAATCGGCTGATGACAGGGTCATACCACCTGGCATTGTAAAAATATAACCCGGCTTCGGCTTCGTATTGCCCGGTATAATGCCGCGCTGTGGGTGTTGTCCCGGAAGTGAGACGAGTCTTTCCCCAGGCATCATAGCGGATTTCGGCAATCTTTTTCTTTTACGCAATCAAACCATCCCTGAGGATCTTATCCACAGCAAGCTCAAGGTCTGTGGTGCATGGGTGGAGGTGCTTTATGCTCACCACTTACACCACAACTGCTCCTCACAGTTGCTCAATGCAGGCTGTCGCATCACCTCGATCCAGGAGTTTCTGGGTCACAAGAGGCTCAACACCACCATGATCTATGCGCGCGCCTACGACCAGACCGTCGCTGACGATTACTTTGCCGCCATGAGCCGGGTGGAAGAGCGCATGGAGATTGCGCCGCTGCCAAAACCGACGGGAGAAACAAACCAAGAATATAAAATTGTTAAAGATCTGGAAAAAACACAAATTGTTACCTGGCTGGAACGGCTCGCCCTGCCCGAGTTATGCCATGAAGAGCGGCTGGAAATTGTAGAACACCTCAAATACGCATTGTCCTTGACCCTTACCCGTCAGCACGCACCGCCGCAAAGAAATGCCATCGCTATGTAAAACTCACCTCCTTTTTTAGCACTTTAACAATTGCATAGGAAAATATTCGTACTCGTGTGGAGGATAGGGCAACGCAGGAGTACGACCCGTCTGGTCCTGGATGCACTTTCCAGGGAGCGTCCGCGAGTGCCGAAGCCAGGGCAGAGGGTCTTGCATCCGACGGAATACGCAGCATTCCGCATGCGCCTCTGCTCTTTGTCTTCTGCCTGGCTTTGGCTAAAAAGCGATAAACTCGCTCTTGACAACCTATTTATTTACAAACGCCCAAATTATTTGTCCTTTTTCATCCATAGAAAACTTTGCTTCTGTTATTGAGTACCCTGTTTCATTGGTTACCAGGGAAAAATCTCCTTGACTCCTTGGAAATTCCAAATATTGAACAACCTGTGCATTATTGGTAAAAATGAGAAGAGATATTCCATCACTCGATTGGATTTCAGTAAATCTAGATCCAATCCAATAATGCCCCAGGGCCATGTCAATTTTCTCTGGTAGTGTATATGGCCCAAATACATACAATCTGTCCCATGAAAACGAGGTAAGCAAGGATAAATCCACTTTATCAACTTCACCAGCTCTGTTTTTCTGTATTGCCTGAATCAAGCTTGAACTTAATTTATGCCTTTCTTTTTCCTTGGTCTTTAAGTTAAGGTAAGAAACTACTCCGAGGAAACATAGAAGTACCAGTAGCATAAGACTTACTCGAACTAACTTTTTCACTCTAATATATCTCCTTTTATCCCATAATTAAGTGCCACCATAACTAGTGTTTGCAATTGTTCATTGGAAGCTTTAGGTGATGAGACTGCAATTTCAACTCCAATACTGTTGTTGTGCAAATCCATAAAGGCTTCCCCAAGATTTGGTTGTAGAGAAAACTGCGTTTCATGTGCTGTTGAAAATGCTATTGCAAAATCTCCACCGAAGTCTTTCGTCATCAACGCATTCCAATAGGCGTGTCGAAAAGCATCCCCTCTATCATTCCAAAGAGTAATCCCAGGAAATAGCTCAGCTGCTTTATTTAAAGCTTCTTGCTGAATTTGGCGCATACTCCATAATATTCCTAGGTCAAGGTTACCGTTATGATCTAACAATAAATTATATTCATCAGGAGATAAGTGAGCACAAGCAATAAGGCACAATCCTACGGTAACCATTTGATCTTCATTAGCTTGATCAAACGGTACAAATTTCTCTAAATTTTTACGTACTCTATGATTGATTTGTTCATAATTAATGCACTTCCCATTTCCATCTACATCATCACAAGCAATATGGCCTGTAGGATCCGAGTAACGAATAGGATTATAGCGAGCATAGTTGTATCTATTCCAGTCTACAACATGATAAGGATCGGGTATAATCGAATCAGGTTGGGTGAACTGTGTAAGATAAGCCGGGTTATCATCCGCCGGCTTATCTCAGCATCTTGGGTCGTTGTGAGTTTCACATGGATCTGTTCTATTGGTAAGGTTCATATACTCTCAGCATTTGCTGTCTTTTTAGCTAATGCATGTTATTTGGTTTTAATCCCCCTTACAACAATCCAGTCCTTCTGCCACTTCCAATTTATTAAGTATTAGTTCGGCACGGTTCAGGGGATTCTCTGTTCCTCTGTTATTTTTCCAATACAGTAAGAACTTCTCTATTTCTTGTTCAACCTCTTTTATGAAATTATTCATATCGAATTCATGCCTCCATTTTTCCCCATCACTGAAAAATGATATTTCCCCATCACCATTATTACAACATAACAATATATTTGGGATTTTATTTCCCATTAAGCTGCACCAAAGATTATGTCTCATGTTGAATTGATAGAGAAAATCAAACCATTCAAATTCCATGGCTTCTTCATCGTCGGAAAATTCCTTTTGATTTAACCGAGTGACAGCCTCCGCTATACTTTCCCCCTTTTGGGAGCGTTGATTTCCAGGTGCTACTAGTGTTTCTAAACATAGGGCTTGTTTGTTAGTAACAAACCATTCGGAAAAAACAAGAAGATCCCATTCTGTATCCACTAGAATGGTTGCTGAACCTTCTAATTCATGGAAAAGGATTATTCTTCCCCATGCTTCACTATCCGCACCGGGTGATCCTGAGTACGGGTGTGCTTTATTGAGCATTTTGATATGAAGAAATTTTGTCATTACTTAGATCTCCATTTTAACATTTGGTTGTAATCTGCTTTTGTGATAACACCATCAGTTCTCCACTGTTTTAACACCTGCACTGGGATCCTATTTGAGTCTGTTGCATTACCGCGAACTGGCCGGGCTGGCTCTCACCGCCCACCGGCTCAGGCATTCCTTCGCCAACGACTTGCTCAATGCCGATGTTCCCATTACCAGCATCCAGAAGCTCATGGGTCACCGCTGGATCGAGACCACCCAGACCTATGTCCTGACCAACGACAAGCAGGTGCAGGCGGATATCCACGCTTGCTGACACAGTCACAAGCTGCAAGGATGGGCGTGATGTGCCCGCTCAAATCCACCGCTACTATCGCTGAAGCCTACGACCGCACATTGATTTACGCACACGACAAGCACCTGCCTGCCGGTACGCCGCGTCCTTGCCCGACCAGCCAGTGGCCGCCAGAAAACATGCGTCTGTTGGAGCGCTACTATAACTGGCTCATCCAGGGGGGAACAGCGGCCCAACTGACACGGATTTTTTACCTGCCCGCTGCCAACTTCATCCGTTGGGCAACCGTATGGATTGAGAAAAATTCTGAACAGAATAAAAACCAACTTCAGATCGTAAAGATGGGTATTAAGCGCCAGGTTCAAGTTGCTGCGCATACTTCGGCTAAAATCATCCAAAATTCAAAAGGTATGTTGTTAAGGTTCAGCCTCGCCATCTCACTGGCAGGTAAATCACTTCAGTTTTGGTCTTCATTTAACCCTGTTCGCCCAAATTATTTTTTGCCGTTTTCTACGATTCTCGCTCTGATTGTGCTAAAGTTACGCTAATCACTAGGTTGTTTCTTGTGGTATGAAAAAATCAAACAGTTTTATAATCCAACTTCTTGTAATATTATCGTTGCCTTTTTTTCACCATAAACATGTTGTAATAAGCTTGGAATCCAATTTATGGGATGTCCCTGTTTTTCTTCTTCTTTCCAAAATAATAGATAATCATAAACTTGGCTTTCAATGATTGGAAAATCATTATTTACTAATCGAAAAAAATTCATGTCTCCACCTATTAAGGAAACCTCAAAATCCAACATAATCCCCCATTTTCCTGTAGGAGAAAAAACGTAATTAGCAAGCGGCCCCCAAATTAAATCGGGGTATCTCCATTTTTCTGAAAATGGAATATACCAACGATAGTCATTTTTGGGGTCTTCTTGATAGGGGTTTGTGATTATAGACACAAAAAACCCCTTATCTCCCATTAATTGTGCGACCTTAAAAATAATATCCCGTAATGGGGGAGTGATAACCCAAGGATATTCATAGATTATTCCTCGATATTCTACTAAAGGATTAAACGGTTTATCAAGTGAATCTTCACATATGAATATTTTATTTAAAGCAGATTTTCCAATTTCGTTAAATACATCAGCAGGTAAGATTTTGAATGATTCTTCATTCATATTTTTAAATCCTTTAAAAAATAGAATTATTTTATTAAGAGGTGTCCCAAGAATTTTATCTCAGTATACAATGGAAATCCTGGTAATTTATGTAAATCAATTGTAGGAGCATAAGGTTTTGAACTGGAAAACGGACGATATGCAACAACACTTTCATCAAGACCTCTTACTTTTCCTAAAAGGCCACCTTGAATTTTGGAATTGGGATGTTATTTTATTTGCCATAGCCGTGAAATTACTAAGCTTTTACAGAATATCATTATTGATCTTCTGCATGAAATCAAAAAAACTATCCCCTTTTTTTCTGGCTAAATTCCATTCCATTCCAATAAAAGGAACGTCAACAACAATTGTTTTTTTCTCCCGATAATCAAAACCATACCCTTCCCCACCGCCATCTGTCCCAAAAATAATCAGCTCCGGAATATAGTATTGAACCAAGTATTCCTTATTTATTTTTAAGATATCTTCAGCTTTACAAATTTCTAAGTAATATTTTCCAATCATTCCAAACGCACCGTTTGAAAATTTTAAAAAAGACAAAAAATCATCAGGTAAAGGATAAGGTAATAAACAACTCAAATTTTTCAATTCTTCTTCACTAGCACCAGGAAATAATCTCATTCTCCCAGTTAATTTAGAAAATATATTTTCCATTTAAAACTCCTAAAAAAATTATTTTATTTCAAGCATTTTTTGTAATCTGTACCACCACACGGTATATGCTGCATGCATTGAAGGAGTTAATGCAATTTTATTTGATGGATCAATTGGATTTCCTGCAAATTTCACAGGATGTATTTCATGAATTCTAAATCCATCCAAGTTAGAATCATTACTATGAATTAATCTGTTTGCCTGATTAGCCGCTTGTCTTGCTTGATTGTATTCTTCGCCATCCAATAATCGAAAAGGACCTTTGGGTTGTGGAACAGAACCATCAGGATAGCCTGACCAATCGATAATGGAAAACGTACCAGGTGGATAATTAGCATCAGTAAAGTTATCAGGATCACCACCGATGGTTGGTAATGTGCCGAATTTAAATGAATTTGACAATTTATATTTTACAGTTTCTATAGCCATATTTCCAGTAACAACAAATGTCACCGCAAGTTCAGCCGTAGTTAACGCTGCCATTGCACCTTCAATACCTGCTTGAGCTGTTGCTAAAGCGTCTTCAGGCGATTCCCACCACGAATTGCCACTAACATTATATTCATAAATTGCTGCTCCACCTGAAAAACCCACGATTGCGATTAATGCCAATAAACAAGGTGCGATGGTAAGTCCATCAAAACAATGACCTGAAGAATCACAATGATTAACTGAAGAATTATAAACATAAGCATACCTATCCCATGCCATTGGATTCCCTGGCTGCGGAATAATACTGTCCGCCTGAGCGAATCGGCTAATGGCAGGGTCATTCTCTGAACGAACCAACCGCGATTGGTAATTTGATAATTCTTTTGTAGCATAGCGAAGCTTCTATCAAGTGGAAATATTTTTTGTAAAAAATCTATTTTTACATCAGGATTACCATGACTCTGGCCATAAATCCACCGGTGCTTCGATGCACCGATCACTTGGCTCTTTGAAGGCCTCATAAAATTGCTCCAGCGTCATGGATGTGGCTTCTTCTATTGTTTTCCAACCCGGGCTGTCGGCTGGAAGTTCCGGCCATAAACTCGACCATCGGCTTTGGGAAATGTGCTCAGAAAATAAATCCGCATCTCCTGCCGGATATAAGTCAAGCTCCACCTGCGCATTGGCCAAACAACCAAGTACCTTTCCATCAACGACCTGCCTGGATGTAGTATATTTCACCAATATTCCCTGATCCGGATAAAAGAGCAAAATATAGAATCCCGGAATATTTTTGCCTAATTCCGGCCCTCCATCCGTTAAGATGAGCACGGTCTTTGGAATTCCATGTTCAGTGAGAATGTTGGGAAGCATATAGGGGCGCAACCGCTCACCAAAAATTGGGGAATCGAAAATTATCTTTAGGGCCGATGCATCATCCGGATTTCCTCTTTCGAACTCCCGCGCCTGAAAATATATACTGTTAACGATACCATCATTGGAGTAAGCAAAGTCCAAATTAGTAACGAGACTCATATCACCCTCATCATATCTGGGGTTTATGGCACCAGGGCTGGGGAATAAATCTGTCAACTTCGATATACTACCTAGTGGTGTTAGTACTGTAAACGCTTCCTGATAAACACTTTTTCCTGGTGTAATACCCCATAAGCAAGGTAAATGACAGCCTCCGTTGCGGCCTAATAGTTCCAGTAATTGGGAACCGGCCTGTTTAGTCGTCAGCGTGGGGATGGAGGTTGGGGTATCAGTCGGATTTGGAGTAGTTGTATATGCAAGTGTACTTGTACTGGCAAGCGGCGTTGGTGTTGGGCTTGGCAACGTCCCCGGATTGGGGACGGAACGTCCACAACCCGAAACCACTACCAAGGCCAGTAACAAAATCATTGAAAAGGTGATTTTTTTAGGGTTCATACTTTTCTCCTCAAATCGTTTCTTGATATCACGGCATCCATGTATTCATCCAGGTTTGTGCACTTTCGACTTCACCAGCATGATCAACATTCCAGGCATTAAATGTCCATGCGATGAACATATCGGCAAAGGTTTCGCTGCCGCTCCAGCCGAGGTCATCGTATTCGGGTGGATGTTGTTGTAAATTCCAATATCTGGGAAGTTCATGAAAGCTTCCTCTATTTGGGAAATTGTCTATTCCATTAGGGCGTAAGAACAAAGCCCTGTCGAGGCGTAACCATTCATTTTCATATAGCCCCAGATCATTGCTAGGCCCACTGTCGTGGTTCAGGTTATAAGCATGCCCCAATTCGTGCACTATATTGTACACATCCCTGGTTATTTCATTTCCATAAATATCGCCATCTCCACTCATTGACCAAAAGTTTATCTGGTGACGACCAGAGGTACACCCACCACTGCCAATGCTTGGATCTGCACACTGCCCCGAAGTTTCTCCGGAACCCCATGTAAAGTTTATCCCCCCAAAAACTTCCTTAAAATCAGCGCCATGATTGAAAAATGCATTTGCCAAAGCCTGCACAGCCAGCAATACAGCCACTTTATGCTTAATACTCCAATTTCCCGCGAGTGAAACGCGATAATGTGCCCACAAATCAGGTTCAATGGACATGGGTTTTCCACAATATTCTCCATCAATACAGGCATTGGTTGAAAAGTGACCGCTCGGATCGACTCGATTTATCGGATTATTCGAAACATAGGCATAACGATCCCATGCCATTGGATTCCCTGGCTGCGGAATAATACTGTCCGCCTGAGCGAATCGGCTGATGGCAGGGTCATACCATCTGGCATTGTAAAAATACAACCCGGCTTCGGCTTCGTATTGACCGGTATAATGCCGCGCTGTGGGTGTTGTCCCGGAGGTGAGACGAGTCTTTCCCCAGGCAT
>DHVH01000298.1 GCA_002412555.1 Marinilabiliaceae bacterium UBA5213 | reverse complement strand
TATCTGGACTTCGGTGAATGCCGGTATTCCTGCCAATTATCGTTGGTATCAGAACGATGGTACCAAAAAGGACTTGAATTATTATGCCAAGACCACGTATGAGTTTCTACCCGGTGCCAGTCTGTATGGGGATTTACAGATGCGCCATGTGTCGTATGACATACGGGGGCTGCACGACGATCAGCGGGACTTGACGCGCTCGACCAGTTATGAGTTTTTTAATCCGAAGTTTGGTTTGAACTATGAGCTTGGAGCCGGTAAGCGTATTTATGCCTCCGTTGCCGTGGCCAACAGAGAGCCATCACGCAGTGATTTTAGAGATGCCGACGAAGAGGTGGTGCCCAAGGCTGAAAGGTTGATAGATTACGAGATGGGCATCGATTGGATGGAAGATCGATGGGGTTTTCAGATCAATGGTTTTTATATGGACTATAAGGATCAGTTGGTGCTGACAGGTAAAATCAACAATGTCGGTGCTTACATCATGAACAATGTGCCGGAGAGTTACAGGGCAGGTATTGAATTGGCGGGACAGTTGATGATCTCCCCCCGACTTTTATGGGGTGGCAATGTGGTTGTTTCAAGCAGTAAAATAAAGAATTTTACGGAGTTTGTGGATAATTGGGATACCTGGGGACAAGAAGTGAACGAGTTGGGGACCACTGACGTGGCTTTTTCGCCCAACATGACCTTTGCCAGTCGCTTTGAAGCAGAACCTGTGAGGAATTTGAAAGCTATACTTAACACCCGCTATGTGGGCGAGCAATTTGTCGATAATACATCAAGTGCTGACCGACAGCTGGATAGTTATCTGGTAAATGATTTAATCTTACGCTATCAGATCAAACGTCCGGGGCTGCCTAACATAGAACTCGGTGCTCAAATCAATAATCTGTTTGATGAAAAGTATATCTCTAATGGATGGGTCTATAGCTATATTTTTAATAGCCAACGCGATGTATTGGATGGTTATTATCCGCAGGCCGGACGGCACTTTATGGGACAAGTGGTTATCCGTTTCTGAAATCCACAAATGGTATAGAAAAAATAGGTCCACGAATCGAAGATCGACGGAGTCAATTACGCGAATCACACGAATTGAAAATTGGTGTAATTCGTGGATAAAACCTTTTACTTTTTAACCACGTTCGCAAATTCCCGCCATAAATTGTCCTCCGTGGGAACCGGCGCAGTGATTTCCACCGGCTCTAGCTTGACCGGGTGAATAAAGCGCATATAACGCGCATGTAGAGAAATGCCGCCATCGGTATTGGAGCGGGGTGAGCCGTATTTCAGGTCGCCACGAATGGGGCAATTGATTTTTGCGAGCTGCGCACGAATCTGGTGATGGCGACCCGTTTGCAAGTCGACCTCTAAAAGGTGGTACTTGGCCGAGCTGGAAATCAGTTTATAGCTTAAGATGCCTTCTTTGGCGCCCAGACGCTTTTTGGCATAGGCATGTGACTTGTTCTTTTTGCCATCCTTCAGAAGAAAGTGGCGAAGCGTGGCTTCGTCCTCTTCTGGAAGGTTTTGCACAATGGCCCAGTAAGTTTTCTTGATTTCTTTATCCTGAAACATTTTATTCAGACGGGTCAAAGCCTTGCTGGTTTTGGCAAAAAGCACGATGCCCGTTACCGGCCTGTCGAGTCGGTGAGCAACGCCCAAATAGACATCCCCGGGTTTATTGTATTTCTTTTTGATGTATTCCTTTACCTTGTCCGATAAAGGTTCGTCGCCGGTTTCATCGCCCTGCACCAGGTCGTGGCCGGATTTGTTTATCGCAATCAGGTGGTTGTCTTCGAAGAGAATATCTAGCTTCATATGATCGTTTATGTGTTTTAATTGATCCAGTGCTGCAATTTAGTATTGCTCGCGTTCGTTGGGAAAGTCTCTGGATTTTACATCTTCTATGTAGTTTCCTACTGCTCCTGTGATTTCAGCGTAAAGGTTGTGGTAGCGACGTAAAAAGCGGGGCGAAAACTCATGGTTGATGCCCAGCATGTCATGAATGACCAGGACCTGACCATCCACCCCTCCACCAGCTCCAATGCCTATAATGGGGATGGTTAACTCCTGGGCCACTTTTTGTGCCAGGGTAGCAGGTATTTTCTCCAATACAATGGCAAAAACACCAGCTTCTTGCAAAAGGCGGGCGTCTTCAATCAGCTTTTGGGCTTCTTCTTCATGTTTGGCGCGCACAGTGTAGGTGCCGAATTTATGGATGGATTGTGGCGTTAGTCCCAGGTGCCCCATAATGGGGATGCCGGCCGACAAAATGCGGTTGACTGATTCCAGGATTTCAGAACCCCCTTCTAATTTTAGCGCGTCGGCACCTGATTCCTTCATCATGCGAATGGCCGAAGCGATGGCCTCCCTGCTGTTGCCCTGATAGGAGCCAAAAGGCAGGTCTACCACAACCATGGCCCGGTGAACGGCACGTACCACCGATGCTGCGTGGTAAATCATCTGATCGAGCGTAATTGGGAGGGTGGTTTCCCAACCAGCCATCACATTGGCAGCAGAGTCGCCCACCAAAATAACGTCCAGGCCAGCTTTGTCCACAATCTTAGCCATGGAATAATCATAGGCAGTGAGCATGGCAATTTTCTCGCCTTTCATTTTCATCTCACTCAGAACGTGAGTGGTTATTTTTTTAGGGCCTTCTTTTGCTACAGACATTTTGTTTAATTTGATTTTAAATGGCAAAGATAAGGAGTCTTTGCAAGAAAACGTCAAATACTATCCCGAAAGATCGGAATAGCATTTGACGTTTGTAAGCAAAAACTCTAGCCCTAACTCTAACCCTAACCCTTATTCCTGATACAAGACTTTATAAAGTTCCTTCAAGTCGGGTGATAAGATAATTTCCGTCCTTCGGTTACTGGCTCGTCCATCAACAGTATCGTTGCTTTGAACCGGGTGAAACTGACTTTTACCGGAGGATGTAACACGTTTTGAATCAACAGCAAAATCATCTGTTAAAAGACGGACAATTGAGGTCGCTCTGGCGGTGCTTAAATCCCAATTGTCTTTATATTGAGCCGTTTTAATAGGAATGTTGTCTGTGTGGCCTTCAATAACAACGGTGATGTCAGGCGTGTCGTTGAGAACCTGCGAGAGCGATTTCAAGGCTTCCTTGCCTTTTGGATCGACTACTGCGCTGCCCGATTTAAACAACAACTTCTCTTCAAGTGATACATAAACATTGCCATCCTTAATATAAACGGACAACTCATCGGCTTTGTATTTTACCAACGCATCTGCAATCGTATTCCTCAGATTAAACATCACATTCTTTTGTGCTTGAATAAAGTTCTCCAGGTTCCTTAATCGGGCAGCCTGTTCGG
>DHVH01000341.1 GCA_002412555.1 Marinilabiliaceae bacterium UBA5213 | reverse complement strand
CTACAGCTGAGCCCTTTTGACCAACGAGGAGACGATCATTACAGGGGTTAGTAGATAATTTCGCTCCAGGTTGAACAGCAATTACGGGCATTGACCCAACTTTAATGCCATTCATATCATAATAATCGACAACAACATTTGCTACTGAGGAACCAATATTTTGAATTGCGTAGTATGAAGTTTGACCAATGTAATTACACATTGCTGAAGGTAAATAGTAATTGCTTGACCCTTCTTTTGCTCCTTCATAGGAATAAACGCCATAGCCATAATCTTGTGTTTCAAGGGCTGTCGCGACTACTCTGCCTGGAGAAGATGGATTACTTGCGTCGACAGCTGTAATGACCAAAGAACCGTCCCAATAGCCGCCGGGATAATTCGGGACATCTGGAACTTTAGAAACATATGCTTCATTCGGGCCTAATGTCACTTGGTGTGAAAAAGAAAGTCCCATTGTGAAGCGATCATAAAATTCTAAAGTTACATTTATATCAAACGATTCAACATTCTGTACACCAATGGTCGATTCGGTTATACCATTTGCACGTACTGTTGCTAAATAAAATTTTTCTCCAGCATCAGTAACATTAAAGCCAGTATAAAACCCTTTCGAATAACCGGAGGGGTTGCTATCTGAGTATTGAGAACTTAGTGAAACTATAGGAACTGATGAACTAAGTACAGCAGAACCGCTGAAATCGCTACCTAAAGATGTCAATCCAATATTTACGTCACCGGAACCTTTTGCAGAAATAAAAATAGGATCTGATGTATAAGAGGTCGACCCATCATAAAAGATAACAGTTATTGTTCCATCAGTATCACTTACATTAAAATAGGTGATCGTTGATGACCATGTCTGATCTGATGCGCTTTGTGCTTGAACCTCCGAAATAGGAGCAAAGAGAAATAAAATTGTTGCAATTGCAAGTAAGGAAAATAGGCGTTTCATGAGTAAATCCCTTTTTCTAAGTATGATATTATGAATTAAATATAGTCAAAAATGGCAAACAAGCAATAATACATATGGGTTATTTATTCATTGCGGATGTTTCTTGGATACTTTTTAAGGGATTCCGAAGGGGATTGCTATTTACGATTCCCTTAATAGCCGCAACGATCATAATTATTCTATAATGGGATTATCAATAATTTTACAAATGATCTTTTCAAAAACCTTCGCTACACTCTCCCAATTAAATTGTAATAAAATGTCTTTTCTTGAAGCAGCGCTCATTTCTTCGCGAAGTTTACTGTTTTGGATAAGCAGAAGAAGTTTCGAAAGAAGTTGATTTGTGTCTGAAGGTTGAACCAGAAAACCATTATTCTTATTTATCACCATACTCACACCGCCAACATCGCTGGCAACGCAAGGCAATCCACAAGCCATTGCTTCCAGAAGGACAGTGGGCAGTCCATCTAAATTTCCAGCTATATCTCGTTGCGATGGTAGAACAAAAATGTCAGAAGCAGCCAGGAATTCCGGAACCTCATTCCAGGGAATACGTCCTGGAAATAATACATTCTTAGACAATTCCATCTGAGTTGTTTTTTCTTTAAGTTCATTTTCTAGCGGGCCAGAACCACCGATCACAATACGGACCTTTTTGTCACTGTTGATTAGGGATGGAGCAATATCAATTAATTGAGAGAAGCCTTTTTTATACACCATCCGACCCAAGGTGGAGATGATAATCTCATCTGGTGACCAGCCATATTTTTCACGGATTTTATTTTTATCTGTAAGGGGTTTGAATTTTTCCGGATCTGCTCCCCATGGAATTACTTTAATATTGATGTTTTTATTTATTTGTTTTGCACGGTCGCAGAGTTCTTGACTGCATGCGGTGACGAATGAAGACTGTTGAAAGGTCCATTTAGCGACAGCACGGAAAAGGATATTTTTACTTGCTGTAAAAATATCCGAGCCATGCAGACTGATAATGAAAGGGATACCCAGGATTTTGCTGGCAATCGCAGCTGAAAAGCCGTTTGGCAGTACCCAATGAGCATGAATAATTTGAGCATCAATTTTCCGAGCTTCTTTTATTAGATTAATGATTGAGGCAATGGCAAAGAATGGCACCAAGATTACGGATGATGAGCGCAGTTTTACATCAGCTTTTAATGAACGGGCATGACCCATGATGTGAAAATTTTTCGGCCAGATATACTTAAATCTTTTGATGGGAACAGGCGATTCAAATTTCTCGTCTACTAAGATATCATAAGGTGCGATTATGTGGAGTATATGGGCTCGTTTAGCTAAAGCTTCAGAAATTGACATTACAAACGGTGCGGTACCATCCCCTTTGAATCTCGGATAAGAACTTGTTAACACAGCTATTCGCATATTGCTCGTTTCAATATAAATAGATTTTGTTGGAAAATTTTATCATGTTATCTATAAACCGTAACCGAACAATATAATTAATTGACAACGAACCATAACTACGAAAATATTCTCTTTGAGTTAATTTGATTAACAGCCGTTCTTACACCTTCTACAACATTAAGCGATTCATTGTGTGATTTTATATATCTCGATTGTTGGTCCTGAATAACGGATTTCGTCTGTTAGTTTAAAACGATACTTTACGAAATAAATAATGTTTTCTAATTGGCGAATGGTATCCGTTGCAGGTGGGTAAGGTTGATATTGCGAGAGCAATTGATTGTTTTCTCTGATATCTCCATAAATTTTTATATAATCTTGATAACGATCAGATTCAGCAAAATAGCGACCATACATGGATGAGGATAATAGAATATATTCTTTATTTGCAGTCCCCGCGAGGTAATCGCTAAAGATTTCTTTGGGAGTGGAAGGCGCTAGAGGTGTGTAACCTTCAAAAATGCTGTTTCCTATTGTTATGTCATTTTGTTCACAATACGTTGATGAGATCAACCGTGTGTCGGTGAATTTTTTATTGATGGGGATGTATAATGTATGTACACCCTGCTGGAATATAAAGAAACTTATGAGCAGCGCCGCAACGAGTTTCGTGGGTTTGTTTTGTATATACTTTTCCCAGAGGAATGTCATGCCAAAAGCAATTATGAACAAAGGGGCGATAAACATGGGCAAGGCCCATCGTTCCCAATGCAAGGCCAGTTTGCTGAGCGCGATCCAGTAGAAACCACCGTACAAGAGGAGGATGTATTTCCTGTTCCAGGTCTTGATCAATGCAAACACACCAACACCGAAAAATAAAACGCCGATGATGTTGATATTCGCATAGAAAGTCTTGATGTAAAACCACATATTCCCGAGCCAACCCAGGTTATCCGCCCCGAGGTGTGTGGATCGCGATTCGATGATAAGGGCTTGAATGACGGATTGATATTCAATGAAAAGGAATGGCGCAACAATGAAGAGGGTGATGATGAAGGCCAGGAGAGTCTTCCCGAATAAAAGGAGCAGTTTTTTGACATTGATTTTGTTCTTTTCCTTGCGATTACCAAGGATATGGATGCCAATTGCCGCCAACGGAATTGCCAGGGATAGCAGCCCCGGATATTTTTCCGCGGTGTTAATCGCACAAAAAATGGCTGCGAAAATGATGAATTTCTGTTGCCCTGACTGGATATATTTACAGGCAAAATAGATCACAAGTAGGGTGAAGAGTGTCGTCGGCACATCAGGCGTGATATACAGTGCGTGCTTTGTATAAATGGGGAATGAGGCGAAAACAAGCGCTGCAGGCAATGCAAATTTTGGGGAGATTTCCTTCCCAATCTTATAGGCCACAATCGGAATTATCGACCCGAGTACTGAGATCAAAAGCCTGCTGTGGAAATAGAAGGTCAGGTAGTGTTCATCATATGCCCAGTAGACATTCATCCCATATTTAATAAAACTAACCACGTTAAGATAAACGAAGTTCAGGTAGTAAAGAATTTGGTCAGGGCGGTTGAAATTGCCCGGATTTAATGAGTGCAAGCGCGTCATGTTAAGGACCGGTTGAATGATGGCGCTTTCATCCGGATGGGTCAATATTGGAAATCCGTGTTTCAGGCCAATACGCCTTATCAGCAATGAAATTAGGAAAATCAAAACAAACAGGAGAAACTCACTGAACTTTGGATGGCTTTCGATTTTGTTTTTTATTTTCGTGAAGGTTTTCTTCATGAAATGTTTCCTTTCAAAAATAGTCTTATTGATTTTCACCGACTATTACATATGGAATGATAACAAATAAACTGCGGCTTGGGCATCATTCACTCGAGGATTCGAAAAATGGTGACTGTCTCATTGCAATACTTGATCTTTATGCTATCACACCCCGACAATCCCTTCATCTGTAATCTCCCCTCCCCTTCCCTGATATAAATCCAATCTGCACCTGTTTCTTCCACCAATGCCCAGAACTCCTGTGAACATGTTGTGATCTCAGCCGCGTCCTCGCCCCAGGCACGTATCTGAAGCTTCATTGCTTCATTCGGTGAGAACCCGTAAAACACCGTCGGCACCAGCGCCCAGCGTCCTGTATAGGGCAGCAGCCAGCCGCCGCCATCCATACCCCTATAAATATCAGTCTGCCAATAAGCGGTATTGATATAGAACCGGGCATCCTCCGGCGTGTTCTCTTTGACCCAATCCAGTGCGTCCAGGTCATCCTCGGTGACCAT
>DHVH01000239.1 GCA_002412555.1 Marinilabiliaceae bacterium UBA5213 | reverse complement strand
CTGGCTTCTTATTTTGGACGTTTGGATTACAACTTCCGCGAAAAGTATATGTTGCAAGCTACTGTTCGTCGTGATGGCTCTTCACGTTTTGGTGCTAATAACAAATGGGGAGTTTTTCCATCCGTTTCCGCAGGATGGAACATCACTAATGAAGCATTCATGGATGCGCGTCCGCAATTTATTGATCATTTGCGGGTTCGTGCCAGTTGGGGTGTAAATGGAAATGAGCGAATTGGCGAATTCCGTTATACCAGTTTGATGAGTGGTGGCCAGAACTATTATTTTGGATCTGGCGATGCTATGGCCATGCAATATGGTGCCAGTCCCAGTACTCTCTCAAACCCAAATATTAAATGGGAGGAAACCGAGCAAATCAACTATGGTTTTGAGGGACGGTTTTTCAGAAGTGCCTTAACGCTTGGATTCGATTACTTTAAAAAGACCACATCCGGTATGTTAATGAATCAACCAATTCCTGCGTATGTTGGTAAGGGTGCACCTGTAGCCAACGTGGGTGATATGGAAAACTCAGGTTTTGAATTTGAGTTGGGCTTTAAAAACAACATCGGCGATTTCTCCTACTACATCAATGGAAATGCCTCTTTACTATCCAATAAGTTGATTAATTTGGGTAACGAGTCAGGCGAAACCATTTACGAAAATGCTGGAGCATCTGGCCTTGGTCCCTATGTAAAAGGTGAGAATGGTGAAGTCTTCCCCTATTTTTATGGTTATAAAACAGACGGAATTCTTCAGAATCAAGCAGAGGCTAGTGCCTACAATGCAACCTATAATAAGAATGCACAGCCAGGTGATGTACGTTTTATTGATGCGGATGGAAATGGTGTAATTGATGACGATGACCGTGTAAAAATTGGTAAGGGAATGCCTGATTGGACTTATGGTTTAAATATTGGCGGAGAATGGAAAAATTTTGATGTGAATATGTTTTTTCAAGGTACTTTGGGGAATGATGTCTTTGACTTCTCCATGCGCGGAGACATTCCTGCAATGAACCGTCCGGCTTGGATTTTGGATCGTTGGACTGGAGAAGGAACCTCCTCTTCCATTCCCAGAATGACAAATGCTAACCCTAACGGCAACTGGGCATCTTCTGATTTATACATTAAGGATGGTTCTTACTTGCGTTTGAAAAATATTCAACTGGGTTATACGCTTCCTAATGTGATTAGCAACCGTGTTTCGATTTCCAAATTCAGAGTATATGTATCGGCCGAGAATCTACTAACTTTTACAGATTATGATGGTTTTGATCCTGAAATCGCTTCTGGTGGATACACCACTATTGGAATTGACAGAGGGATTTATCCTCAGGCCAGAACCATTTCTGTGGGTGCTAATATTACTTTCTAATCAACTTAAAGTTATAAGAAATGAAGAAGTTTATTAATATATTGTTCATTGCTGCATTACTTGGCTTTTCAGCATGTAATGATGATTTCCTGACCATTCAGCCTACCCAGTCACAGGAGGCAGGTGGTGATGCCACGGAGGGCGCTATTATGGCTAACCTGGCTGCAACCTATCAGATCTTGTTGTTTGACAGTTATGCTGACAATAATTACAACAGTATAGTACTGATGTCAGATCTGCGTTCTGATGATATTTTTAAAGGTGGTGGTGATGCAGGTGACCAAGCCATGTTGTACCGTTTGTCTCAACTGGATGCTACTCCTACAGAGATTCCTCAGGGATTGTGGACTATTTATTACAGTGGTATTGCAAGGGCTAACAATGCGGTTATTGCTTGTGAAAACGCTTTAGGAGTTTCTGACGCCCGTGTAGCGGAATTGAAGTCTGAGGCCTTGTTTTTACGAGCTTATTATACCCATTGGTTGTGGAAATTCTGGGGTAATATTCCTTACTTTACAGATGACCTGCCTGAACCATATATGGCTCCTCAATACTCAGCAGACGAAATCTATGATTTCATCATGGAAGACTTGGATGCCATTATAGAGAGCGCTGCTTTACCCATGGGGACTGCTGTGGGCAATGATGGGCGAGCTTCTTTAGCTGCTGCCTATATGCTTAAAGCGCGTGTTGTGATGTATCAAAAAGATCAAACACGTTATGCTGAAGTTTTGCAGGAAATGAACGAAATAGTTCAGAGTGATGCATTTAAGTTGGTTGATTTTGCGTCTATCTGGCCAAGAGAAGGAGAATTCAATGACGAATCCATTTTTGAGGTGAATCATTTACCAGGTGAGTATGGCGGCAAAACCTGGGCTTCCGGCTGGGCTGGATACGGAACAAACCTACCTGCTTTTATTGCTCCCAACGATTTAAAAGGAGATGACGTATATAAAGGTGGCTGGGGATTTGGTCCTGTTCGCACTTCAACCTACGATATTTTTGAAAACAATGATGCTCGTCGGGATGCTTCTATTAATGTATTTGAGGAAGGAACTTATGTTGCTCGTTTTCAGAATACCGGAATGTTTATGGCCAAATACGCTGCACGTATTGGTTATAATGAGCCTCCCGGAGATGTGGATTTGAACTATGAAAACAACCTACGTATTTTCCGTTTGGCAGAAGCTTATTTAAATATTGCTGAACTTATTGTAGTACATGGTGTTCCTCAGGAGGGTGGTATTTCTGCTCAAGCAGCATTGGATGCTATTCGTACCAGAGCAGGTGTTGTTTCTATTGCTCCCACAGCGGCCAATATTAAACTGGAGCGCAGAAGAGAGTTTATTGGTGAGGGCATGCGTTTTTGGGATCTTGTACGCTGGGGCGATGCCGATGTGCTGACTGAAAATTTACCTGATCACTCTTCTGTTCGTACATGGACACCAGCGAAGAAGTATTTACCCATTCCTCAGTCTGAAATTGACCGTACAGAAGGAGAATTTAAGTTGGAGCAGAATGCCTACTAAGGGGCTTGCCGTTTTAAATGAAAATAAATTATAATCTTATGAGAAAATATAGATTAATAAGCACTATATGGGTTTTAACCCTGTTGTTTATTGCCTGTGAGCCACAGGAAATGGATGATTACAATTTGGGAAAGATTCCTACTGAAAGCGATGTGAACTTTTCAGTAACACCGAAGGCTGATCAACCCAACGTTGTGACTTTTGCTAACACTTCAGGAGTAGCAGGGATAGCTGTTTGGGATTTTGGAAACGGATCTAAAGGAAAAGGTCAGAGCGTTTCTGCAGAATATCCATTTGCCGGCACTTACAATGTTTCTATGTCCCTTTATTCTAATGGCGGATCGGCCACCAAACAGTTTTCTTTGGTCGTTGCAGAAGATGATCTCTCGTTATTGGAGCACCCTTTGTACACTGCACTGACAGGTGGTGCTGACAACCTGGATGGAAAAACCTGGGTTTTTGATCAATACAATCGTGGTCATTTTGGTGTTGGTCCTGTTGATGATGTGGCTCCTGTTTGGTGGGCTGCGGGTCCAAATGACAAACTGGAATGTTCTTTATACACGAATGTGTTCACTTTTAAGCAAGTGGGTGTTGAATTGAATTGGACCAATAATGGCTCTGTATACACCAATGGTGCAGGTTTGTCTGCTTTGGCTGCTTTAGGGTATACCAATAGTGTCGTTCCACCGGCTGGGGACTTTGATGTGGAGTATGCTCCTGCCAGTAGTTATAATTTTTCGTTGAACACTACTGATTCTACCTTGACCTTGTCAAATGGCGCCTTTCTTGGTCATTTCACCGGTTCTTCAACTTACGAAATCATTTCTTTGACAGAAACTGAAATGTATCTGAAGGTTAGAAGTGTAGTCGAATCTGGTAATGGTTGGTGGTACCGCTTTGTGCCTGACACACTTAATGTGGCTCCTCCACCAGTTGTTCTTCCGCTAAAGGAGGTTCCTCTTTTTGAAGATTTTGAGGGTGAGGTCTTCAGTGTAGAATTTGAAGGGGAGGCTATGGGTGATTTAACCTCAGCGGGTTACCAAAACCCTGCTCCTGTACCTATCAATTCATCTTCCAAAGTGTTTCTTTACCAAAAGAAAGCTGGTGAATTCTATTCTAATATTTCATTTGTTGCCGGTGGTTACAAATTTGATTTGTCAGAACAGAATCAAATAACCATAAAAGTATATATCCCTGGATACAATGATTATACCACTGAAAACAATGTGGCGGGAGAGTGGATTGCTAACAATGTGTTGCAATCATCTATTGCCGTGAAGTTGCAGAACGATGATTTGGGTGGCAATGCGTGGCAAACTCAAACGGAAATACTGATGACTGGATTGGAGAATGATAAGTGGTTAGAACTGACTTTTGATTTTAGTGGTGTAGCTGAGCGTGAGGATTATAATAAGATCCTAATACAGTTTGGTACCGAAGGTCACGCTGGTGGAGGTATCTTCTTCTTTGACGATTTTGCTTTTCATAAATAGAGGATAGATTTGGTAAGGCTGCTAATCTGTATTCGATTAGCAGCCTTATACTCAGCGGATTTTTATTTGTAATTACTTGAAATATGTGGTATCGTATAAAAAAAATAAAGTCTATTTCCATGGCTTTTTTGATGCTCGTCTCACTGACTATCCTAATGGGAAGTTGTCAGTATGGCAATACAACTGACTGGAAGTTGGTTTGGAGCGACGAGTTTAACTACGAAGGATTGCCCGATCCGTCAAAATGGAACTACGACACCGTTGGGAATGCCTATGGCTGGGGAAACAGAGAGTTGCAATTTTATACCACAGCAAGAGACAGCAATGCTTTTGTGGATGGCAAATACCTGCACATAAGGGCACTTAATGAGCTGTTTAAGGGCTTTAACTATACTTCGGCCCGACTAACCACTAAAGAAAAAGGCGACTGGCTTTATGGCAGAATGGAGGTAAGGGCAAAAGTGCCCGGAGGAAGAGGTATATGGCCTGCCATTTGGATGCTACCTACTGACTGGGAATATGGCAGATGGCCGCATAGTGGGGAGATTGACATAATGGAACATGTTGGTTATGACCCGGATTCCATCTTTGCCACGGTTCATACAGGAGCATTTAACCACGGCATTAACACACAAGTTGGAGTGGGTACTTACATACCTGACTGTGAAGATGAATTCTATGTATATGCCATTGAATGGGAGGAGGATCGAATCGATTTCTATATTGATGATTCTTTGGTCTTTACCTTTAATAACAGCGACAAAGGTCCGGATGAATGGCCCTTTGATAAACGCTTTCATCTAATCCTGAATGTGGCCGTTGGCGGAAATTGGGGAGGTGTTCACGGAGTAGATGACTCAATTTTTCCGGCTTCCATGGTTGTGGACTATGTTAGGGTTTATACGAGAAATGTAAAATAACTGATCTAAACTAAAAAGAAAGAGCGGCTCCCAATGGAGCCGCTCTCTTTGTTTTTAATGACCGCAAAACAAATGTTAGTTGTTCAAATATTTTGAAAGGGTATCTATCAATATTTGCAAGCGGATGGGTTTGGCCAGATAGTCATTGCAACCGGCTTCCATGCATTTTTCACGTTCGCCCGACATAACGTGGGCTGTTTGAGCAATAATGGGTACATCCGGATTGATCTTTTTAATTTCCCGTGTGGCTGTATAGCCATCCATGACCGGTAGCTGTAGGTCCATCAAAACAAGATCAATTTGATTGGCTTTAAACATATCAATGGCTTCCTGTCCGTCTTTAGCCCACAGAATTTTGGCTTTTGTGCGGCGTAAGGCAGCATCAAAAAATATTTTATTGGTATCCACATCTTCTACTACCAGGATGTTTTTACTTTCCCAGTTTTGATTCAACGCGTTACTTAGATTGTCTGACATGATAAAAATATTCAGTGGTAAAATGTGCTTGTAACTGTTTTATGCCTTCTGAAAAAAATATTTCAAAACATTCAGCTAAACTGGCAAATATAGTGTAAAACGATACTTTTTTCGTACTCAGATCAAAATTAAGATTTTATTTTGGAAAATGTTATTATCCCCTATTATTTTTATCCGATTTTCAAGCATTTTTCGGCAATCCTCACAGATATGTCCTATTTTTGTAATATATGATTTATTACCGTCATATAAATTAAGAGGGGTAGTGTTTTAAGATGTTATATTTGAGTTGTTTACCTTAAATTGTTTGGGATTCATTTTTGGTTGTATAAAAGGGGTGCCAAATTTCCTTTATTCCTATTTTTAATAGGCTTTAAAGCTGAACTCAAAATAGTTTTATTCATTGATACTGTTTTGTTTTATCAGCCGTTAGAAGATTAACAAAGAGATAAGTAAAAACAGTTTCGTTATATTATTGAGGTGTATGAAGCGTTACCTGATATCAATACTACTGTATTTGTATCATATTATCATATTGGCAAACGGGATTGAATTCAATGGTCAGCTGTCGCAAGATGCCCGGAAATGGGCTGATTCGGTCTATTTAACACTCGATTTGGAATTGAGGGTGGCTCAGGTGTTAATGGTAAGAATGACGGATGAAAGAATGGCCAGGCAACTGGGAAAGGATATTCCACCTCCTGGTTTTTTGATAGGGGAACCATGGCTGGTTAAGAAGCAGCCGTCTCAGCCCAATTTCGCTCTGGCTACATTTAATGTGGCGGATATCAGATCGGGATTTGAGTGGGAAGGATTGCCGTTAGCTTTTCCAGACGAGAAAACCTTGAGTGTTATGCTGCCTGGTCATCAGCAGAATATGCTTGAGTGGCTGGTGCCTCAATTGACGGTGGGTACAGGGGCTCTTTATTTGACCTCTAATAATTATCGACATTTTTGGATGCCTGAGGCATCCAAGGTTCCTTCTTCAGGTGCAGCAGGATTTTGTGTCTGGCTGCCTTCTCAAATACCTGGCCAAATGATTGATTCTTCCATGATCATCAATGCTCACTATATTCCTAGCCAGATAAACCGCTTATTGCCATCCCGCTTACCTCGCATAAATGTCCAATCCGATTCCACTCAATTAGGTGCCAGAATTTCGGTTGCTACTGAAGAGCGATTGCCAGTAACCGGGTTATCCGTTGAGCAAATCCTGACGGATGGCTGGTTGATGGTGACGGATAATTATACGGAAGATTATGCGCGCCTGGTCAATGCATTTAAGGATCGGTGGTTAAAAGAGGAGGTGCTTGAGAGCGCTTGCAAGGCTGTTTTGGCTTTTAAGTATATTGCTTCACATCAAAATTTTGAGGAATGGACTGCTAAAAGCAGCAAGGAGGTGATGCTGCAATTTAGGGCCGGGTATGAAAATGCTGTTTCAGTGTTCCAGCCCCCTTATAAAGACTTGCTTCCTTTGGATAATCTGGATTTGAATGTGGGCTATTACAATTTGGGAGCCTTGCACATCAACAGTTTCAAAAGGTATGCAGATAATTACATTCAAACTCCGCTGACCGACTTGGCACCAGATGCTTACGATCTGATTTTTTTGATGGCCGATCCATCTTTCTATTGGGGCATGGAATTTCTGGAGGGTTTGCAATCACTTCGCGAACGGTACATTAATGCCGGCATTGTGCTGGTATGGGCTGGAAATCCTTCTTATCTTCCATTTAAATCGTGGCCAAGTGAACTGGATGCAATGGTGGCTGTGCCTGCCAATATTCCCTTTGCCTGGCAATCAATGGCGCAGGTGGTTTTTAGCGGAATAGGAACTACCAAACGACCTATGGAGGCTGTTTTTGGGAATTATTTATCGGTTTATCAAAAGACTTATGAGTCCACCCGCTTAAAATATGGCATACCTGAAGAAGTTGGGTTGAATATGGATACACTTTATTTGATTGGAGATGTGCTTTCTGATGCTATAAAAAACCAAGCTACCCCGGGTGCTCAGTTGCTCATAGCCCGAAATGGGGTTGTGGTGCTGAACCAAAGCTACGGCTGGCATACTTATAAAAAAGATCGATTTGTGAATGAAAGTGACGTGTATGATTTAGCGTCCCTGACCAAAATGGTGGCCACGCTGCCACTTGCACTAAAGACTTATGATGAGGCGAAGTGGCGTTTGGGTGACCAGCTGGGAAGTTTTTTGCCGGAGGCAGATACTACGGACAAAAGGGATATCACATTACGGGAGCTGCTTCTGCATGAATCCGGAATGCCCTCTTTTATTCCTTTTCACACTGAAGCCATTGACAAAAGTAAGTTGGATGGTTCATTGTACAGTCGGCGCAAATCCTCGACTCATCCAACAAGAGTGGATGAGCGGCTTTTTATGAACCGTACTGCCTCCTATAGAGAGGATGTGTTTCAGCCAATGGCTGATTTGCAATTTTCTGTACCGGTAGCCCGGGATTGGTATCTCAACCACAATTATTTAGATTCGATGTATTACAGGATATTGAACATTAAGCGCCATAAGCGCGGCTATGTGTACAGTGACCTCAATTTTTTATTGTTGCAACAAATTCAGGAGCGCTTAACCGGTCAGCCTTTGGATAGTGCAGTTACCCGATATTTTTACAAGCCGTTAGGCGCCAGATCTCTGATGTTTAACCCCTGGAGGCTCAGTCAAACAGAACACATTGTGCCCACTGAGAATGATCCTGCATTCAGGCGTCAACTGCTTAAAGGCTATGTTCACGATCAAACGGCCGCCATGATGGGAGGGGTTGCGGGCCATGCCGGTTTGTTTGGCAATGCCAATGACCTGGCTAAACTCATGCAGATGTTTTTGAATGGTGGAGAATACGGTGGTCATCGCTTTTTAAATGCTGAAACGGTTTACTTTTTTACTTCACAGCAACATCCCGGAAACCGCAGAGGTTTGGGCTTTGATAAAGCGGAATTGGATCCAGGCAAGGACAGTCCCGTCTCCCGAATGGCATCTGAATTATCCTTTGGACATACCGGGTTTACCGGAACCATTGTATGGGTAGATCCTGCTTATGATTTGATCTACATTTTTCTATCCAACCGCATTCATCCGGATCAATACAACCGCAAACTTATCATTTCCAATGTGAGGACAAAAATTCAGGAGATTATTTACCGATCTATTGAAAACAGGGATCAGTGATCAGTGATCAGTCAGCAGTTAGCAGTGACCTTGAAGCAGTTGAGAGTTTAGGTTTGAGAGTTGGGGGTTTTGGGTTTGAAGTGAACTATAAACCATCAACTATAAACCATCAACTATCAACTATAAACCATCAACTATAAACTATAAACCATCAACCATATAGCACAAACCAACAACTATAATCAATCAACCCTCTTTTTTGCGAAGAAGCGATGCTTACAGATTATAGAAAGTCTCAAACGCTTTGATAATGTACCCATGGTCAAGCACCCCTGCCAGCTCACGGACGGAGTGCATGGCCAGCATGGGGTTGCCCACATCAACACTTCTGATATCTACTTGTCCTGTGCTTATATTGCCCAAGGTTGAGCCCCCGACCATGTCTGAACGGTTCACAAACTTTTGGCAAGGTATGCCTGCCTTTTTGCAAATGGCTTCAAATACGGCGATGCTGTCGCCATCACTGGTGTACTTTTGATTGGCCGTGATTTTAATGACTGGACCTTTGTTAATGAGCGGGTGTAAGTTCGGATCATGTTTTTCAGGATAGTTGGGGTGCACGCTATGGGCCATATCCGCAGAAATCATGAATGACTGATAAATGGTGCGGTGCTGGTCTTCAGAAGTAACATTGAGGTGCCCCAGAATGCGTTGCAAGAGATTTTTGAATAGGGGAGAGTCGGCTCCCTGTTTGGTCAGACTACCCACTTCTTCGTTATCGAAGATGCAAAGCATTTGGGTGGCAGCCCCGGGTTGGCTGTTAAGCAGGGCTTTTAGTCCGGCATGCGCCATGGCCAGATTGTCAATTTTTGGACTCGAAATAAACTCACTATGAGCGCCCATTATAAGCCCATGATTAAACTCGTTGAGGGTTAGGTCGTAATCCATTATATCGTTCTCGTGAACACCTAATTCAGCGGCCAATAAGCGCTTTAAAAATCCTTTTTCAGTGCCATTTTCGGGCATTAAGCCCATTAATGGCAGCATGTCTTTTTGTTTGTTGAGCTCCATGCCTTCATTAACGGTGCGGTTCAAGTGAATGGCCAGACTGGGAATTATAACCATGGGACGGTTGAAATTAATCAAACGGTTATCGGGCCATAAAGGATGTTCACCTTTTAGGCTGACACGCCCGGCAATGGACAAGGGGCGGTCGAGCCAGCTCATTAAAATTGGGCCTCCGTAGACTTCTGTGTTGAGTTTGATGAAGTGCTTATCCACCGCTATTTCTGGATCGGGTTTGATGCGAAAAGAGGGGGAGTCACTGTGCGCCGCAATTATTTTAAAACCTTCTTTTTGGGGCTGACCTGTACCTAAAACAAAGGCAAAAAGGGCAGAGCCGTTTCGGGTAACATAGTATTTGCCACCTTTATCCAATTGCCAGGCTGCTGCCAAGTCCAATGCCTTAAAGCCGGCATTATCCAGTTGAATGGCCATATGGTCTACTGCGTGAAAGGGACTGGCACTTTCGTATATAAAATCGATTAATTCTTGTGAGAGTTTGTGTGCTTGATCCATGATCTGATTATTTAGGTGAATGGGAATATACATTTAAAAGTAGCACAAAAAAAGGATTTTTTTTGCCATTTATTTGGGAAGTTTTCCTTAATTTTGGTTTCTGAAATGCAACAAACAAAGCAAATCGGGACGCACTACCAACTTCAACCGCTGGTAAACAATTCACTGAGAGATTTATTCATTTCTCAACATTTATCTATTTCCCTTTTTCTATCAATTCTTTTATTCACCCAATCGTTTCGATTGGGTATTTTTTTGTTCTCAAGCATACTAATCTTTCAAAGCTCTAAAATTTATGAAGAATAGAAGTCTTGTCTCTATTAGCGACTATTCCAAGAAAGAGATTTTACACATTCTTGAATTGGCTGCAGGTTTTGAATCCAATCCCAACCAACCTTTGATGCGCGGTAAAGTGGTGGCTTCTTTGTTTTTTGAGCCATCTACACGTACCCGTTTAAGCTTTGACACAGCCATCAACCGACTGGGTGCAAGGGTTGTAGGATTTACAGATGCCAGTTCGTCCTCTACCACAAAGGGTGAAACACTCAAGGATACCATAAAGATGGTGAGTAACTATGCCGACCTGATTGTTATGCGTCACCCCTTGGAAGGAAGTGCAAGATATGCTTCGGAACAATCGAAAGTACCCATTATCAATGCCGGTGACGGAGCCAACCAGCATCCCACTCAAACCATGCTGGACCTTTACTCTATTCAAAAGACGCAGGGCACGCTTGAAAACCTGGACATTTTTATGGTGGGTGATTTGAAATATGGCCGCACAGTACATTCTTTATTAATGGCCTTGTCCTTATTTAATCCCACCTTTTATTTTGTGGCGCCCAAAGAAATGTCAATACCCCGGGAGTATAAAACATTCTTGAAAAATATGGGCATTCGGTACTTTGAGCAAAATGAAATGGGCAATCTTGAAAAGGCGGATATTTTATATATGACAAGGGTCCAAAAGGAGCGATTTTCTGACCCCATGGAATATGAACGGGTAAAAAATACCTATGTTCTTAAAAATGCCATGTTGGCTGATACCAAAGATAATCTGAAAGTGCTGCATCCTCTGCCAAGGGTCAATGAAATCCACCCGGATGTAGATGCCAATCCCAAAGCTTACTATTTTGAACAAGCGGAAAATGGTGTTTACACCCGCATGGCTATCATGTCGGCGATTATGGGCGTGAAATAGTCTCTGAAATCTTAAATTTTCGAATAAACAATATCTAATCTCACCAAATATGTCTAAACAGAAGCAACTTCAGGTGAGTGCCATTGAAAATGGCACAGTTATCGACCACATCCCGGCAGCATCCTTGTTTGACGTTATTAGTATTCTTGGTCTCGATCATATTTCGAATCTGATTACCTTTGGAACTAATCTCGACAGTCACAAATTCGACAAAAAAGCCATTATTAAAGTTGCCGATAAGTTTTTTGAGCGCGACGAAATCAATAAAATTTCGTTGGTGGCACCACATGCCAAACTGAATATTATCAGGGATTATGAAGTGGTTGAGAAGCGCGATGTAACTATTCCGGATGAAGTGATTGGTATTGTCAAATGCTTCAATCCCAAATGTGTCACCAACAATGAAAGCATTATCACCCGTTTTAAGGTTGAAGATAAAATCGACTTGGCGCTTAAATGCCATTATTGTGAAAAAAATACAACCCGAGACGAGTTGCAGATGATGTAATGTTAGGATCATCGAGCGAATCAATAGCCGATATCGGAAGATTCTTTTATACGGAATAAGAAGCTTCGATTGGTTAGGATGACTTTTTCAAATTGGATGAATTCTTGTAAATAATATTTTATGGCAAAGGTGGATTGGAAACCCGGGAACATGCTTTATCCTTTACCCGCTGTGATGGTATCATTGGGCGCATCGCCCGAAGAGTATAATATTATCACCATTGCCTGGACGGGCACTATATGCTCTGATCCCCCTATGTGCTATATTTCTGTCCGTCCGGGTCGCCACTCCTACGAAATACTCAAGAAAAATCGTGAGTTTGTGATTAACCTGACCACCGCTGACCTGGCCTTTGCGACTGATTGGTGTGGGGTTAGATCGGGCCAACAACACAATAAATTTGAAGCCATGAAGCTGACGCCCGGTAAAGCGTCGGTAGTAGATGCTCCAACCATTGAAGAAGCACCTGTTAATATTGAATGCAAAGTTACCGAAATAATTCCCCTGGGAACCCACCACATGTTTTTGGCCGAAGTGGTCAATGTTAGAGCCGAAGATGAGTATTTGGATTCGAAAACGGGAGCCTTCTCACTTGAAAAAGCTAACCTAATTGCCTATTCTCATGGCAAATACTACGAGCTGGGTAAAAAGATTGGCAAGTTTGGCTATTCGGTTGAGAAAAAGAAAAGAAAGCCAAAGAAGGGCAATTAATGGGATCTGGAGTTGATTAAAAGAGGGTTCCTTGTTCGTCAACTTTCACAACTTCATTTTTTTCGGCATACCATAGATAGCCCGATACTTTTTGGTATTTCATATTTTTCAATAGCTGCATATAATTTCTAACCTGGGCATGGTGCGAGGGGTGCTTTTGCTGGCCAAATTTATAATCGACCACAACCACTTCGTCGGCTTTAATCATTACCCTGTCGGGACGCTTCACTTTGGCCGATAAAATGTCTGCTTCGGTCTTAACAGTGTAACTGCCGTCGAACCAACTCAGTACTGCAGGGTTTTTCAACCAGGTCTGCACGGTGTTTTGATAAGCCGCTATTTCATCTCCCTCTATTTTACCCTCAAACCGCAAAATAGTCAAGGCTTTTTCCACATCCGCAGCGGTAACAATGTACTCAAAAAGCTGGTGCATTATTTTTCCATGGTTAACCTGGTGGCCGCCTTCGGTGTTAAAAAAGTTTTCACTTTCCATATGTATGCGGGCCCTTAGATTGCCCAAAGGCACATGCTCAAAAGGTTTGCCTTCTATATTTATTTCAGGGCGGTGCTTTACCTCCTTTTTTTCTGCTGTCCGGACCGTTGCCAATCGGCGATCTACTTCATAAACCATGTTTTCCTCGTCCCAAACATTTTCTGACCCATTAGCGGCAAACAAATAAAGCAAATCGCCTATTTGTTTAAAGCTGTCAGGCTTCTCTCGCTTTTTTATCTGCCCAATTATATTAAGACTCTCCCGGGCGCGGGTAAAGGCCACATAGGTGACATTTAAATTGTCAACGTATTGTTGCAGGGTCTCGTCTAAATACGCTTCTGCAAAGTGCGATTGGGCCAGACTGGCAGCGCCGGATACGGGAACAAGGGCTACGGCATTAAAGGGGGCTGTTTGGGGACTTAGCCACAACAAATCCCGATGACTCAGGTTATTCATCTCCCAGTTGGCAAAGGGCACAACTACAGCTTTGAATTCCAGCCCCTTGGATTTGTGAATGGTCATTACCCGAATGGCTTCCTGGTTATCGGGTATGGATAGGGAAGAGGCAAATCCTTTTCTATCCCAATAGTCCAAAAATTGATTTAAATCGGCCGTCTCCTGATTGATATAGTTCAGGCAAAGGCTCATAAACGACTGGATATACACAGAATGTAAGGCCTTTAGTGCTTCCGGCAATAAGGCGATTAAGGACTCTACCAGATCATAGACGGGTTTTTCCCGATAGTTCATGAGCGTTTGGTGGTAGGCTTCCCAACTAATTTTTTCTTTGAGTCCGTGAAACGGGATGGTCAGATCAATGCTATTAATGGGGTTGTCACCCTGGGGTTGTTTGAAAAGGTGTAAGCGAATAAAAGCGCCCGACAAGTCATTTTCAGGATTTTGTACATAGCGTAACTGTTCAATAATGAGTTTAATGGCTTCTGATTTTGAGAGAATCAGGGATTCATTGCTGATGACCGGGAGATGCGTGCCAGAGGGATGGTACAAGCCCGACAATAAAGCATTGGTGATTTCAACCCCCTCTTTGTTGTTGCGGACCAAAACGCAGATGTCTGATAGGTCATAACCACTCTGAATTAAGGCCGCAATGCGTTGCACGGTTTGGGGGATGGCCGCATCAAAATAGGCTTCCTTGTTGACTGCCTCAATTAATTGTATATAGATTTGTCCACCCAGCTGACCTGCTTTAGGAGATGCCTTTTGTTCAACATCAAAATAAGCTGAGCTTATTTTGGACTGCATGGCTAATAATGACTCGCTCAAATTGGTCTCCTCTGGCACCAGACTGTTGAATTGTTGTTGTAAAGAATTGGCAGCCAGACTAAAAAAGTCATTGTTAAAGCGAATGACATCGGCACTGCTTCGCCAATTGGTATCCAGGGTGTTCAAATGAACACCAAACCGACTATAATCCTTTTCTACTGCCCCGGCCAAAAGGTTCCAGTCTGAATTACGCCAGCGGTAGATGGCTTGCTTAACATCTCCTACCATCAGGGCATAATTACCGGAGGCCAGTGAGTCATTAACCAAGGGGACAAAGTTGAGGTATTGCAGGCTGGAAGTGTCCTGAAACTCATCCATCATGTAATGGGCGTAGCGCGTGCCTGTCTTTTCGTATATAAAGGGTGTTTCGTTGTTATCAATGATGCGGGTCAACAAGTAGTTGGTACCTGAGATCATGAAAATGTTTTGATCCCGACACAATTGCATCATTTTTTCATACACGTCGTGGATCAATCCCAGTGCATTCAGTTCCTTTAAAATTAGTTTGGCTGTGTAATAGTCTTTGCTCTTTTCGCCGATCATGTCTGCTGCATGAAGTAACATGGCACGTAAACCTTCCTGATAGGCCGCTTCAATGGCACTGTTTTTTTCCAGGGGATTATCCTTACGTGTCCATTTGTCGACACCTTCCAGCAAATCGGCAAATTTGGAAAGATTAAGATGGTCGTTGAGTTGAGACATGCGTTCAAATACCTTCACTTTGGTTCTGCTTTTGCCCTGAAAATCTTCATTCACATCAAGATTAAACTTCTTCATAAGGGCCAAGCCCTTATCTCCAATGGTCTTGAGGCCTTGGTCAACATTGCCAACAATTTCCTTCAAGGCTGATTTATAGGTATTCAGATAATTTTTGTCTTTTATTTGTTGACTCAGCAAAGCGGCATTGGCCTGGTACTTTTCTTTGAAAATTTCGCGACTAATGTGTTGAATTTCCTGAGAAATATTCCATTTGTTATCCTGCTCCATGCGCTCTCGCGCAAAGTCAATGAGCCAATCTTTCATGGCCTTATGCTGAGGGGCATCCATTTCCAGTATGAGCTGATCAATGG
>DHVH01000292.1 GCA_002412555.1 Marinilabiliaceae bacterium UBA5213 | reverse complement strand
AATGTGGTTACCGTGGCAGCTGCCACGGTAACCACATTCATACCTGCCACCTTGCCAGAAACTAGTTCCATGGGGTTGCTCACGGCACCCTGCAAAAAGTCTTCGCGATTGACATTTACAATCGAGCTGGACAGTTCTCGCTTGTTCATCGATCCATAACCAATAACAACCACTTCGTTCAGCGACATGCCCGACTCTCTCATAACCACATGAATAGAGCTTCGTCCACTCACGGCTACTTCTACATTCTCAAACCCGATAAAAGAAAAGACCAACAAGCCATCGGGGCTAACACCCGACAAATTGTATCGTCCTTCAATATCTGTAACCGCTCCTGTCACTGTGCCCTTTAGTAATACGTTGACGCCTGGTATAAACTCTCCAAACTCATCAGTAACAACCCCTGAAACCTGAATGGTTTCCTGAGCTTTTAAGTAAGTGACATTGTTCACCAGAAAGAGGGCCATTAGAAAAAATAGCCATTTTCTTTTGAAACCAATTTTTGAATAAATAAAGGGTTCTTTCATTTTTAATAGTTTTAGATTATTGACTGATTCGAACCCAAAACTACATCAAACACTTTTTAATACTTTTTATATATTGATATCAATATGGATGTTTTCTACTACGATCAAATATTATATTGATGATATACAAGCAATTACAAAAAGTATGATGGAAAGAAAATATAGACGCTATAAAAGCATTAGGAAGGTGATTTTGACAAAAATGCGAGAATTTCGACTACCTGCCTTTTTTCTACGCTGCATTTTGGGGCTGTAATTCAATTGAGTGAAGCGAAATCATAAGGACACATTACAATAGAACCTTCCCGAGTAAAAAACAAGAGACTGCCCCCCTTGAGGGCAACAACATACGACAGACTTATAATTTAAACGACCCTATTTTCATCACCTCATTCTCAAATGAATCCCTATTGACCCTGGACTTATTTTTAACTTTTGTCCGGTAAGTATAAACTGTATTAGGCGCATACCTTAAGAAACGTGCAATTCTTGCGCTGTCGTTAACTCCTAAACGCACCAGGGCAAAAATTCTCAGTTCGGTATTAAGCAACTCATCGCGTTTCAGAATAATGCGATCTGCCTTATCAAATAAATCATTAAAGCAGGTCACAAAATCGGGATACAACTTAAGGAAAATCCGGTCAAAATTCTCCAGCAACTCTGCCAACTCCATATCCACCAAATTAGTGGATTCCGTCATCGCAAACAGGGCATCCACCTGACCCACTTTTATCTTTCTATTAACCAACTGATTAAAATGCTCCAGTTTGTCGATGTATTGTGAACACAGATCCAAAAAGTGCCCAATGTAATCCTCCTTGATCTTATTGGATTCCAGTAAGTCTAAATTCAATACCTCCAATTGCTGATTGGTGTCCTCAATGATCAGTCGGGATTTTCGCAATTCCTTCATCTGATGGTGCAGATAATAAGCTACCACCACAAGGACTAAAAACAAAAGACTTATAAAAGCCAAAGAGATGTATAAACGAAGCCTCTGTCGGGCTAACTCAGAAAGAAAGGCACTCTCAATAACGGGTTGCGATTTGGCTATTTCGACCCTTCGTAAGCGGGCATTATAAAAGTTAGCATCTGCTAATGATATCTGAATATACTCATAGGCCTTTCTGGTTCGCCCCTCGTCAAAAAGCATCAGGGCCAGGGAGTGCAAAGACTCATTTTCAGTAATGGCACATTCTGTATCGGAAATGACCGAATGTGCCAGATACTTTCTCTGCATATCGCGATCACCCATCACACCATATACATAGGATAGCGTTGCAGCTGTCATGGAGAAATACTGACTATAAATCTCCTGACTTTCTAAAAACGCATGATACAAATCCCTTGCTGAATCCAGATCTTCATCAAACATCTTGCGCTGGCCCTTAAAAAAAAGCTCAGCAGGATGATGCCCCTCAGAGACCCTCAATAGGGAATCCAAATGTGCGCCACCCAGCTGCCAGTAATCTTCGGTAAAAATATCTGCACCCACAAAGCGAGACAAGTCAAGGTAAACCCTGGAAAAATACTCATGATAATCACTTATATCCTGCGCAGACAGTTTATTTCTATTGATGGTCCGTAGCACATCAATGCTTTCTTTATAAAGACCAGATGAGGTATAAATAAATGCCAAATCCAGTTTGCTTCGATCCTCAAGATCGCTTCTGCCCATTTGTCTTGCTAAAATCAAATTTTCAGACACATAACTGTAGGCAGAATCATACTGGTAGGTTTTATACTCCTGATAGATTAACCTGTTGATATCAAACAGATTTTGAGGCAATAAAGTATCCTTCCGCAATACTTTCAAACTATCCAGTCGCTGACTTTTCTGAGACATAAAAAAAGTCTTCCGCGCAAGTACCTGATCGAGTTCTTTAATTTGTTGAACATGAGCATTGTTTCCGTAGAGAAAACTTGAGCCAAACAAATAAAAAACAACCGATAAAAATAATTTCATAACGACTTCTTTTAACTTGGAAATCCAATTCCCCTTCGCAAATATAAGCAAAACCCCACTCTGCCAAAAACACTAACCCACTTACCAATGGAAGCCTATTCAATCACCCCCATTTGTCGCATTAAAAAGGAAGCATTAAGTTTTTGACTCACCCCGCTCTTAAGTTTGTAATCAAACACCAGTTGGTCACCTTCAAGTTCAACCTCAAAACAATGGTTGCTGACTATTTCAGGGTATTTCTTGTCCATTTCTCCGATGGTCAAATCGTGCGTGGCAATCACCACAAGGGCATTCATGGCTACCAGCTTGTCGAGCAACCCCAGGGAACCGGCCTGTTTATCTTTGGTGTTGGTGCCGCGTAATATCTCATCCAGAATGACCAGTGTTTGTGGATGTATTTTGACGTAATCGATGATTTCGCGGATGCGCAATAGCTCAGAATAGAAATAGGAAGCCTTATGCGACAAAGAGTCTCTGATATTTATACTTGACATGATGGCACAAGGAGTAAACCTGAAGGATTGCGCCACCACAGGTGCGCCATTCATGGCCAAAATCAGATTAACTGCCAGTGTTCGTAAGAATGTACTTTTGCCGGCCATGTTGGCTCCAGTGACAACAATGATCTTCGGCTGTCCGCAAAAATGCACATCGTTATTAATTCTGGTGTCCGCTGATATCAGCGGATGACCCATTTCTACAGCAGAATACTCAAAAGTTTCATTGGACAATTCAGGGTAACTAAGCTGCTCACGGTTATTCATGGCAAAGCGCGCCAAACCATTAATCGCATCCAAATCACTCAAGGTTTCCAACCAGGAAATGACCTCCAGGCGGTGTTTGGTCTTCCATTTTCCCAATAAGCGAACCATCTGCAAATCAAACAGACCAACAAGATTTAACAAGATGGCTACTACCAAATTATACCGGTAGTCAAACTTCTCAAGTAGTCCGTAGAGTTGTCGGACCGACAAGCTGGCTCGCTGACTACCCCTCGTG
>DHVH01000202.1 GCA_002412555.1 Marinilabiliaceae bacterium UBA5213 | reverse complement strand
TATTCCTGTTCGAGGCGTTCACGCTTTTGTTCTTCCTCCTTGAGCCGCATGGTTTTTTTGAGGTTGAGGTTGCGCAGACTCAATATGATCAGGGAGGTGATGCTTAACAAAGCCAGGATAATGGCACTGTATAAAATACGTTCTCTTTTGAAGCGCTCCTTCTGGGCAAACAGCTCAGCTTCCCTGGTTTCCTGATTGGCGCGTAAGAGTTGGATTTCATTTTCTTTCTGCCCAAAATCGTATTGCATTTGAAGGCCTTGTATCACAGACTGTTGGTGCATTAAATCGAGACTGTCGTTGAAGGCTTCGGCTTTTTTGTGGTAGTGAAGGGCCAGGCGATAATCGCCTGCGCTTTCATGGAGGCTGGAAAGGCGCTCCGCGGCTGCGGCGATGAGGGCTTTGTGGTCTCCTTCCTTAGCAATGGACAAAGCCTGCTGGTAATGCTTCCGGGCCACCGGGTGTTGCTGTCTTAATTCTGCTGTCTGTCCCAAATTCAGCTCCAAATCGGCCATCTTTTGACGGTTATTGAGCTCCTTAAATAGTTCCAAAGATTGCTGGTAGTAGCTCACGGCCTGGTCGGGTTGTAAGCCTTCTTCGAGATAATTGTGACCGAAATATTCAAAGGTAATGGCAATGCCATGGTTATCCTTGATTTGTTGGTTGATACTGAGCAGCTCGTTGAGTAGGGTATGGGCCTGGGTGTAATTGCCCAGACGTGTGTGATAGCTGGCAATGGACAGCAGGTTCATGGCGGTTCCACGTTGATTGCCTCTGTCACGTTCGGCTTGCAGGGCTCGGCGAAAATGGGTCATGGCTTCCTGACTACCGGGGTCGAGGTAGCTGAGACTGTTGCCCAGACCGTTGCTGGAAATGGCAATGTTGCGCAGGTCCTTTTCGCTTTGGGCAATGCCCAAAGCTTTCAGATAGTATTCTACGGCAAGGACATGGTCCTGGTCGTAGCGCGCGGCTACGCCAACATTGTTGGCAAAGCGCATTTTGTCGTTGGCCGCATCAGGTAGTTCGGCAATCAGATTGTAAGCCCTGCGGTGCAGAGGAATGGCCTGGGCATACTGTTGGTTGTAACGGTAAAGCAATCCAAGATTATCCAGACCCTGCGCCAGTAATAATGGTTGGTTTAGTAGCTCTGCCAATTTCACTGCCTGGTGGGCGTAGGCAAGGGCTTGTTGGTGCTTATCCTGCATACGGTTGTATTCGCGCGATAGAAGAATGGCCAGTTCTGTTTTTTCGGTACTATCCTTGCTTATTTCATAGGCGGTTAAAAGGCTGTCGGCCGCAGAAGTGGCCAATAGTAGGTGGGTACAGGAGATCCACAGACATGTAAGGGTAAATAATGCCTTCATAAGCGGGTTTTGTGCAAATTGTTGCCGGTTAAAACAAAATAACGCAGGTTTAGTGCTCTTTGTTCATTGGTGTATTTGTACAAAGCTACGGCGTTTCTATTTGAAAAGTACTTATATTTGGTAAATGGATCAACTGTTTTCGATAGTCCGGCTGGATAAAGCGCGCGCGCTCGAAATTGCTGCCCATCCCAATGAGGTGCATGTGCACGATTTTGAGGAGCTGATTGTGGGCATCAGGGGCCAGTTGGAGCATTACATCAACTGTGAGATGGTTACGGTGAATGCTCCGTTGGTGGCCTTTGTGGCACGGGGACAGTCGCACCGCATAATTACCCGCTTATCTGGTGGTGAGTTTGATATGTGGGTGCTTCGTTTCAAAAGTGATTTTATTGCAGAGACGGTCTTCCAGCTATACCAGAGTTTTCACAATAAGGCCAATGTCTCACTTCAAACGGGGACCTGCTTTAATCGTTTGGGCCAGGTATGTGAACTTATGGAAGTTGAAATGCAGAGCCCAGCCCCCGATTTATCGGTGGTGCGCCACCTCTTGAGTGCCCTTTTTATTATGGTCGAGTCGGAAAAGAAAAAAGTGCCCGATGCAGATATGGAGGGTGCTGACCTTCAAAATGAGACTTTCTTGTCTTTTTTGAAGATTTTGGAGGACAATTTCCGACGCCCCTTAAGTGTGGAGTTCTATGCCGAGAAGCTGTTTATGTCGTCGCGCAACCTCAACCTGATTTGTCAGAAAATCATGAACCAGAGTGTCTCGGAACTCATCGAGACCCGAAAATTGACCGAAGCCAAGCACTTGCTGGCCACCACTGCCAAGTCGGTGTCAGAAATCGGTTTTGAACTCGGGTACAACGAAAAATCCTACTTCTCAAAAGTTTTTAAAAAGAAGGCGGGGCAGACTCCGTCCGAGTTCCGTGAAGAGATGGAGCGTTTGCTGAACCCTGCTTCCTGAAATTATTTGGTTCAATTAGGTGAGTTGGTTTAGAATGAGTGAACTTTATTTTCGTCGGAACATTTTTGCCAGTGTTTTTCCTATTTCGTCAAGTTTTTCCAGCGGTTCTGTGATCGTTGCGTTGGTCAGGTCCATTTTTGAGGAACCAGTTACTCCTGCTTGAATGGGGTAAACCAGAATATAACTGGTTGATTTGAAATACTTGTTCAGGTAGGACGGTATCTTTGTCATGTGGCTGTGATACGAAGGCTTGTCCTTCCTACTTAGTACAATTATCAGATTGTCATCCGGGTGTATATCTCTGGAAATGATTAAAAAGTTGTCCCAGTCGTTAAATTCCAAGAAGTCGCATTCTATGGGATGCTTGGCTTGAATCTCCTCTATAAAGCGTAGTGTTTCCTTTGCCGCGTAGAATATATGTTTTGCACCTGAGTTTCTCGCAATGTTCCATACCTTGACTAACCAAAATGGAAAGCCAATCTCTTTTTCAGCGTTTTCCGGTACTATTATTATATGTCTTTTAATTGTCCCGAAAGGCTGAACATGTCTATAAATAAGTGTAGTTGTGTTGCATTTGGTCAAGATTCCTTCTATGAGATTTCCCAGAAAAGAATCAGACAGTCCTTTTTTTACATGAAGCCCTAAAATCAGATCTGTTATTTTATGCTCTTTGGCTACGCTTGTAATGCCATTAATGACATTGATATCATAGCGGATTAATTCGTTCAATATGTTGTCTGTGGCCGAAGCTGCTACAGCTGCCTTGTTAAGTAACTTTTTAGCTTGCTTATCAGCAGTACCAGACGTGGATGAATTGTCAATAATACTCAATGCATACAAGCCGTCTTTGTTTTTCTTGGATTTAATGGTCACCCCCAGATTAATAAGTTCATCTGTAGTTTCAATGTTGCTGATGGGGATTAATATCCTTTCCTTACTCTCTTCATTCTCAGTTGAAGTGTCTGTGTTTTCTAAAAGGGCTATGTTTTTAGCTCCTTTTTGTGCTACAAATGAGGCCATGGTGCAAGTGAAAAGTATCATTAAGATGGTTCCGTTCAGGATGCTTTCGTTGAGCAGTCTTATAGGTTCGCCGGTTTCGGTTTGCCCAATTATGATGTTGTAACCAACCAAAATAGCAGCAAGGGTAGCAGCTGCTTGAGCATTGCTTAAACCAAAAATCAGTCTGCGCTCATCTACGGAAAATTTATAAGTTTTTTGAGTTATCCATGCAGCAGCAAATTTGGAGATGGTGGCCACTGCTATCATGACCGTTCCAACCCATATTGTCTGGGTGTCTTTGAAAAAGGCCCGGTAATCAATCAGCATGCCCACACCAATCAGAAAAAAGGGAATAAATATGGCATTGCCCACAAATTCGATGCGATTCATCAATGGGGAAGTTTGAGGGATTAGGCGGTTGAGCGCCAATCCCGCTAAAAATGCGCCGATAATGGCTTCAATTCCTGCAATTTCTGCCAGAACTGCACCAAGAAAAACCATAACCAAAACAAAAATGTATTGAGAAACATTGTCGTCAAAGCGCTTAAAAAACCATCGTCCAATCAATGGAAAAAGCAGCATAACTATCAAGCCAAATATGAGAATGGACACGGAAAGCCTTATCCAAAATTCGGAATTCACCTCTCCTGTGGTCATGCCAACAATCACCGCTAATACCAAAAGGGCCAGGGTGTCGGTAATCATGGTGCCACCTACGGTAATGTTTACGGCCCTGTTTTTTGCCACCCCCAATTTGCTAATTAAGGGGTAGGCTATTAGGGTATGGGAGGCAAACATACTTGCTAACAATACCGAGGTAGGAATGGAGAATCCTAATAGGTAGATGCCTGCCAGGGTGCCTAAAGCCATGGGGATGATGAAGGTGTACATCCCAAATACAATGCTTTTTTTACTGTTTTTTTTAAAGTCGGCCAAATCTATTTCTAACCCGGCCAGGAACATTATGTATAAAAGCCCCGCCGTACCAGAAAGAATAATACTGCTGTCCCTTTCCATGAGATTTATGCCGTGTGGCCCCACAACGGCCCCGGCAATTATCAGTCCCAGAAGGTGAGGGATTTTTACCTTGTTAAGAATGATGGGTGCAAATAAAATGATTACCAATATCAACAGGAACTTCAGTACCGGATTGGTAAGAGGAAGAGTGGTGTCAAGTATATTTAATAGGATCATTTTTGTTGATTTAGGCAGAGGTATTGCAATATACACAATTGAGAATGGCCTCCATTGGTGCATTGAGATAAAATTAAGATTTTTTTGGGACAATTAAACCTGTCTTTAATTCACATTAATAATTATTTAAAATCAGCCTTTTTAGTTTTTTACCATTGTTTACCGAAGTAAATCAATACATGAAAGGCTTATTTCTGAATAGTACCACCTTCTTTCCGAATACTGTAACCATTGAGCTGTGTTTAGCTTGTACTTTTGTAATGTAAATAATTAAAGCAATTAAACACCTAAAAATTGAAGACAATGGAAAATGCAAAATGGGTATTAGATCCCACACACAGTGAATTGACTTTCAAAGTAAAGCATTTAATGATCAGCCATGTTAAGGGAGAATTCAAAAGCTTCTCAGCCGCTATTGATCAGGTAGATTTTGCCAAAGGTAAGGTGAGCGTGAGCGTTGACACTGCTTCGGTATATACCAATAATGACGACCGCGACACCCACTTGAAGAGTGGCGACTTTTTTGACGCGGAGAACCATCCGGTGATGACTTTCGAGAGCTCCCGTTTTGAGAAGGTGAGCGACGATGAGTTTGAATTGACTGGAAAGCTGACCATCAAAGGCGTGGGTAAAGAAGTGAAATTGGCAGTGGAATTTGGTGGTACCAATAAAGATCCCTGGGGCAATGAAAAGGCCGGGTTTTCATTCAGCGGAAAAATTAACCGTAAGGACTGGGGACTGAACTGGAATGCGGCGCTGGAAACCGGTGGTGTTTTGGTGAGTGATGAGGTCAGACTAGCCGGTGAGGTGCAGTTTGTGAAACAAGCCTAATTATTCTTCGACGCTGGAAATGATTTATAGTCGTATTAATTCAGGCTTTTAATGCAGTGTAGTTGCTTGAGCTTAAGAAAAGAGTTCAAGTGTTTTCTAAATGAAAGGATTAAATTATGACAAAAACAGTATTGCATAAGGCAGACAGTCGTGGTGACGCCAACTACGGCTGGCTGCACAGCAGACATACTTTTAGTTTCGCCGATTATCATCATCCCGAAAGGATGCATTTTGGTGCACTAAGGGTGTTGAACGACGATTATGTTGCAGAAGGGATGGGTTTTGGAACCCATCCCCACAGCGATATGGAAATCATCTCGATTCCTTTGGAAGGCGATTTGGAGCACAGTGACAGTATGGGCAATGTCTCGGTTATTAAGAAGGGCGACATTCAGGTGATGAGTGCCGGTACCGGAATTACGCACAGCGAGTACAATAAAAATAAGGATAAGGCTGTGAAATTCCTGCAAATATGGGTGTTTCCCGATAAAAAGGGTCATCCGCCACGCTACGATCAGATCGCGTTGAATTTGGAGGACCGGCACAATAAGTTACAACAGATAGTTTCTCCAAATGCCAATGATGAAGGTGTTTGGGTGCATCAGGATGCATGGTTTCATCTGGGAAATTTTGACAAAGGGGTTGGTGCGGATTACCACTTAAAGACAAGTGGTAATGGTGTGTATGTCTTTGTCCTTAAGGGCGATATTAGTATAGACGGCACTGAGCTGAATGAGCGCGACGGCTTTGGTATTTGGGAGACAGAAGGTTTTAAACTGGAAGCGCTTTCAGACGACGCCGAGGTGTTGTTGATGGAAGTGCCCATGACCTGGTAGCCGACAGGCTACCAGGTCTACACTAAAAAATCGATTATGAGTCTGACAACTTTAAATAAAATAGCGGCGAGTTTTCCATCCACTCCGAAAATGCCGGTGCTCTTTCTGGGTCATGGAAGTCCCATGAATGCCATCGAAGAGAATGAGTTTGTGCAGGGCTTTCGGGGGGTGGCGGAAGGCCTTCCCACCCCGAAAGCCATCCTGTGCATTTCGGCGCACTGGGAGACGCGTGGCACTTTTGTCACTGCCATGGAGCAACCCAGGACCATTCATGATTTTGGGGGCTTTCCGAAAGCGCTTTTTGAAGTGGATTATCCTGCTCCCGGTTCACCGGAACTGGCACACCTTACAAAGGAAGTGGTGCATTCAGCCGAGCTGGGACTCGATGATGCATGGGGATTGGATCATGGGGCCTGGAGTGTCATCATGCACCTCTATCCAGGCGCTGATATTCCTGTGGTGCAATTGAGTCTGGATTACCTGCAAACGCCGGAGTATCATTATCAGTTGGCCGGTGAATTGCGCGCTTTGCGCGAAAAAGGCATTCTGATTATAGGTAGTGGCAACATGGTGCACAACCTGCGCATGC
>DHVH01000213.1 GCA_002412555.1 Marinilabiliaceae bacterium UBA5213 | reverse complement strand
AACAAAGATCATTAGTGAGACCGGCATTGACCATCTGATCATTGTCCCCTTTAATAGGGAGTTGGCCAGTTTAACGGCAGACGCCTTTGTTGAACAGATTCTGGTTCAACAACTGAACACCCATCACCTGGTTATCGGCTTCAATCACCGTTTTGGTAAAGGAGGTACCGACTTGGAAAATTTGATTCACCTGTCGGGGCGACTGGGCTTTGAATTGAGTCAGTTTCGCCACATCGATGTCAACGGACTGTATCCCAGCTCAACAAAAATCAGGAATTTCTTGTTAGAAGGAAAGATTCCTGAAGCCAATTTATTGTTAGGGTATACTTATACCATTACCGGACAGGTAACAGGAGGCATGAAAATGGGTCGAAAACTCTCCTATCCTACGGCCAATTTACAACTCAGCGAAAAAGCCAAACTGGTACCGCCCGACGGGGTTTATGCCTGCAGGGTGAAAGTAATGGGTAAGGAGTATGGCGGCATGGTGAATATTGGCATACGACCTACGGTGAACCAGCAAATGGACAACCGCTCCATTGAAGTGCATATTTTGGATTTCAATCAGGAGATTTATTCTGAAGAGATCTCGATCGCCTTCATTGTCAAAACCCGCGAAGAGTTGAAGTTCCCCAACATAGAAGCACTGAAAGAACAATTAAAAAAAGATGAAATAGAAATACGCGCCCTGCTAGTCCGCAAGTGACTCGATAGCCCGCTCAATATGAAATAGGCATATACTAATCCATCAAAATAATAAAAACATGAGCACAGTAAAACAAGATTATAAAGTAGCCGACCTCTCACTGGCTGACTACGGCCGGAAAGAAATACTTCTGGCAGAAAAAGAGATGCCCGGATTAATGGCGCTGCGTGAAAAACATGGGCAGGAAAAACCACTCAAAGGTGCCAAAATAATGGGGTCGCTTCACATGACGGTCCAGACAGCTGTATTGATTGAAACACTGGTTGAATTAGGCGCTACGGTCAGATGGGCCAGTTGCAATATCTATTCTACCCAGGACCATGCTGCCGCTGCCATTGCCCAGGGAGGCGTTCCTGTTTTCGCATGGAAAGGTGAAACACTCAAGGAATATTGGTGGTGTACCGAGCGTGCGCTGGATTTTGGTGAGGGACAAGGGCCAGATTTGATTGTAGATGATGGTGGTGATGCCACCATGATGATTCATAAGGGCGTACAAATTGAAAAAGATGCATCCGTTCTGAAAACAGACTACAGTGCGGAAGGTGAAGACTTTCGGGAGCTAATGGCTATCATGGGCGAGCTTTACCAGCAAAACAAAAACAGATGGCAAAAAGTCGCTGCCGGCATTAAAGGGGTTAGTGAAGAGACCACCACCGGAGTGCACCGCTTGTACCAAATGATGGAAAAGGGCGAACTACTATTCCCCGCCATCAATGTCAACGACTCAGTGACCAAAAGCAAGTTCGACAACCTCTATGGCTGCCGTGAAAGTCTGGCCGACGGCATTAAACGCGGTACCGACGTTATGATAGCCGGAAAAACCGTAGTCGTGTGTGGATATGGTGACGTAGGTAAAGGTTGCGCACAGAGTATGCGTGGCTTTGGCGCAAGGGTGCTCGTTACCGAAATAGACCCTATCTGTGCGCTTCAGGCAGCCATGGAAGGCTATGAAGTAACCACCGTTGAAGACGCACTGGCCGAAGCCGATATCTATGTAACAGCCACTGGTAACCGCGACGTGATAACGGTTGAGCACATGCAGAAAATGAAAGATACAGCCATCGTCTGCAACATTGGCCACTTCGACAATGAAATACAGGTAGAAAAACTGGAGAAACTGCCAGGCATACAGGAAATAAACATCAAGCCTCAGGTCGATCAATTCAATTTTCCCGACGGGCACTGCATCATTCTGTTGTCGCGCGGACGTCTGGTCAATCTGGGCAATGCCACCGGTCACCCCAGTTTTGTGATGAGCAATTCCTTCACCAACCAAACACTGGCTCAGCTTGAGCTTTGGAAAAACAAATATGAACTGGGGGTTTATACCTTACCCAAATCTCTGGATGAGGAAGTGGCACGCTTGCACCTGTCCAAATTGGGCGTTAAATTGACTACCCTGACAGATGCCCAGGCCAGCTATTGCGGCATCGCTAAAACAGGACCGTATAAGCCGGATCATTACAGGTATTAAGGTCTGGATGCAAGCAATAAGTACTTAAACGCTTGCTGAGATTTATTTATGCAAAGACTGCCGATGGCAGTCTTTGTTGTTTCTTAATTGTAAATGACCAAGAAATTCCCATCCATGCGGGTACGGTAACTTTTCAACGAATAGACCGATGGTCCGTCAATCACATCCCCGTCCGGCACAGCTATCAAAAATTCCGATTCACAACAAGGGCAAACAGCAGTTGTATTACCTGGCGCAATTTCAACAGCACAAGTGAGTTTTTGATCATGTGGGCAATAGCGTTCAAACACGTAGTACTCATCACCAGCCATTCGGTAAACAATTACGCCAGCTACCCCCACCCGGTTGCCATAGCGATCATACCTCACCGTAAAAACTTGCCTATTGTAATCAGGTAGCATCAAGTCAATATAAGCCGTAAAGCGATAATTGGGAACAGGATGTTCATCTTTTTTGCAACCAAAAGCAAAAATCAACGTAAGCACTAAGTATATATATAGATTTTTCATTTTTTGGCATTATAAGCAACAATTAGACCAATAACGTACTTATCAATCAATCAAGCCTATAAGGGGTGCCAGCGAAAATTGGCGCCTCTTTATTTGCTTATTAGTTTTGTTCGGGCTAATTTAGCTATTATTTATTTACAGACATGGATTCATTAGGCGACGTTTTATACATTCTGGTAATGATCGGCGCCTTGATTTTTAGCGTTATTAAAAAATCAAGGAGCGCCGCGCGTAACGGGGAAGTTGTGCCTGAGCATGAAACCGAAGAGTACCCCCACGAGGCCTTCCCGCCCTTCAGTGACTGGCTGGATGATGAAGCCATGAAAAAACCACCTCGGGAATACCAAAACGAAGTGGAAGTTCAACCGATGCAAGCGGAAAGATTGCAACACCAAAAACTGCAATACAAAAAACCCGACTACCAAAGCATCAAAAAAAGTGACAGTTTAAGACGGCCTGAACGCATTACAAGGATAACCCGCAAGCCTGTCCACAAGAGTTTAGCAGAAGAAGCGAATAGTTACGACGACTCTTCAGTATGGAATGGTGAGAGCTTCGATTTAAAGAGAGCCATCATCTACTCTGAGATTATCAAAAGACCAACTATTTAAAGCCCTTACAAGCTAAACCACAACATCACCAACTTACTATTTAATTAAACAAAATCTTTTGCTGCACCAGCAGCGAAGAGTCCCGAAACATTCGGGATTCTTCATTTTATTAATCTTATTTAAAATAGAATCAGGAGGAAAACATCATGTCAAAAGTGAGTTATATCACAGAAGAGGGTCTAAAGCGAATAAAGGAAGAGTTATCTCACCTTGAATCGGTTGAAAGACCCAACATCTCGAAACAGATTGCAGAGGCGCGCGACAAGGGTGACCTCTCTGAAAACGCAGAGTACGACGCGGCCAAAGAGGCTCAGGGCATGCTCGAAATGAAAATTGCCAGACTCAAGGAGACCATTGCTGGCAGCCGGCTGATAGATGAGACGAAACTCGACACATCTAAGGTTCAGATATTGAATAAGGTTAAAATCAAAAACCTAAAGAACAATGCTGTAATGACCTACACCTTGGTTTCGGAGAGTGAAGCCGACCTTAAAGCAGGGAAGATTTCCATTTCAACTCCCATTGCCAAAGGCCTTTTGGGCAAAAAAGCAGGCGACAAGGTGGACATCCAGGTACCATCGGGCACCTTGCCATTTGAGATCCTGGAGATTTCATTGTAAGCATTTGCATCCAGTAAATGGCTTCGGCATTGCTGAAAGCAAGATCCTAAATAATTATCAAAAGAGCTACTCGCAAGGGCAGCTCTTTTTTTACGACCAAATACCCCCTTTTCTCAAAGAAATTGGTTAATTTGGGATTTCTGACAACTACTGGTCCAAATTTTCAAACTACAAAAATACCAATCATGGCCACCATCTTTTCAAAAATTATCAAAGGGGAAATCCCTTGTTATAAGATTGCAGAGGACGAAAATTTCTTTGCTTTTTTGGACATCAACCCGTTGGCTAAGGGCCATACGCTGGTGGTTCCCAAACAGGAGACCGACTACCTCTTTCATCTGGAAGATGACCTGCTGGCAGGGCTAACCGTATTTGCCAAAAAAGTGGCGCTGGCCATTGAGAAAACCATCTCCTGCCAACGAATTGGGGTGGCGGTTTTGGGTCTTGAAGTGCCCCATGCACATATTCATTTGGTGCCCTTGCAGACAGAAGCAGACATCAGTTTTTCAAAGCCCAAATTAAAACTCACAAAGGAAGAAATGGAAGCGATTGCAGAAAAAATCAGGCAGCAGCTGTAGCCCTATTTTTTGACTCTTCCGGGATTTTTACTGATAAAGGCTTTCCAGCTATTGCTGCCGGAGGAGGATAACGGCGCATTGGCCTGAAAAAAATGACAAACCGCCGCCGCTAAACCATCTGTGGCATCAAGAAACTTGGATTCTTCTTTTAAATTCAAGTAATGTTTCAAAAACAAGGCTACTTGCTCTTTGGAGGCACTTCCCCTTCCGGTAATGGCTTGCTTGATACGCAAGGGTGCATATTCAAAAATGGGAACGGAGCGAGACAGGGCAGCAGCCATGGCCACGCCCTGTGCACGTCCCAATTTAAGCATCGATTGAACGTTTTTCCCAAAGAAAGGGGCTTCAATGGCCAATTCATCCGGATGGTAAGTTTCTATCAGCTGGACTACCCGCTCATAAATGCGCTTCAATTTAAGGTAATGGTCATCGTATTTTTTCAACTCTAAAACACCCATGGCCAGCATGGAGGGCTTATTGCCTTCGACCCTAAGAACACCGTACCCCATCACTGTGGTTCCGGGATCAATTCCCAAAATAATTTTTTCGCCAGGTGCCTTTTGCATCAAAGTCTTTTCATTACTGAACTAAAATGGGTGGCCGATTCGCCAAACAGTGCTTTAAGCGATGACAAAGCAGAAGCCACACAATCATCCATCTGCTGAATTTGTCCCAAGTCGTTACAACGCCATTGAACCGAGAAAATCCGGTTCTCTTCAGGCCGGGCCGACACCACTTCAAAAACCTCAGTAGGCAAAGCTCCTACCTGTTGGTTGACTTCCACAAACAACTGCTCGTTAAGCCAGCGTTTCCAGTCCTCAATCAAAGCCTCATTGACGTAAAAGGATGTATTAAATATCAGCACAGATCGGTATTAAGAAATTATGTCAAATCCACAGAAAGGCACCAAAACCTCCGGCACACGAATACCTCCTTCAAACTGGTTGTTCTCGAGCAAGGCAGCTACTATGCGGGGCAAAGCCAAAGCACTGCCATTCAGCGTATGAGCTAACTGCGCCTTTTTACCACCATCCTCCTTAAAGCGGAGTTTCAGACGGTTGGCCTGAAAGCTTTCAAAGTTACTGACGGAACTTACTTCCAGCCAGCGCTCCTGAGCGGCAGAATAGACTTCAAAATCGTAGGTCATGGCCGAGGTAAAACTCATATCGCCTCCACATAAGCGCAAAATGCGCCAGGGCAATTGTAACTTCTCGACCAAAGTCTGCACATGTGCCACCATACCTTCCAAAGTCTCATAGGACTTATCTGGATGCGCAACCTGTACAATTTCCACCTTGTCGAACTGGTGCAAGCGATTCAAGCCGCGCACATCCTTGCCATAAGACCCGGCCTCACGCCGAAAACAGGCCGAATAGGCACAGTTGCGGACGGGCAATTGGCTGGCATTCAATATCACATCGCGGTAAATATTGGTCACAGGCACCTCGGCAGTAGGTATTAAATATAACTTGTCGACCTCCACATAGTACATCTGCCCTTCCTTATCGGGCAAATTTCCGGTACCAAAGCCAGACTCCTCATTCACCATTAAGGGTGGCATAACCTCCTGATAGCCGGCAGCAATAGCCTCTTCCAAAAAGAAATTGATCAAGGCTCTTTGCAGCTTGGCACCTTTGCCTTTATAAACTGGAAATCCCGCACCCGTTAACTTCACGCCCAACTCAAAATCAATCAGGTCGTATTTTTTGGCCAAATCCCAATGAGGCAGCGCATTGGTCAGCGTAGGCATTTGTCCGCCTTCGCGCACAGTAATGTTATCCTCGGCACTTTTTCCTGCCTGAACAGATGTGTGCGGCAAGTTGGGCAACTGAACCAAAGCTGCTTGAAGCGCTTTCTCTGTAGTTTCCAGCAAAGTCGTCTCTTCCTTAATTTGCTCTTTTAGCGCGGCCGTTTTTTCCTTGCTCACATTGGCTTCTTCAGCCTTGCCTTCTTTTAAAAGAAGCCCAATGGACTTTGAAAGCGCATTCGTCTCAGCCAGCAGCTGGTCGGACTTTGCTTGCGTTACTTTGCGCTGATTATCGAGATGGATAATTTGATCCACGATAGCTGTGGCATCAAAATTTTTAACCTTGAGGCGCTCTATTACCTCCTGTTTATTTTCCTGAATCTGTTTGAGTGTGAGCATACCGCTAAATATTAATCCTGTAAAAAGTTAGCCAAAATCAGGGGCATTTTCTACCCCACAAAAAAGTCTCCTGAATTTGTTACGAAAGTAACAAAAACAGGAGACTTTTAAAGCTTTTTTCTGCTGTTACTTACTCGGCAGCAACAGGCTCTACTGATATAAATGAACGGTTGTCCTTCCTTTTGCGGAAAACAACGTTACCATCAGTAAGTGCAAACAAAGTATGATCTTTGCCAATACCTACATTGTCACCTGGGTGGTGTTGCGTACCACGCTGACGTACAATGATATTTCCGGCTTTAGCGAACTGACCGCCAAAGATTTTCACTCCCAGTCGCTTGCTTTCTGACTCGCGACCGTTTTTGGAACTACCTACACCTTTCTTATGTGCCATATCACATTAATTTTTTTTGATTAACCAATCAGGATGTCTTCGATTTGAATTTGGCTCAGATATTGACGGTGGCCATTTTTCTTTTTGTAACCTTTGCGTCTTTTCTTTTTGAAAACGATTACTTTTTCGCCTTTCAAGTGAGCTAACACTTTTGCAGTTACTTTGGCACCGGCCAAGGTGGGCGCACCCACTGTGATACCAGTTTCATCTTCTACTAAAAGGACTTCGTCAAATTCAACGGAAGCACCTTCCTCTGCACCCAAACGGTGTACAAAAACCTTACGGTCCTTTTCAACTTTAAATTGCTGACCAGCAATGGTTACAATTGCGTACATCACTTTCTAAATTTACTGTTTCCTTCCGGAGGTGGACCAAACTTCTCAAAATGCCGGTCTCTTCTTACCCCACGAAATTGATTCGGACTGCAAAAGTAGGGAAAATAATTTTCCTAACAAACAAATTGCCAGAGGTTTTTTATCCGTTAAGCTATTAACACGCTTCCTAATTGGTGTTTTCAACCAGCAGTTCTGCCTTGTGACTTAAAGCCGGCGCATAACCCGGATCGATCTCCAGCGCCTTGTCAAAATCAGCTAAAGCCTTTTTATTATTGCCCATGCTACTATACAACTCTCCTCTTTTTACGTAGGTCTCGGCCGACTGGGGATTCATTTTTAGTGCCATTTTAAACATTTTAAAGGCTTCTTTGGAATCACCCGTTTCGCTTAAAATAGAACCCAGTTTAAGACAATAGTCTGCCAACTGCTCAGTTTCCTTCTCCAACTTAACCAAATCCCGCAGATATATTTCCGCACAGGCATAATCTGCCAATTCCCAACATTCCATGGCTGTGGTATGCAGCTCCTTTGACATTTGTCCAGATGCCAATAGGGGCATCCAAACACCTAGCACTATAAATAGAAAAAACTTTTTCATGACTGCTCAATTATTTGATTCATAAACACCTAACCCAATATGCTCTTAACGCGACAAAATGGTTAAACGATAGGTATTTTTGACTAACAGCCCTGATTTATAGACTAAAAGCTCAAGTTCAGCCAGCAACAGTAAAAACGCCCATCGCATTCCTGCTGCTTTGCAAAAAATCCTTTTATTTATCCACACAACAATCTTGTTCAACAGAAAAGAAAAGATCACGAAATTGAGGCACCAGTGAAAAAGCACTAAAT
>DHVH01000211.1 GCA_002412555.1 Marinilabiliaceae bacterium UBA5213 | reverse complement strand
CGATGTGGCATTGATTACTCCGGTGAGGGATGGCATGAATCTGGTGGCCAAAGAATATGTGGCCTCCCGCATCAACCAAACCGGGGTTATGGTGTTAAGTGAAATGGCCGGCGTTGTTAAAGAAATGGGTGAAGCCATCGTGATTAATCCCAATGATGAGGATGAAACTGAAAGAGCTATTCTTCAGGCCTTGGAAATGACCAAGGAGGAGCAGACTTCACGGATGCTTACCATGCAAAAGCGCTTAAAGCGTTACGATGTATTTAAGTGGGCCAAGGATTTTGTAGGTGCCTTGCAACGGGTTAACCGCCTTCAGAAAGACTTTCTGGCGAAGAAAATCACCGATAAAATCAGTGCTGAGATCGTTAAAAAGTACGACAAGGCTTCAAAAAGAGCCATCTTCCTCGATTATGATGGGACACTAAAAGGTTTTCAAGACAATCCCCAGGAGGTGGAGCCCGATTCTGATTTGAAGAATTTGATTGCGAGTCTCACCAGTAATGATAAGAACATAGTGACCATTATTAGTGGTCGGGACAAAGAGACCTTGGGAAAATGGTTTGAAGGACAAGAGGTGAATCTCATTTGCGAGCATGGTGTTTGGCTGCGCCGAAAAGGTGAAGACTGGCAAATGCTGACCAATGCCTCCAACTCATGGATGCCCATGATTCGACCTGTACTGGATAATTACGTGGATCGTACACCGGGCACCTTTCTGGAAGAGAAAAACTATTCCCTGGTCTGGCATTACCGCAAAGCGGAAGCCGAACTGGGCGAGTTTCGTGCCAAGGAGCTGCGGGATGAGTTAACCGAGCTGGTGGCCAATAACAACCTGGAAATTATGGAAGGCAACAAAGTGGTGGAAGTAAAAACCGGAGGTATCAACAAAGGTGCTGCTGCCAATAGTTTTTTGATGAATATGGATGCCGATTTTATAATGGCTGTGGGCGACGACTGGACCGATGAATTCCTTTTCCGTGAACTGCCTGAAACAGCCATTACCATTAAGGTAGGTATTAAGCATACCAGTGCCAACTATAAGTTGGAAACGGTGGATGCTGTGCGCAAGTTTTTAAAAGTTTTAGCGCACTAAACCAATCTGATTAATTGATTATTAAAACAAGTTTAATAGCCAATAGATCGTTAGGTTGGAGACAAGCGAAGCGTAGTCCCGCGAAGCGGGATCATTAGGTTGATAGGTAAAATTAAATACATGATATTCAGCAACTTATGTTTTTGCAGCCAGAAAGTGCAAGTTGTTTAAAATCAGTGATTTACAAAACAATAACGAACTCTTAAATAGTAATAGAAGAATTTTCATTTATTAATAGATTTATATGACAACAAATCAGTTTGATGGTATTGAAATCCCTCCATTTGTGCAGACAATCTTTAAGAACATTAAAAAGGTTCTTTTGGGTATTCTTGTTTTGATAGTGGTGTGGACTGGCTTTTTTCAGGTGGGTGCTGAAGAGGTAGGCATAATTACCCGCTTTGGCAAATATACCCGTGAGGTAGATCCAGGTCTTAACTTTAAGATTCCTTTGATAGAGATTGTGCAGAAAGTGCCTGTTGAGCGACAACAGAAGCAAGAATTTGGTTTTCGCACCATTTCATCTGATGTACGTTCGGAATACACCAAGCGTGGAACTGCTGAAGAATCGTTAATGTTGACCGGCGATTTGAACCTGGCCGATGTAGAATGGGTAGTTCAATATAGGATTAGTAATGCCTATAACTATTTGTTTAAGGTGAGGAATGCCGAAAGTACTTTGCGCGATATTTCGGAATCGGCCATGCGTCAGGTGGTGGGTGATCGTACCGTCAATGAAGTGCTAACTGTAGGACGGACAGAGGTTGCTCTGGCTGTTAAGGAGCAGATTCAGTTGCTTTGCGATGAATATTTCTTAGGTATTCGTGTAGAGCAGGTGGTTTTGCAGGATGTGAATCCACCCGATCCGGTTAAGGCGGCTTTTAATGCTGTTAATGAGGCACAGCAGGAAAAGGAAACCCTTATTAACCAGGCTAAATCGGAGTACAACAGAGTGATTCCTCATGCACGTGGACAAGCCCGGGAGACCATTCAGAAGGCAGAAGGTTATGCCACTGCTCGGGTGAATAATGCATTGGGTGAGGCTTCGCGTTTCAATATGCTTTATTTAGAGTACATCAAAGCACCTGAGGTAACCAAGCGTAGGATTTATCTGGAAACCATGCAACGCGTGTTGCCTAATCTGGGTAATAAAATCATTACCGATCAGGAAGGCACCAATGTATTGCCCCTTTTGCAGATGCAAATGAGCCAGAATAAAACTACTAATAAGTAAAATGAATCGAAAAATGAAGAATAATCCCATCCTATTAATTTTTGCACTGTTGGTAGTTGTAATAATTGTCTTCAATAGTGTTTTTATCGTCAAAGAAACTGAGCAGGTGGTCATCACTCAGTTTGGACGCCCCGTTGGTGAAGCCATATTGACTCCTGGTTTAAATTTCAAGACGCCCTTTATTCAGACAACCAATTTCTTTGATAAGCGGTTTTTGGAGTGGGATGGCGATGCCAATCAAATACCGACCAAGGATAAGAAGTTTATTTTTGTGGACTCCTATGCTCGCTGGCAAATTACTGATCCCCTGAAGTTTTTTATTCGCCTGACCAATGAGCGGGGTGCCATGTCGCGTATTGCCGATATTTTAGATGGTGAAACGCGTGACCATGTGGCCAATCACAACCTCGAAGAGGTGGTTCGAACAAGTAACCGTACACCGCTCTCTTCTGGCGTAATTGCTGAAATGATATCAGACTCTTTAGTTGTTATTGAAGTAGGGCGTGAGAAAATTCAGCATATGATTCGGGAATCGGCCAATAAGCAAGCCAGTGATTTGGGCATCGCCATATTGGACTTTAAGATTAAGCGCATTAATTATGTGCCTGAAGTGCGTGAACAAGTCTATAACCGGATGAAAAGTGAGCGTATGCGCATTGCCGACGAGTTTCGTTCTGAGGGACAAGGAGATGCGTCTGTCATCAACGGTGAAAAGGAGCGGGATTTGCAAACCATTCAATCAGCTGCGTTTAAAGATGCAGAAGGAATAATGGGAAAAGCCGATGCACAGGCGGCATCAATTTATGCTGAGGTTTATAACCGATCAGCGGCTTCGCGCGAGCTTTATGCCTTTTTGAAGGCTATGGAAACTTTTGAGAAAACTTTTGACGCTGAAACTCAAATTATTCTATCTACCAAAAGTGAATTGTACAAGTATCTAAAGGATATGAAGTAGGTGGTCAGGTTTGCTAATCAATAGGCTGAATAACTGTTGATTAGCAAGCTTTTTGAGTTGTAAGGCAGTCTAAGAAACGTTAAATTGTCACATAGAGATAGCAAAACTTATTGGTTGGTTACAATTCTCTTGCTTTTTTACCTATATTTGTGACATTTTGTAGAATTATGAGCGGTAATAGCTATAAATTCGCAAAATGGCTGTTTGATGGAGGTATTTTTATTTTTAAACTAAAACGATTATTCAACCATGCAAATCGAAGGACTCCCTAAAGCTTTTTTAAGAAAAGAGGCACGTGAATACATCGACCTGTACAGGTCGCTGGGGGAACGGGCAGAGGTATTTCTACCCAATTATGTCTTCGACAATCTCAAGTCGTTTGTGCGGCTCTGCTACGAAGAGCCCATTGATCCGGCTCGTCAGCAGGCTGAGATTCAGAAGTACTTATTGAAATTCCAGGAAGAAATTCCCGGTTATTCAGATGTAACCTTAATGCTTTATCCGCATGAGGATTCTAAAGCATTTATTTATACCTCTCTTAAGCAGAAATTTAATCAAAAGCTTGGTTATTTTGCTGATAATGATATTGTTGGTAAAGAAAAGAAGAATTGGATTCAAAATATACGTTCCGGTCATGATTTGTCTGTTGGTACCCCTCCGGTAACGGAGACCACCATCGACTATCTGGCACGTGTGATCATTGGCAATCCTACGCAGGAGTTACGCCGTTTTCGGGATGTGATTGGCGTAATTGGCGACATTGACGAGGCACATTGGAACTATCTGATGGATACCCTGGATCAAATGATCAATCAGAGTACCCATTACACCACCAAGGCTGAAAAGAGCAACTTTTTGCACCGTACCGAGTGGGCCGTTAATTTTAAAGGTCTGAATGGTTTAATTCGTACTGTTGTGTCGGGTAATTCTGACATGGCTGTGGAATTGATCAAAGGAGAAGTGTTCGGTGCTGACTGTGTGCGCGTTGTTGAGAATATAAAAGGAGATGAGCTGTATGAAATGATGGAGGCAGATACCTCCAGCGTTTTTGTGGTGAAAGTAAAACATATGCGCAAGAATATGTTTTTGGGATCTAAATGGTTCCCTTTTCTGTCACGCATTGTTGTGATTGATGATTCCCCTGAGTCGGTCGCCTCCAACACCTCTCTGGTATTTAGCTTCCACAACAGCATCATCAATACGCTTAATAAGGTGCACACCAAAAAACTGGGTGCCCCGGCCAACACGCAATTGAACCTGCGCTTGATTCTCGAAAATGTAAACAGCAAGAATCTTCGTGAGTTTAAAGTGTTGATTGATCAGAAAATTGAAGACTACAACCAGGAGCTTCAGGAATTGAAGCAGGAACAACTGGGAGAGATCAACGATGGACACAAAAATACCAGTCTTTATAAATTTGACGGTTTTACCCGTCAAATTCTGATCGACAGATATTCTTTGGCGCGTTTGCGTGATTTTATCCAGTTTATAGAGAATACAGTTGAAAGTAACAAACGCAAAGCTCAGAATAAAGCGCTGATTGAGGATTTCGAAGCCAAAATCAGAAAATATTTTTATAGCAACACCCCGGCGGTTCGCATTGCTACCATCCTCGAAGGAGGCGGTCGCAACCAAATTCGGACTTATGGTGACTATCTGACCAAACGTCAGTTGGCACCTTTGGATGCCGCTACCATAAAGCGCTGCAGTGTTATTTTGGATTTTATACCAGATAACTACAAACGTACTTTGCATAATCATTTCCACAAAAACTTTGGTGTCAACCTGTTTTTGGAGCGCTATCAGAAGTACATTGCCAAAGTGGACAATGAAGCTGATAACAAGGGACGTTTCCGCAATGTGCTGATCGATTTGGGTGTGTACAAAGATTATGAGCACAAGTCGGAAGAGGAGCAAAAAATTATCCGTGGCTTTGTCAGTGACCTTGGTAATCTGGATAAGACTTCCATCAGTGACGATGTGCAGATGATTATTCGCGACTTGCTCTTTAATAAGGACAGTCAGCCAAAGCCTTACATTGTTTACAATAAAGTACTGGCCTGGGAATATACCGATCTGTTTTCAGAGGTGCGTTTCGACATCAATCCTTTCGACATTGAAATTGAGAACCTGGATAACCAGCGTCTCGATTACGATCGCATTCATCAGAAATTGGGTCGCATCAAAAGTACCTTACAGTTATTTGACCCCAGTAGCAATCTGTGGGATCGTTTCTGCGAGAACCTGACCATTATTATTAACGATCCTTCAAATCCAACAGGTTATTCTGATTTTAACCGTGAGAACCTGATTGATTTCCTGAAGTTTGTCAACAACAGCAAAATTACCTTGTTGTTGGATGAGGCGTATACCGACAGTGTAAAAATTGACGATGAATTATTGCCCAAATGGCGCTCTATTTCACGTTACGTTTTCAATAACGAAAATTTATTGTCGAAAATCCGTGTGGTATCTTCCTTGTCGACAACCAAGAACCTGGCTGGTTCTGGTGATCGTTTAGGTGCCATCGTTGCCACTCCGGCTATGAATGAAGTGGTTGAATACGCCAATGAGCGCAACGCTTCAGTTCGTGGCAACAGTGCTTCCTTGTATTTTCTTAACGAAGTACTTGCGGTGGCCATTAAGTCAAAAGCGCTTAAGGATAAGCTGGAAGTTGAATTACCCAAGAATGCGTCACGGAGTAAAATAAGCAAGGTTATTGAAACCTTTATTATAGAGCAGACAAAGGCTATGCCAGGTGCGAAGACCGGTGGAGAAAAGTCTGTATCCATGTTTGAGGGTAGTCCTTTGCATTTGTTTCTGCTTGAGGAATTGGTAAGTCTGGCCAAATTGGACATCCTTAATTTGCCGGATGACTTCAAATACAAAGAGGTTCCCTTCTTCGTTTTTTACTCAGAGAAGTTAGTAAAAGGCCTGAACAAGTTCAGGGTTAATAAAAATTTCCGTACCGAATCTAACCTCCGTCTGTCCATGGCTAAAAAAGTGGCTGCCGAAGTGATTGAGCATTTGGAGACGGAGAATATTCAGGTCATCGACTCCGATGGTTCTTATCTGTTTAATTTGTTGTTTAACCGTTATGGTTCGTACAACGATTTGGAAGTCTTTTGTAAAGCCATTGGTGAGCAACGTGGGATTTGCGCCCTGCCCTATAAAACGGGTATCGTAAGATTTTCATTGGGTGGCTACCTGGATGGCAGCAGCAAAGGATATGAAATCTTTGAGAAGGAGATTCGTGCGGCCTTGACTATTTTCCTGAACTACTGGAAAAAATACCAGGAGGTGCGTGATGCAGCTGGGAAGAACAGCAATAGCGAAGAGCTGATTAAAAAAGTTTTTCCTGCTTTGAAAGATAACCTCTGGATGGAATTGGTGATCGAAGATTTCAAAGCGGTACGCGACCTGAAAAAACAGCTTAACAAGTCGCTTAAAATCAACGATAATCGCTCCTTATACCATGCTTCACCGCATGTGAGTGGTGTAGCCATTACAACCATTGGCGATTCCAATAATTCTGTGATTGAGTTTCAGGGCGACGTAGGTGACTGCCGCAATGTGGAAGAGTTTATTCGCAGTCGCGCCTTTACCAAAATATACGAGAACCTGTTACCGCAGATTTACAGGAACATTCCGCAAATCAAAAATCTGAATTTCAATATTGTGGCTTCCCGCTTTAGCAAGGCTACCATATTGAAATACATTCACAATAAGAAAACATTCCACCCCAACAACTATGTGTTGGACGATCCGGAGGAGCGCAATATCATGCGTGAAATTTTGATCGAAATGGAACGCATTTTGTTCTCTGACGCTAAGATGAAAATTCTTTCAATGGTGGCAACCGGTGATGTTCATCGGGATGTGGCTCGTTTAGA
>DHVH01000168.1 GCA_002412555.1 Marinilabiliaceae bacterium UBA5213 | reverse complement strand
TGGATCGCCGGTCTGCAATTGGCTGTCCTCTCCATGCAAGGTCGGGAAGATACCGCTGATTTTATCAAAACCTTTACTGGCAGTCACGTCTATGTTGCACAGTACCTGGCCGAAGAAGTACTCAAGCGCCAACCGGATGAAGTGCAGGAATTCATGCTGCAAACCTCGATTCTGGAACACCTGAACGGCGACCTATGTGAAGCCGTCACAGGTTACAAGAAAAGCCAGGAGATGCTTGAAACTTTACATCAAAAGAATTTGTTCGTTATTTCGTTGGATGACGAACAGAAATGGTACCGCTACCACCACTTATTTGCCGATTTGTTGGCATACCGATAAAAGCAGACTCTGAAGGTAAGTGAAATCCAGAAATTACATTGCCTGTCCAGTGAATGGATGGCACAAAATGATATGGTCGACGAAGCCATCCACCATGCCTTGATGGGGCAGGATCACGAGCGTGCCACCTTATTGGTGGAGCAGATTGCCCAAAAAATGATGTTCACTGGAAGGGTGAATGAACTCAGAAATTGGCTAGAAGCTTTACCGGAAACTTCGTTTGATACTCATCTGTATCTGAAGATTTATCGGACATGTTTTCAACGCCGGTCTCCAGAATGCGGTGACATCTGCAGTCACCACTCGATAACCTTCGTAGCGGTGTTCTTGCCATTTAGGCAGGCCTGTGATGTAACTTTGCCATATCTTCAAGGCCAATGCTATTTGCCAGACCCCTCCCCGAAAGGCTGCCCAGGCTCGCCGCACTGCCTGTTCCGATAAACCAATGGACTGTAATGCTGGAAAAATCGCTCCTCGATGTGGCAATAATGCTCCACTGATCAGCATTCACATAAATTGTAAAAGTGCCAGATTGGTCCCACCGGGAGACTTTCGGTCAATTTGACCAGAATTTTCATGGTATCATCTGTTGCAGTATTGGGTTCACCTCGTCGTGTTTTTCTTGTCGCAAACAAAAGATACCACGTTTTGGGCCCATTACTCCTTTTTTACCTCCTATTAGTTAGCGGAAACTAAAGTTAAAAGAGAGGTTTAAAAAAATTCTTTATTGGGCAAATTTCAGAAAAACATCCTATTAGTATCATGATGGAATTGCCTAGAGAAAATTCTTGCTAATGAAACAATTGAGAATTCCCATCGTGGTAAAACCATAAAACCTATTTTATGATTTATGCACCTCGATAAATATATTGAAAAATATATTTTTAAAACGAACAATGCAGTATAAACATGATCAATCCCAAATTTAATATAGTGGGTATTGAAAAAAAGACCTCTTGGAGTAAGTTGAAGTTATAAGTCGACAACTGAAACAAGAGGCTTATCTATACATAACAAGAACGAAAAAAAGAGAGAAATCCTCAACCCAAGAATATAAAAAAAAGCCTGTCGGCGTCGTAATAAGGTAGCGGGGGGGGTGGATTCAAACCACTGACCACAAGGTATTCAAGAACTGGAAAATCAATTTCGTTTGAATTCCCTTAACCTGACCCACGTCAGGATGATCCCAAAGATAATCGCAAATCGAAATGAGTTTTCCCAATCTATGATCTTTGTTCCATAACCAATCAGGTTCCAAAGGAAAGTCACAATTGTTACGATTACCAGGGTCACAATAAACGCGAGTGTGAATTCAATTGCTAATTTCTTTATGGTCATTCTTCCTTCTCCATAAAATCTGATTAATTTTTTTTGCTGGGAGTATCTAAATACATTTGAGTTATTTGAAAAGGTGATAAAACAACCCAACTATTCTTGCAGATTTTGTCCATGTTCATTTTTTATCTACTTTTCAAATCATACTGGAAGAGACTTATTAAAATTCTCACATACAACATGCAGTTATTCACTTCAGGGATTCCTTTAATAAGCCTACTCCCATGAAGACTATTCCAAAGTTTTTGATGACCATACTGATGATAAAAATTGTTAACACGGTTGAATTAACGTGATTCATGAAGTATATTTTTGCAGGCATGCCAATTAACATAGATGCAAGCACGATCAAACCACCTGCGATGCCATAGGGGTTTTGGAGGTTGAAGAAAAGTATTGTTAAAGCTATTGAGAATCCAAAACCACCAATCAACCCCCCAAATAGGGCACCAAGTCCTTTCAGGAAACCGGCTTGTGTGAGTACAGAGTAATCATTGATGGTGGGATGAATCTGGATGCTGTTGGCGAAATTTGTGGTGACGTAACTCCAAAATATTCTTTCTAAAATATACAGAATGCCAATGATCACAGCAATAAGGGCGATGGACTTATGGTACTTTAGCCAGCTTCCATAAAGACCTACAGTAAGCATGGCAATGGAGAGGATCAACAAAGGCTCACCGAAATAGCCGGCAATCGTGTATGGTGTAGCGTAGATAGACGCTGGTTTCAACGCATACTTGCTTGCCTGGAGGGATGAGATAAACCAATCCCCAATCCCATGCATATCGGATACTAATGTGGCTGATGTCGCCATGAAAAAGGCACCTATTGCGCCTAAAAACAATAATTTATTAATCATTCTGACTTTCTCGATTTGTATTTTCCTGATTTAGCTGTTCCTCAAATTTATACGGGTAACACAGCATCTTTTTGAAGCCATATGATCAGCAATGGGATTAAGTAGCATAAAGTAATCATCGCAAATGCTACCAACATCCCGTATTGGAGACCTGGATACAATGAACCTTGTGGATAAATCAACTGAAATGACAAGCGGGTTAACCACAATATAGTGGTTGCTGACAGCAAAACAATTATGGAATATCGGTTCGCATGATCAGCATATATAAATAGAAAATTAATGACTCCAAATAACACCAACGCCAGGGAGAAGAATACATTAATAGCCCGAACTGCAATAACTAATTCTGATGCTTTGGGATCAATGAACGAATACCAGTTCCAAACCTTGGGGACAAAAAAATGCCACAAGCCAAAACCAATTGACGAAATACTACCAATGATCACGAATATCTTCGCGAGTAAGTTCATATTCCTACTTCCTTACAACTACTTCCTTACAACTCGCAACGGTTTGCCCACATTGTGGACAGGTTTCATCCCACCAGGAATGTGAGGTATCACAACTTTTACAACGCCAGCGATTGTCTTGTGACTTCAGCCAATTTGACAATCCATCACACCGGATCATTTCCATATTTCTCAACACACCATGTTGATTTACCCAATTGGTATCTTTCACAAACTTCATCATCTGCCCACAGGTATTCAAATCAGGACACTCAATACAAAATTCATACCCTTTTTGTGTTGTGCACCTTTTAATACCACAGGATGTACAATAACCGACAGTCTGCTCACTTTTACAACCATAACATTGCTCTGTACTGGCACCAGACTTTGTTTGTAATAGGATGGGACAAGCGCCACAATAAAGACCGCAATAAGCATGCAATATAAAATTCATGAAGACCTCCATTTCATCCGAGAGACTGTGGGTCAATCCTCAATCTCGATTCGATCCACCAGAATCTGTGAACCGTTATAATCCATTACATTTGAAAATAATGTGCCATAAAGATGAACGATC
>DHVH01000194.1 GCA_002412555.1 Marinilabiliaceae bacterium UBA5213 | reverse complement strand
GCATAAATGGCGCTATATTTCGTCCCGGAACTTACGAACTCTCGGAAGGCATGATGTTGAGTGATCTTATAGACCGTGCAGATGGGGTTCGCGAGGATGCTTTTATTGAGCGGGGATTGATTTTACGCCGCAACAGGGATTTGACTTTAACTTCTGTGTCGTTCAATGTTTCAGAAGTGGTATCAGGCGCCTCTGACATGCCGCTACAAAGGGAGGATGTGGTAACTATATCTTCAATAGATGATATGCGTGAACGACGCACCATTAGAGTCATGGGCGAAGTACAGCGCCCAGGCAGTTTCCTGTACAGAGAAGAAATGTCATTGGGTGATCTGATAATGTTGTCCGGGGGCTTTAAGGAACAGGCATCGGAGAGTTACATTGAAGTTACCCGCCGCTTGAGCTACGAAGAAGCCGCTCAGCCAGGTGCTATATCTGCGCATCTTTTTCAGTTCAGCATCCCCAGAAGTCTGTCCTTAAAAAATGATGATGCGGCTTTTGAATTGGCTCCTTTTGATGAGATTTATGTGCGACGTGCTCCTGGCGGAATTCGTGAAGGTGTTGTTCGCATTGAAGGAGAGGTGCAATATTCAGGGGAGTACGCACTGGTAAAGAAGAATGAACGATTATCGGATTTGATCAAACGCAGCGGTGGGTTTACCGGTGAAGCCTATCTGCCCGGTGCCATGTTGACACGTCCTATTACTCTGACCGCCAAAGAACAACGACTCAGAGATTTTGCCAGGGCCCAGAATGAGGGATTGCAATTGAATGAGATGAATTTTGAAGTGGTAGGGGTAGACCTTACCAAAGCCCTTAATAATCCGGGAGGGCGTGATGACATTTACTTACGCGACGGCGATGAGTTGGTAGTTCCGCGGCGCAACCAGACCATTCAGGTTGGCGGTGGGGTGCTGAACCCCCTCAGCATGCCTTATATCGAAGGGCGCGGCGTTAAATACTACGTTAAAAACAGTGGGGGTTTTGCACTACGCGCCAAGCGTAACCGTACCTACGTGATTTATCCCAATGGTAGTGCCGGTGCTACCAGCAATTTCCTCTTCTTTCGTTCTTATCCTAAAATAGCACCCGGCAGCGAAATTGTAGTACCACAAAAGCCTGAAAAGGCCGACTTGCCTGTTACCGCATGGATTGCCATAGGCAGTGGTATTTCAACCATTGCATTGACGCTGGTAACCATGATTAATGCGATGCAGTAGGAGTTTAATGATTTCTCTAATTAAATATTCACGAATGAAAAGGACTGATTTACTGCCGGTTTTGGATGATGACAGTGTTGACTTGATTGCTCTATTGAAGAATGCTTGGATAGGACGACGCATTATTTTGACTACTTTTTTAGTTTTTGTTGTACTTGGGTTATTGGTGGCTCTTTTTTCACCCGTGAAATATTCGTCGAGTTCTGTATTGTTACCACAGATTGATGAGCAGAAGGATTTAGGCCAGCTTGGTGGTTTGGCCAGTCTTGCAGGTTTAAATCTTAGCAGTATGCTGGGAAACACTTCTGGAATTTCCCCTGATTTGTATCCAAATGTTGTGGGGAGTTATCCTTTTTTAAATGAGCTGGTTAATTATGAATTTGTTTTTGAGGATGAGCAGGAAGCCATTACCTTGTATGAAAAGATTAAAAAAAATAGAACTGAAAATAAATGGATCAAATATACCATTCGTCTACCATGGACCCTGAAAGCTCGCCTATTTCCGGTTGAGGAGAAATTGCCAGTTGCGGACCCTGCCACTCAAAATTTGGTGGTTATTTCCAGAGAAAAGGCCTCTATACTCGAGCAAGCACATAGCCTTATTTCTGTAGAAGTAATGACTAAAACAGGACTTATTACAGTGAATGTTGAGCATGAGGATGCTTATGCTTCAGCTCAAATAGCTCAAAAGGTAGTTGATTTGCTACAAGCCTACATCATTGATTACAAGACCAGTCAGGTGCGCAATAGTTTAGATTTTGTGGAAGCTAGGTATGAGGAGAAAAGAATTGCTTTTGAACATGCTCAGAAAATTTATTTTGATTATCAGGATGCGCATAGAAACAGAGTAATTGAAAGAGCAGACTCTAAATTTCAGGCGTTGGCAGATGACTACGAACTTTCCCGAACAATTTACCAAAATTTGGCGCAACAAGTTGAACAAACCCGATTGTCTGTTAAAAAGGAAACCCCGGCTTTTACGGTGATTGAACCTGTAAAGGTCCCGGTTGAAAAATCGGCTCCGCGTCGTTCTATTATCCTCCTGGGGTTTAGTTTTTTGGGTTTGGTTATGGGCTTGGGTGTGTTTTATGGGTTCATAATCTTCATGGATGTGCAGGCATCCTGGAAGGGAGAATAGGCAATCCAGGCTGGCGGCTGCTCTTTGAGAAATAATTCCCAATAGTTGTAGCTGGATCAGTCAAGTGATTTTATTTAAAAAAAGGCCAATCAGCATAAACTGATTGGCCTTTTTTTTGGAGGTCGGTGGCGGATTCGAACCGCCGTAGACGGTTTTGCAGACCGTTGCCTAGCCACTCGGCCAACCGACCGTTTTGAGTGTGCAAAAATACAAAATTATTCCATATGGTTAGTGCTTTGGACTGGTTTTTATGAAAAATATTAGCGCTGGAGGGTAACGCTGACGTTTTGCATTTGGCCGCCCATGGGGGGATTCATTTTGGAGACTTTGA
>DHVH01000231.1:6291-6979 GCA_002412555.1 Marinilabiliaceae bacterium UBA5213 | reverse complement strand
ACTGGTCTCCACCAAGGGCAATATGACCAAAGCAGCATCCATGCTGGGAATAACGGAACGGATGATGGGTATCCGCGTCAAAAAATATGACCTCAATTCCAAGCGCTTCAAAAAATCGCCCTCTCATGAATAAACACAACGCTCAAAAGGTCACTTTTCGGACTTGCAATTTCAACCTTGCCAGCCATCAAAAGGCATTTATTCATCTTATAGCTACCTATATGCATGATCCCATGGGGGATGCGCCTCCTTTAGATGAGGGACAAAAGCAGCAAATGATAAGTGCCCTGGCCAAACACCCTTCCGTTTTGACCATTTTTGTTCTTTTTGAAGGGGGGTATGCCGGTTTAGCGGTGGCCTTCATTAATTACTCTACCTTCAAGGCAGCCCACTACCTGAATGTGCACGATCTGGTCATCGATCCCAAATTCAGAAATAAAAAGCTGGGGCGTTTACTTCTGAATTACCTGATTGATCTCGCTATGGAACGCCAATACTGCAAAATCACCCTAGAAGTACGCAACGACAACCACATAGCACAAGGCCTCTATCGCAGTCTGGACTTCACGGAATGCCAGCCCCCAATGCTCTTCTGGGAAAAGCTACTTTAAAGTAGTGCACAAATCAAACACCCATTACTAAACATCAAACAAACAACAGATTAACAACAATGGAACAATCCTTGAAT
>DHVH01000231.1:0-6281 GCA_002412555.1 Marinilabiliaceae bacterium UBA5213 | reverse complement strand
TTCCATATGGCAATTGAAGACAAAATTATAAACATATGAAACGAGCATGAGAGAAACTTTCTCACAAAGGGGCATGATTATCCCGGCGAGTTCCATATGGCAATTGAAGACAAAATTATACCCATATGAAAGTATTCATTCCCGTCATCGACAGCACCGACCATCGCTACATAATTGCTGATGGCGTTCACGAATCCGGCTCCATTTGTATTCTGGATACCAAGGAGGGGCACATAACCTGGTATGAGACCAAAAACTACCCGGTTAACCAGGGCGACTTTTTGGAGGAGCTCAAATTCAACGGCATCACCAACATCATAGCCTCCTCCCTGTCGCCCATGGCCGTCAAAGTCTTTAATTTTAACGGCTTTACCATTTTCAAGTCGGTCAACACCGACCTGTTAATGAATCTGGAGCTGCTTAAAATGCGCTGTCTGCCTCTCTTTAGCTATGAAGCTTCCCTGGAAGGGATTAAAGGTTGCAGTGCAGGGGCTTGTGGCTCATGTCACTCCGCCACCTGCTCGAATTAAAGGGGACAAGCGAAGCGCAGTCCCGCAAAGCGGGATGAAGAGGTGAAGCGCAGCGGAATCCCGCAGGGAGGGAAGGGCTGGTAGGGTAAGAAAGGTCGATTGGGTAAGTAGGGGAAAAGAAAAAAGGGGATGGGAGACAAACTAAAATAGAGATTATGCCTATTAGTAATGCTTATGCTTTTTTAAAGCGTTTTGAAAAGGAAGTGGAATTTCGGCGGCAGTGCAATGCCTGTCGCGACCATAAGGAATTAATGGAGATGCTCCTTCAGCAGGATTTATCCTTCACCCCTCTGGAGCTGGAGAATACTTTTAACGCACTATTGGTGCAATGCCAAAGCCATGACCAGGGCGAGTACGTTTTGCAGCTAAAAATGAGTCTCACCCGCTTCATTTAACCAGCAACCAGCTCCCCGACCCTCTTCTCAGTCAAGGCTTTTAACTCGCGCATTCCCTCAATCATTTCACTTAAATCCTGAGAAGTCGGTGTGCGGTAACCAAAATCTTCGAGCGAACAAATACCTTCAAACTTCCCGGTCAGAATGCAGGTCTGCTTAATGGATGGGGTCAATTCTGTCTCTACCATTTCGGCTTCCCTGAATAAGCCCAGCGGCACATGGTGCGAGGGCAGTTCTTCATAACAGGCCATTAGCGCCACAAAGTATTTCTCTACGGTCATTAAAGCCATACTGTATTTAAGGTCGTTGCTAAAAAGTGACGACTGGCTCAAACTTTTATCCAATATTGAAAAATACTGATTGGCATGCTGCAGACTCTCCTGAGCCAATTTAATAAACTCAGGTGAAATAGTGGTGCTGATGGTTGTCATATTACAAGTTTTAGTAAATTTTTAAAGGTCCGCCAGTTCCTAAATCAGAAACCGCGCCACAACTTAATACTTGGGGAGACAGAATTTTCGGCACTCGCAAATAAACACTAAAGTCGCTCATGTACAGCCAATTAACTGCAAATAATTTTACAAATAGAATAGCTTTTTAATCACAAAACTGCTTTGCAGTCAAAAAGACCTCTTCTCTTTCCTACCTTTTGGTAGCTTCTTCGTTTTTTTAATACCAATAGGTTCTAAAAACAAGAACGGCTTATTTAAACTTAATTGAAATAGTGTTTTTGAAGGGTTTTAAATATTTGATTTAAAACCAATTATAAGTAAATAAAAAATCACTTCTGCAAAATACAAAGTCGCGGCACACTTCTTTCAATGCCTCTTACCAAACAAACCAATTAAACGATACTGACATGAGAAAAATTGCGATTTACGGAAAAGGTGGTATTGGCAAAAGTACCACAACCCAAAACACAGTTGCCGGTCTGGCAGAACTTGGGAAAAAAGTGATGATTGTGGGTTGTGACCCAAAAGCGGATTCAACCAGATTATTGCTACATGGAATGGCACAAAGAACAGTACTGGACACACTGCGCGAAGAGGGTGAGGACATTGATTTGGAGGATGTATTGAAACCAGGCTTTGGTGATACCAAATGTGTGGAGTCGGGTGGTCCTGAACCAGGAGTTGGATGTGCTGGTCGCGGTATCATTACTTCCATTAACCTTCTGGAACAATTGGGCGCCTATGACTCTGACAAGCAACTGGACTATGTCTTTTACGATGTATTGGGTGATGTGGTTTGTGGCGGATTTGCCATGCCTATCCGCGATGGAAAAGCAGAAGAGGTTTACATCGTTTTCTCCGGAGAAATGATGGCCATGTATGCTGCCAACAACATCTGCAAGTCCATCGCAAAATTTGGAAAAGCAGGTACCGTGCGACTGGGAGGTCTGATCTGTAACTCTCGTAAAGTGGACAATGAAGCCAATATGATTGAGGAGTTTGCCAGAAAATTGGGCACACAAATGATTCACTTTATCCCCCGGGATAACATGGTTCAGCACGCTGAAATCAACCGCAAAACAGTCATCGATCACGATCCTACCCACGTACAGGCGGATGAATACCGGGCGCTGGCTAAAAAAATTGATGAGAACAAAATGATGGTTCTGCCCACCCCCCTTGAAATGGAGGAATTGGAAAGTCTACTGATTGACTTCGGAGTATTGAACTAGTCTATGAAAGAATACGCCAAATACTGTCCCGAAAAATCGGAGTAAACTATATTCTCGATTTTGAAACAGTCATTTACGAAAGTTTACTAACAGCATTCTATCTACTTAAAACTTAAAAAACACAAAGCTATGTATATGTTAAGAGCCATTGTGCGTCCCGAAAAATCACCGGCCGTACTTAAATCATTATTCGATGCAGGATTTCCTGCAGTGACCAAATTACCCGTTTTCGGACGGGGCAAGCAGCGGGGTCTGAAAGTAGGAAATGTGACCTACGACGAACTACCTAAAGAAATGCTCATGTTGGTCATTCCTGATAAAGACAAGGATTTTGTGGTTGAAACCATTATCAATGCAGCACGCAGCGATGACGGCGGACAGTTTGGAGATGGTAAAATTTTTGTCACCCCCATCGAAGAAGCCTACACCATCTCATCAGGGTTTAAAGAATAGAAAAAAGTTGAGGGTTCAGGGTTTAGGGTTTAGGGTTTAGGGTTGAAGGTTGTGAGTTCGGAGTTGTGAATTGAACCATCAACCACAAACTAAAAACTATAAACTAAAAACTATAAACCATCAACTAATAACTATAAACCAACAACTGATAACTGTTTACTGATAACTGAAAAAAAATGAAATTAATACTAGCCATAATACGAATCGCCAAAATGCAGGAGACAAAGATCGCTCTCTCGGAAGCGGGACTGCCCTCTTTCACTGCCATGGCGGTGCTGGGACGAGGCAAAGGACACGGCGATCTGGAAAAAGCCGCTGATGTGAGCCCGGCCCTGCATGAATACATACCTGAAACGCCACGCTTCAAATCCAAAAGAGTTATTTCTCTGGTCGTAACTGACGACAAAAAAGATTTGGCCGTGACAACCATCATTAAAGCCAACCAATCCGGCAAAAGCGGCGATGGAAAAATATTTGTGGTCAACACCATAGATGCCATCAAAGTGCGAACGGGCGAGACGGGTGATATAACATTAGACTAACTGGAGGAGAACATATGGGAACCAAGAAAAAAGCAGATTTGGAAAAGTTCCGCGACCTGGTGGTGGAAAAATATCCGAAAAAGGTGGGCAAAAAAAGAGCCAAAGCCATTATCAACAACGATCCTGATAACATCCCACAAATACAAGCCAACATCCGCACCATACCGGGCATCATCACCCAAAGAGGATGTACCTATGCGGGCTGTAAAGGGGTGGTCTTAGGGCCCACACGCGACATTATCAATATCACACATGGCCCCATTGGCTGTGGCTACTACTCATGGCTGACCCGCCGCAACCAAACCAAACCGGAAACGGAAGCAGAGGCCAACTTCATCACTTACTGCTTCTCGACCGACATGCAGGACGCTAACATTGTGTTTGGCGGTGAAGATAAGCTCAAGCAGGCTATTCGTGAGGCGGTTGAATTATTCAACCCTAAAGCCATTGGCGTATTTTCTACCTGTCCCGTTGGCTTGATTGGTGACGATGTGCACCGTGTGGCCAAGCAAATGATGGAAGAGTACGATAACAAAATCAACATTTTCGGCTTTTCGTGCGAGGGTTACCGCGGGGTATCTCAATCGGCCGGTCACCACATCGCCAACAACCAGCTGTACAAGCACTTGATTGGCAACGACGACACGGTCAATGGCGCCTACAAATACCGCATCAACCTGCTGGGCGAATACAACATAGGTGGCGACTCCTTTGTGCTGGAAGAGCTGTTCAAAAAATGTGGCATCGAACTGGTAGCTACCTTCTCGGGCAACTCTACCATCTCCCAATTTGAGCAGGCGCATACGGCCGACTTAAGCATGGTAATGTGCCACCGATCCATCAATTACGTGGCCGAAATGCTGGAAACGTCCTTTGGCATCCCCTGGATCAAGGTCAACTTTATTGGTGCAGATGCCACCGCCAAAGCGCTGCGCAAGGTGGCTGCCTACTTTGAGGACGAAGAACTGAAGGCCAAAGTGGAAGAGGTGATTGCTAAAGAAATGACGGCAGTCAACATCGCCCGTGAAGCGGTGCTACCCAAAACTACTGGCAAAACTTCCATGCTATTTGTAGGAGGATCCAGAGCGCACCATTACCAGGAGCTGTTCAGCGAGTTGGGCATAAAGACCATTGCTGCCGGTTATGAGTTTGGACACCGCGATGATTATGAAGGTCGCCGGGTACTGCCAAGCATTCAGGTAGATGCCGATACCAGAAACATCGAGGAGATCACCGTCACCAAAGATGAGAAACGCTTTAAAGAGCGCATCACCAAAGAAAAAATAGCGGAACTGGAAAAAGCCATCGACCTGGAATACAATGAATATGGGGGATTGATGGCCGACATGGAAAAAGGCACCCTGGTCATCGATGACCTCAGTCATTATGAGATGGATAAGCTGATTGAGCTCTACCATCCGGACATCTTCTGCGCCGGTATCAAAGAGAAATATGTGGTTCAAAAAATGGGTATTCCTTTGAAGCAGCTGCACAACTACGACTCAGGAGGCCCCTACGCCGGTTTTGAAGGCGCCATTAATTTCTACAACGACATTGCCATGATGGTTTCGACTTCCATTTGGAAGGAACTCAAAGCGCCTTGGGAGCGTGAAGAGGTCATTGAAGCGGCTTATGTCTATTAATCACCCTATAATCTGACGATACTATGTTATTAAAACACACAACGCCCAAAGAAATTGACAGGAAGGCTTTGACGATTAACCCCGCCAAGACTTGTCAACCGGTAGGTGCCATGTACGCCGCACTGGGCTTACACGGCTGTCTGCCGCACAGCCACGGCTCACAAGGCTGCTGCTCCTACCACCGAAGTGCGCTCACGCGCCACTTTAAAGAGCCTGTAATGGCCGCTACCAGTTCCTTTACCGAAGGTGCCTCCGTTTTTGGCGGTTCGGCCAACCTGATACAGTCCATCAACACCATATTCACCGTCTATAACCCTGAAGTAATTGCCGTGCATACCACGTGCTTGTCGGAGACCATTGGCGACGACATGACGGCCATTATTTCCAAGGCCAAGGACGACGGCTTTATCCCTGAAGGCAAAAAAGTCATTTTCTGCAACACCCCAAGCTACATCGGCACGCACGTTACCGGTTATGCCAATCAGGTGACCTCCTTTGTCAAAAGTTTTTCTACGTCCACCCTTAAGAAAAAGAATGTGGTGAACCTGGTGGCAGGCTGGATGGAACCATCCGATATGCGGGAGATCAAGCGACTGGCCAAGGAGATGGAAGCACGGACTATTTTGTTTCCCGACTTCACCGATGTGCTGGATGCCCCGATGGATGGTAAATTCCACATGTATCCATCAGGAGGCACTACCATGGAGGAGATGATAGCCACGGGTGATAGCAAATTCACCATTGGCATGGGCCCCTACTCTACCGAAGATTCCTGCATTGCACTTGAAAACAAGTGCAAGGTCAAATTCGACATGGTGGATATCCCCATCGGACTAAAAGCGACGGATCGCTTTCTGATGTCACTGAGCCGCCATGCCAACGTACCGGTACCCGACAGCATAACGGCGGACCGGGGCAGGCTCGTGGATTTGATTGCCGACAGCGCTACCAATTTGTATGGACGACGGGTGGCTTTGTGGGGCGACCCGGATACGCTGATTCCGCTGTGCGAATTCCTGGTCTCCATGGACATG
>DHVH01000286.1 GCA_002412555.1 Marinilabiliaceae bacterium UBA5213 | reverse complement strand
AATCGAATGTTATGCGCTTTATACAGCCAGAGCCTGTTCGCGAAGTCAGCCTTGTTTATCACAATAGCTTCAACCGTCCGGTTTTAATCGATTCTATTAAAAAGACGGTGCGCGATAACTTGCCGGCACATATCACCAAACCCCGGGAATTTGTAAAAGTAAAGTGGCGTTAAACCCTTTACGCTTCTTCTTCGTCCATGCCGCCCGTCCCATCCAGCAGGGGCGGACTTTCTATCGCCGGCAATTTTTCTATTTTGCTTAGTTTGGAGAGCATCATTTTGGTCCTGGTTCCTACCAGGGAATCCAACTCTTTATCGGCTTCGCCAATTTTTTTGCGCGCTTTGGCCAGGACTTCACCAAATTTCGAAAACTCGGTCTTTACTGCCCCTAAAACCTGCCAGACTTCACTGCTGCGTTTTTGAATGGCAAGTGTCTTAAAGCCCATTTGCAGACTGTTGAGCATGGCGGCCAGGGTGGTGGGACCGGTTACAATGATTTTGTAGTCCCGTTGTAAAAGCATTAACAATTCCGGCTGGCGCACGACTTCGGCATAGAGGCCTTCCACGGGTAAAAATAGGATGCCAAAATCGGTGGTGTGTGGCGGATCAATGTATTTATCGCGTATGTCACGGGCGCTCTTCTTAATGGCCTGTGTCAGTTTTTTGGTTTCTACTTCAACCAATCCCTTTTCTCCTGTTTCAAAGGCCGCCTGCAATCTGAGGTAGTCTTCCTGCGGAAACTTGGCATCTATGGGTAGGTAAACTGTAGCTTCGCTGTCGTCCCTCCCTGGCAACTTGATGGCAAATTCGACTACCTCGCACGAGCCTTTTTTGGTGGCTACATTGGCAGCGTATTGCTCCGGGGCCATTATCTGCTCTAATATATTGCCCAACTGAATTTCTCCCATTGCGCCCCGGGTTTTGACATTCGACAGAACTTTTTTAAGATCGCCGACACCGTTGGCCAAACTTTGCATTTCACCCAATCCTTTTTGAACGGCTTCCAAGCGCTCACTTACCAATTTGAACGACTGTCCCAGTCGGTCTTCCAAAGTTTTATGTAATTTTTCATCGACTGTTTCCCGCATTTTTTCGAGTTTCAACTCGGTTGATTTTAGCATTTCGTCCTGACGAAGGGCCATGTCCTGAAACTTTTGCTTTTGTAAATCATTGAAATCTTTGACATTGCTGGTGAATGCCTCCTGGAAATAGGCCATGCTCTTCGACAGCTCTTCACGGTTCGCTCTGGCATCTTTGACCGATGTCTCATTCATAGTACTTAGTTTCTCCTCTAATCGGGAAGTCATGCGTTCAAGTCCAGCCGCCAGCTCTGTCCTGTTGTCGCGCAGGGATGCTGATAGCTCTTCACGATTGCTTTTCAGCTCCTGCTGAAGAAGCTCGCGGGTAACCTGCGCCAGCCTATCTGGGTGCGCATTTTGTGCTTTTAAGAGCAGGATAACGAGAAGTAATAAATTCGCTGAGATGGTAATAATGATAAATAGGTCCATTTTTTCGCTGACTTTATGGTTTTATTGTGCTGTTTTCTCGTAGACGGGAACAGTGAACTGTAAATTTAATGAAGTTGGGTGATAAACAGCCTATACACAGTAGTTATTCTCTTCCTAAAGTAATGGCAGTGGGTAGTTAAAGTTTGGCCTTATTGTTCATGGCGGGGTTATTTGTTGTAACTTGTGAATATATTTATGGGTGATACGCTTGACATTGTAAGTTTTTAATACAAAATTTGATCATTATTGTTTAGGGATAACTAAACATAAATATAGGGTTAGCACCTTAGGGAAAACATTGCCCGGTTTTTTTGGCATGATTCTTATAAGGGTTTTAGCAATTAATAAAAATGGTTTACTTAATAAATTGAGAAATGAGAACAATGCGTTATTTTTTAATGATGATGGTTATTTCAGCTACCGTATTTACTGGCTGTAAATCACTGACTGGCACCCAGAAGGGCGCCATGATTGGTACCGCTGGCGGTGCTGCTGCTGGTGCCATTATTGGTCGCACAGCTGGTAACACAGCTGTAGGTGCTGTAGTGGGTGCAACAGTTGGAGGTGTAACTGGTGCTGTAATAGGCAACAAAATGGACAAGCAGGCTGAAGAAATGAAGGCAAAATTGCCCGAGGCCAATGTAGAGCGAGTTGGAGAAGGCATCATTGTCGAATTGCCCAACAATATTTTATTTGGATTCGATAGTTTTGAGTTGTCTTCAGCAGCGCGGAATAATCTTAATCAAATGATTACGGTGTTTGAATCCTATCCGGACACAGACATTGAAGTGCAGGGACATACCGACAGCAGTGGTGCTGCCAGTTACAATCAGACCCTGTCTGAGCGCCGCGCCAATGCGGTGACCAGCTATTTGGTGAATCGTGGTGTGGCATCTGCACGACTAAAAACGGTAGGCTACGGAGAGACTTCTCCTAAATATACCAACGATACAGATGCAGGACGTGCCCAAAACCGCCGTGTAGAGTTCATCATCACGGCTAATGAAAAAATGAAACGCGAAGCTGAACGCGAAGCATCTAATTAATAGTTACCTTTATAAATAATTACCTTAACAATCAAAAATTTTAATTATGAAGAGAATTCTTTTAATGGCTGTAATGGCCGTAGCTGTATCAGTCGTTAGTGCACAAGGTCTTGGCCTTCGTGGCGGTGTGAACATGTCAAATTTTGCCGGAGACGGCATGGAAGACACGAAAATGCTCACAGGTTTTCATTTGGGACTGGATTATGAAATAGCTGTAGCGCCTGATTTTTATTTTGCGCCAGGGCTACTTTTCTCTACCAAGGGAGCAAAGGATGAATGGTCCGAAGATGGTGGTACCATTGAAGCCAAGACAATCCTGAATTATCTGGAAGTTCCCCTTAATTTGGTTTATAAGCCTCTTTTAGGTGAGGGCAACTTAATTGTAGCCTTCGGTCCCTATTTAGGCTATGGCATTGGAGGAAAAAACAAAATGGAGTTCTCAGGCGGTGGTGCCAGCGCATCAATCGAAGAGGATGTTAACTTCGGTTCAGGAGATGAGGATAACTTTAAAGCCTTAGACATGGGTGCCAATATTTCTTTTGGATATATGTTTGCCGGTGGACTTTCTATTCAATTGAACACTCAGTTGGGTTTAATCAATATTTCTCCTAGCGAGGATGATGCTGACGCTGTTAAAAACACAGGATTTGGTCTTGGCTTAGGCTACAGATTCTAGTATTTGAACTTAATTTGATGAAACGGACTATAGAAGCTTTGGCTTTTATAGTCCGTTTTTTATTGGATTAATGTCTTCATGTTGTTACCCTTGGTACAATAAAAGTTATTTGCTAGACGGTCATGTGTATTTAATGAATATCCCCTTTCGCAAAGTCGGTTAATCTTCAGGCGATTTGAGAAGCAATTTGATTACTGAATCCTTATAATTTCTGCCAATGGTGAACTTCCTATCCTTGATTTCGAGGTGGGCGCTTGTAAAAGCGGTGACTTTATTTATGTTGATCAGAAAGGAGCGGTGTATTCTTAAAAAACAGTTCTGGGGCAATCTGTTTTCCAGACCGCTTAAACTCTCGTAACAGATAAGTTTTTGATGATGGGTGTTGACGACCACATAATTATCTAAACTCTCTATGAAAACAATATCAGCTAGGTCAATCTTATGAAATTTTTTGTCTGCTTTAAGGAGAATTGATTTTTCTTCATTGTCCTCAAGACGCTGGGTCAGGGCTGTAGGAGCGCTATGTTTGAGAAATTTATGGATAGATTTTAGAAATCTTTCAAAAGAAATAGGTTTTAGCAAATAGTCGAGCACATTTAAATCAAACGCATCCACGGCAAAATCCCTGTAGGCAGTAGTTAGTATGACCATTGGCGGACTCGATAAGGATCTTAAGAAATCGATACCGGATATGCCTGGCATATTGATATCCAAAAAAAGCAGATCTACCTTCCCTTGACTTAGTAATTCTGTGGCCTCAACAGCCCTGGTATAACCTGCGAGGCAGGTGAAATTACTGAAAGCCTCCAGGTGCTCTTGAATGACGCTTATAGCAACTGGTTCGTCATCAATGATGAGGCAGTTGTAGTTTTTGATATCACTCATTTTTGATCGTTATTTCTAAATGGATGGTAAAAACCGATTGGTCCGAATGGATTTTTAGAAAATGATTGTCCGGATAAATAAGGTTGAGCCGGTCCTGAACATTGTTTAAGCCAATACCATTGGCTTCCTTCTTCAGTTGTTGGGCAGGATAGAAAGATGGAATGGTGTTTTTGACCTTGTAGATAATCTTTTTATCGAGGATGGACAGATCTATCGCTATTCCTTCTGCATCTTTGCTTATTTGCCCGTGTTTAAAGGCATTCTCCACAAATGGAAACAGGATGAGTGGAGAAATTTTTTCATTCTTGAGATTCTCGGGGAAGGATACTGCCACTTTAAAACCATCGTCATNNCAATATAGTTACTTATGAAAGCGATTTCATCCCGCAAAAGAACCATTTCATTGTTACATTTGTACAGCATATACTCTAACAAATCAGACATTCTGATGATGACCTCACGTGACTTATCCTGATCTTTTTTGACTAATCCGTAGAGGTTGTTGAGCATGTTGAAAATGAAATGAGGGTGGATTTGTCCCTGAAGTAGCCTTGCTTGAGCGTCTTTGAGATTGGTTGATAGTATTTGTTTTTGCAGGGCCAGTTCATTGGACTCAAGCGTTTGCTTGAAGGATGCTTTGACAAAGAAAATGACAGCCGCAAGTATCACTATCAGATAATTGCCTGTGATGAGTATCAGTACATCAGAAAGTTTCGGAATTTCAGTTTCAACAGGGAGCTGCTTAATGCTGTAGAGCTGTATGATTAGAATAAGAAAAAGGTTGAGCCAAAAGGTGATAATGAAAAGGTAAAAAAGCAGATAGATAAAAGTGAGCATTTTGCCTTTGAATAGTAAATGGGGTATGAGGTATTGATTGACAGCTTTGGCAGTAAAATAACTGGCCAGTGTAAGTATGCTTACCAGAACAAGCCTTATTTGGAAATCGTAATTTCGATTGCTGAATACCAGAAACATAAGAGCGGTAGCAAGCAGCCAGTATGCTATGTGCCAGACTTTATCCTTCTTTTGGTGGAATATGGGAAGCGCAGACAAATTATCCATAGTGGCTCAAATATACGCCAAAGAAGACAATTCTTTGCTCGTGTTTCTTTGTTTTATGCCAACAACATGTTTCTAACCCCAAACAACAAATAGGTTGTTGGCCATGAAAAAATGGTCGAAGGACTGGATGTTTGCTCTGTTGGCATAAGAAGTTTTGAGAGACCCCTGGCATTATTTACTATTGTGGCATTAATAACCTAAAAACAATAGCTATGATTATTAGACATTTGTACGAAGGCGGATTTTGGTTTATGTTGCCCATTCTTATCATGTGGGTGGTGGTGGCGGTTTTAGTCGCCCGATTTCTGTTAAACCACCGCCATGGTGTTGAAAAGACTGCTTTGAAAAGAATGAACGCATCCATCCTTTTTTTTGGAAGTCTGGCCTTGCTGTATGGTATTATGGGACAAATAATCGGCCTTTTTGAGGCCCTTATTTACATCCAGGAGATGGGGGGTGTTTCTGCTTCTGCGCTTGCTGCCGGTTTAAGGGTCTCCATGCTATGCACTGTTTATGGCTTTGCCCTTTTTATGCTTACCATTATTATCTGGTATTTGTTTAGGCATTACCTTTTGAGATAATGCCCTACTGATATCCATCGGATTTTATTCGATGGGTATCAGGCTATTTACGCACCCTCCAAAAACTCTTTGATGGCGCCCAGAAAGTATTCAGTCCATCCCTCGGTTATTTCGTTGTAGGACTCTTCGGGAATATTGGTGTGCAAAAGATCCACCTGAACGTGGCCTCCTGAAGGAAACAGTTTAATGGTGGCAATGGAAGCCTGCTCCTGCTCGCCAAAATACCACTCCTGAACAATTTTGGTATTGGGCTCCAGCTCTAGAACACGACCTTCGATATCTCCTTCCAGCATCGAAAATTCAGCTCCCGGTTCGGAGGGCATCGTTGCGGGGTAACCCGACCATAACTCAATGGTAAAGGGGTTGGTAAAGGCGGCGTAAACATCTTCCAGTTCGGCCTTTATTTTTATCCGGGTTTTAAAATCTTTTTGTGCCATAGCTTACTTTAATAGTTCGTTATACCTAATAACCTAACGATCTATTGTTATTTATGTCTTTTTTTTAGTTCTCGTGCCAGATCTTCCAGCCTAAAACCTTTATGCGTCAGCAATACGATAAGGTGGTAAAGTAAATCAGCTCCTTCATAAAGAAAGTTTTCATCGTCATTGGCCATAGCGCCAATGATGGTTTCAACGGCTTCTTCGCCTACTTTTTGGGTGATTTTGCGTGTTCCTTTGGTAAACAGTGAAGTGGTATAGGAGCCGTCAGGCATTTCAGCTTTGCGCTGGTCAATAAAATCCTGCAGGTGCTTCAAAAACTGAATGTCATCCTGTTGGTTGCTTTCATTCCAACAGGTGTCAGATCCGGTGTGGCAGGTGGGGCCTTGGGGGTGACATTTAATCAAGAGGGTGTCTTCGTCACAATCTGAGGCCATGGAGATGACATTCAAAAAGTTGCCTGATTCTTCGCCTTTGGTCCACAGACGCTTTTTTGATCGGCTAAAAAAGGTAACGCGTTTCTCTTTTTCTGTTTTTTCAAGTGCTTCAGCGTTCATGTAACCCAGCATCAAAACTTTTCCTGTTGAGTTGTCCTGTACGATGGCCGGGATCAGTCCGTCTGGGGATTTTGAGAAATCTATATTCATGTTTGTTTTTTTTGGACGTTTTAAATGCAATGTTTAACGGACGACTATGCCCTCTTTTCTTAAATAGGTCTTTAACTGGGGTACGGAAATTTCGTTGTAATGAAAAACACTGGCTGCCAATGCTGCATCTGCTCTACCTTCAACAAAGGCGTCGCGGAAATGTTCCATGTTGCCCGCACCGCCTGATGCAATGATGGGGATGGAAAGGCTTTCACTTAATGTGGCCAGTGCCTTATTGGCAAAGCCCTGTTTAACGCCATCGTGATCCATGCTGGTGAAGAGGATTTCTCCGGCACCGCGCTCTTCTGCTTCTTTGGCCCAGGTGAACAATCTTTTTTCGGTAAATATACGACCCCCATTCACCGTTACTGCCCAGTCGTGCCCTTCTGCCTCTTTTTTGGCGTCAATGGCCACCACCACAAACTGGCTGCCAAAGTTTTTGGCCATATCGTCTATTAACTGTGGGTTGCGAACAGCAGACGAGTTGATGCTAATTTTGTCAGCGCCGGCATTGAGCAAGGCTTCCGCGTCTTTTAGCTCGCTGATGCCACCGCCAACGGTAAACGGGATGTTGATGTGCAGTGCTATGCGGTGCACCAGTTCAACAAAGGTCTTACGACCTTCGTGAGAGGCGGTTATGTCCAGAAACACCAGCTCGTCGGCACCCTGCTCCGCATAAGCCGCGGCCAGTTCTACCGGGTCGCCAACGGCCTTTATTTCCAGGAATTTGATGCCCTTGACGGTCATTCCATCTTTTATGTCGAGGCAGGGGATGATTCGCTTTGCAAGCATTTTATAGGTTTTAAGAAATTCTGATTATTACTTGTTGACCCGGGCTATGCTAACCGAGCATTTTTTCCAGCTCCTTCAAGCTTATTTTACCTTCGTAAATGGCTTTTCCGAAAATGACTGCAGGCACTCCTGCCTCCTGAAGAGCTTCGATGTCGCGCATATGGCTGACGCCACCGCTGGCTATGAGGTACAATTCCGGAAAACGTGCCAATATCTCTTTATATAATTGAATGGAGGGACCTGCAAGCATGCCGTCCTTGCTTATATCCGTGCAAATGGTTTTGGTAACTCCTTTGGATTGGTAGTCGCCCAGAAATTCGAAAATATCCAAATCTGAAGTTTCCAGCCATCCTGAAATGGCAATGTTTTGGTCTTTGACGTCGGAACCGAGAATGATTTTCTCAGGACCGTATTGCTCTATCCAAGCGGAAAATTCTTCCGGGTTTTTAACTGCTATGCTTCCACCGGTGACCATTTGGGCACCGCTTTCAAAGGCGATCTTTAAATCATTGGTGCTTTTTAAGCCGCCTCCAAAATCGATGGTGAGTCCGGTTTTTGACGCAATGGTTTCCAAAACCCGGTGATTGATGATGCGACCGGCCTTGGCGCCGTCTAAATCAACCAAATGCAGGCGCTGAATGCCATGTTGTTCAAATTCAAGGGCGACTTCCAGTGGGTTTTCATTGTAGATTTTTTTGGTGTAATAATCGCCTTTGCTCAAGCGCACGCATTTACCATCGATGATGTCGATGGCGGGTATCAGCTCTATCTTCTTGATTGGGGAAGTCATGTCTTATAAATTTAAAAAGCGTTCCAGAATGCGCTGGCCTACCGGACCGCTTTTTTCAGGGTGAAACTGGGTGGCAAAAAAATTATCGCGCTGCAAGGCAGAACTATAGTTGAGAATGTAATCGGTCGTGGCTGCTGTGTGCGATCCTGCGGCTACATAATAGCTGTGCACAAAATAAACATATTGCCCTTCCAGTGAAGCATCAAATAAATCACTCTTTAAATTAAATATGCGGTTCCATCCCATCTGAGGGATTTTGAGGTTGGATGCATTGGGGGTGGGCACAATAAATTTCCGGATGGGCTCGTCAAAGATGTTCAGGCAAGCTACGTCGCCTTCTTCGCTGTGGCTGCCCATCAGTTGCATACCCAGACAAATGCCCAGGGTTGGTTGTCTGAGTGATTGGATGACCTCCGACAGGCCACTTTCGTTAAGAAATCGCATGGTGGTGCTGGCTTCGCCGACCCCGGGAAATATCACTTTGTCCGCCCCACGAATTTTTTCCGGATCAGAAGTTATCTCTGCTTCCTGGTTGAGGCGTATAAGGGCATTATTCACCGATCGGATATTGCCGGCATTGTATTTTATGATGACGATGTTTTGCTTGGCCATTATTTATTGAAATACGACTGTTTTGTTTTTGTAAACCAGGGTTTTACGATCAATATGTGCCATTACGGCTCTTGAAAGCACTATTTTTTCTACGTCGCGTCCCTTTTGGATCAACTTTTCCACATTGTCGTGGTGCGAAATACGCGCCACATCCTGATCAATGATGGGGCCTGCATCCAGGTCGGTGGTGACGTAGTGACTGGTGGCACCAATGATTTTTACGCCTCTGGCATGTGCTGCATGGTAGGGTTTTGCACCTACAAAGGCCGGTAAAAAGGAATGGTGAATATTGATAACCCGCTCGGGAAAGTGATCCACAAATGATTGGGAGAGTATTTGCATGTACCTTGCCAGAACGATGAAATCGATTTTGTGCTCTTTGAGTATTTCCAGCTCCTTTAGTTCTTGCGCTTGCTTATTGGCGGCAGTTATGGGAACGTGCACAAATTGAATTCCGAACTTGTTAACCACTTCTTCCAGATCGGTATGGTTGCTAATGACCAACGGTATTTCTACCTTCATTTCGCCACTTTGGTGTCGGGCCAAAATGTCGTACAAGCAATGCGACATTTTACTGACAAACAAACCCATACGGGGTGTGTAATCGGAAAAATGCAGTTTCCAGGTCATTTTGCACGGTGTGGCAATGGCAAATTCAAAGGCTGGTTGTATTTGATCGCGGTCTAATTCGAAATTTTGTAGCTCCCACTCAACCCGCATGAAAAAGCGGCCTTCATCCCGGTCGGTATGCTGGTCCAATGCGACAATATTGCCGTTGTTGCGATGGATAAAATCTGTTACCCGTGCTACTATGCCCCGCTGGTCGGGACAATGAATACGAAGGATGGCTGTTTCGCTGAAAGTTTTAGTCATTACATAAAAAATTGTACGCAAAATTAACTAAAAATATTGGGGTGTGTAAGTTAATGGCGAGCTTTTGTGGGTTCTTTACGAAAGCATATGAAAACTATTGGATGTAATAAAGAAGCGTTTTTAAAAATACCTCAGGTTGTTCTGCATGCAACCAGTGACCGGCATCAGGAATGGTGACCAGCTGAGAACCGGGGAAAAAGCGGTTGATGACCAGTGAATCTTCGTCCTTGATGTAGGGTGATTTTTCTCCACGGATGAAAACGGTTGGCAGGTCTTTGACTGCCTGACTTTCGTTGAGATGTGAAAACCCGTCCATAAGTTCCGGCAAATTGTTCATCAAGGCTTCAATGTTTAACTGCCAATGGTAGAGACCGCCTTTTTGTCGGTTGACATTTTTGAGCAGAAATTGTCGAAGGGTTTTGGATGGGAAATGTTTTTTGAGGGCAGCATCCATTTCGCGCCGGCTCTCCATCTGTTCGGGATGGAGTGTTTGCATGGCTTTCAGGATGTTTTCGTGATTGGCTGTGGTTTCTCCATAGTTGGCGAAGCGGCCATAATCTTTGGGGGCTATGTCGGCCACAATCAACTGACTGACTATTTCAGGATGCTTCATGGTCAGACGCATGGCGGTCTTTCCGCCCATGGAGTGCCCAAGCAATATGACCTTATCTTTGGTTTTTTCCTGAAGGGTTTCATACAAATCATCGGCCATGGCCTCATAAGTGTGGATGTCACTATGCCCGCTTTGCCCGTGGTTGCGCTGGTCGGGCAAGATAATCCGAAAGTCATCTTCCAGTTTAGAAGCTACGGACAGCCAGTTGTCTGAGGCGCCATATAAACCATGAATAATGACTATGGTTTTCGCCCCTTTGCCGGTTTCTCTGCAGTGCAATTTCATCCTATTTTTCCTTGATCAGCTGATCTTTATAAAGGGCGATGGTTTTTTCGAGACCGAGGTAGAGGGCTTCAGAAATTAGGGCATGACCTATGGATACTTCCTTTAAAAAGGGAATGTGCTCGTTGAAGAATTTCAGATTAAGGAGACTTAAATCATGGCCGGCATTGATTTTTAAACCGACTTTGTTGGCTAAATTGGCAGCTTCGACAAAGGGGGCAATGGCCTTATTTCTATCAATGTGATAATTAGTGGCATAAGGTTCGGTGTATAATTCAATCCGGTCGGTATTGGTTTCTGAGGCCTTTAAAATCATTTCTGCATCTGTGCCCAAAAAGATGGAGGTGCGGATTCCATATTCCTTTAATTCAGCAATAACGTCCTGAAGAAAGGAGAGGTGTCGGATGGTATCCCATCCGGCATTTGAGGTTATGGCTTCTGGCGGATCGGGAACCAGTGTTACCTGGTGGGGCTTAACACTTTTCACCAGGGCCATGAATTCGGGTGAGGGATATCCTTCAATGTTGAATTCTGTTTTGATAACCCCTTTGATATCGAATACATCTTTTCGTGTAATGTGACGCTCATCCGGCCGGGGGTGTACGGTTACACCGTCCGCCCCAAAAGTCTGAACGTCTATCGCTGCTTTTTGAACATCCGGCACATTTCCCCCTCGTGAATTGCGAAGCGTGGCTATTTTATTTATGTTTACACTGAGTTTTGTCATTTTCGGTATCTTATTTGTAGGCACTACTGAACTATTAAACCTATATTCATTGTAATTGTTTAAAGAAAAGCGGTACATTACCGATGGTCTTAAATAACACTCGACAAAGTTATAAAGTATTTTTTTATTCTGATTTTATGCTGGCAAAAGATTTGATATCTGATGTAATTCCCGCTTTGAAAACTTCTGACACGGGGCTGGATGCACTCAACTGGATGGAGGCTTTTAGGGTTTCCCATTTGCCTATTGTCAATAATCGTATTTTTTTGGGTTTGATTTCAGATACAGATATTTATGATTTAAATTCAGCCAAAGAGCCACTCGGGAATCATCGTTTGTCGCTTATGAAACCTTATGTTATCAGTCATCAACATATTTATGATGTGATTGAGATCGCCTCACGATTAAAACTGAGTATTGTCCCTGTCTTGGATGCTGAAAAGGAATTTTTGGGGGTTATTACGCAGCATGACTTAATGCATCGCTTTAGTGAATTAATTGCCGCCCATACCCCGGGAGGTATCATTCAGATAGAGGTAGGTGCGCGTGATTATGCCTTGTCAGAAATTGCCAGGATAGTTGAAGATTCTGACAGCAAAATACTAAGTCTTTATGCTTCGCAAGATCCGGTTGGGAGTCAGTTATATATTACAATTAAGCTGAACCGCACCGATATGCATTCGGTCATTAACGGATTTGAGCGTTATGGTTATAAAATTAGGGCTGAATATGGCGCCGATGTGCAAATGGATGAGACCGCTCGCAGGAATTATGAGTCGCTTATCAAGTATTTAAGCGTATAGTCCATTTTTAAATCAGGTGCGAATGTGGAGAAAGTTTGTTTCAAGCGCTTTTGTGGTGGTGATGCTCATGGCTGGTTCAGGGTTTCCCCTTAAGGCATTGGAACCCTTAAATAGTGAACCTTGGCTGATTGTGAGGGATGTATATATTGAGGGTAATTTGAAAACCCACAGAAAAGTCATTCTGTCAGAATTGCCCTTTGCCATTGGATCATCGGTTCGAATACAAGACCTGATGGGACATGTAGAGCGGGCCAAAGAAAACCTCCACAATACTTCGTTATTCAATCTGGTAGAGATAGAATTCTCCTATCCCGATAGTAAAAGTATAATTTTTGCGATAACGGTTAAGGAACGGTGGTATTTATGGGCTTTTCCGGTTTTTGAACAGGAGGGTCGTAATTTTAGTGATTTCCTTCGTGTGAATGATGGCTCCTATTTTAACTATGGCTTGTATGTTAAACATGATAATTTCAGGGGCAGAAGGGAGTCGCTCCGACTTCGGATGGTGACCGGTTATAAAAAGCAATTCATATTTAGTTATCATAACCCGGGGCTCAATCAGCAATCGGGTTGGGGGGTCAATATCAACTGGCTATGGAATGACCAGGTGTCCTATACCACGGATAATGACAAACAGGTTTTTCTTAAAACGCTTGGAAGCAGGCTGCTCACCCGCTCTGGTGTGGAACTTTCATATTACTATCGCCACAACCTGGATCATCATCACAGGGTTTCGGTGGGCTATCAGAATATAGATGCATCCGATACTTTGATAGCCGTGCGCGCAGATTTTTTACCGGGTGGCCTAAAGCGCAGTGAGACGCTTGAGGTGGGTTATCAGTATATTTATGACCGCCGCAATTCCAAAGTGTATCCTCTAACCGGAGAGTTTGTTGACGTAGGGTTTTCCCGTCGTGGCTTTGGAGTGATATCCGATTTTCAAGGCTTTTTTCAATTATCTGCCATAGCCACCTATCAACAAGAAATATTGAACAGGTTTTATGGTAGCACTAAAGGTTTTGTGTCTGCTGTAGATACCGACGAAGTACCTTATGTTTTTAGCACCGGGTTGGGCTATAATGAGTTTTTGAATGGTTTTGAATTCTATGTAGTGGATGGAACTACCTATGGCGGAATCCAGAATAAATTGCTTTATGAACTCATCCCCCGGCGTAATAAAACGCTTCGCTGGATACCTATTGATCAATTTTCTCAATTTCATTATGCTTTCTACCTCAAACTCCATTTCGATGCAGGATACGTGATCAATGAGAACCGTTTACCTGGTAACCGAATGGCCAACTCATTATTGCTGGGTTATGGTTTGGGTGTAGATATGGTCACTTTTTATGATAAAGTTTTGAGTCTGAACTATTCTTTTAATAATTTCGCCGATCACGGCTTCCATTTTCAGTTCAATCTTTCATTATAAGGTCTTGCAGTGATGCCCAACCTAAAGACTATTGTGGAGCCAATGTTACACTCGATAAATACTTAACTATGCGCATAGCAATTTTTGGGAAGCAGTTTGGCGAAGTTTTTTACGAGCGATGCATCACCCTGTTCGAGCATTTCGCGCTTGTGAAGGCTGAAATATTCATTTTTAAGCCCTTTTATGACTTTTTAGTGAGTGAAGTGGGTATAAAGCCACAGGTAGCCGAAGTATTTACTGATCATTATGGCTTACCCGATTGTGAAATGCTTTTCAGCATTGGCGGGGATGGTACTTTTTTAGATGCGGTTACTTTGGTTCGGAACAGGCATATCCCCATAGTTGGTATCAATAGCGGACGCCTTGGTTTTTTGGCTGATATAGCCAAAGAGGAATTGCCCAAAGCAGTTGCTGAAATCATGGAAGGCAGGTATGTGGTGAGGGAATTGGATTTGCTGAAACTCGAAACCAGCATTCCCTGCTTTGGTGACCTGGATTTTGCACTCAATGAGTTGGCAGTACAAAAAAGAGACAGCTCCTCAATGATTACTATCCATGCCTATCTCAATGGTGATTTCTTAAATTCTTATTGGGCCGATGGTTTGATTGTATCTACCTCTACTGGTTCTACTGCTTACTCGCTTAGTGTTGGCGGACCAATTATGCATCCGGCATCGCAGAATTTCATTATTAACCCTATTGCACCACATAATTTAACCGTTCGACCTTTGGTTGTTCCCAATAATTTCGAATTGTTGTTGAAAATCGAAGCCCGTGGCGGAAAGTTTCTGGCTTCTCTGGATTCTCGAAGTTGTATTTTGGATGAGTCGGTGGAGTTAAGGGTGCGCAAGGCGGATTTCTCTGTTCCTGTTATTGAACGCATAGGTAAAACCTTCTATTCAACCCTTAGGTCTAAATTAATGTGGGGTGCAGATAAGCGGAATTAGTATTGAACAATAAAATGTTGTGGAAACCGTTCATTTAGGATACATTCATAATCTGACATCAATGCCTAAGTTTAAATTGTTACTCCTAGTATTTGTTGCTTTTTTATTGGTCGAAACAGGCGTTTTGGCACAGGTTAAATTAGAGGGAGGACCCTATATTGGTATTTCGTGGTATAACGGAGATTTGAATCCCAATAAGCAATTTTATCAAATCCAACCAGCTTTTGGAGGTATTGTGCGCTATTCGGTAAACGATCGAATTGCTTTTCGCGGAGGTGCCCTTTTGGCCGGTATGAGCGGGTCTTATCCTCAAAAAAATGTTTATCTGCCTGAATCCTCTGAAGAGGCCTATCACTTCAACAGAGAGGTGCTTGACTTAACAGCATTATTGGAAGTTAATTTCTTTTCGTTTGACCATCCCACCAATAAGGAATCCATATTTACACCCTACTTTACGCTGGGAATTGGCTCTGTTTTTTATAAAAGATACACAGAAGATAATGGTAATCACAATGAAAAACCGACTTTTGTATTATCTTTGCCGTTCGGTGCCGGCGTAAAATGGAAGGTGAACGATTGGATGAATTTGGGAGCAGAATGGACTTTGCGTAAGACCTTTGTGGATGATTTGGATGTAGTTGGGCATGAGAATGCTGTCAATGCTTCAAATCCGCTTGGGTTTCAAAAGACTTCTTCCACGCATAACAATGACTGGTATTCGGTAGTAGGTGTTTATGCCACCTTTAATTTGTATAGCAGACGTGATAAGTGTCGCGATGGATTTTAGAAACGAGTAATCAGGCAGATATGTCAGTCAAGGATCTTTTGATACCAGAAAGATTGCCACGCCACGTGGCAATAATAATGGATGGGAATGGACGTTGGGCCAAGCAACGGGGGACTGCCCGTGTGTTTGGGCATAAAAACGGCGTTAAGGCCGTTAGGGAAGTGACGGAGGCTGCTGCTGAACTGGGCATCGATTTTTTAACGCTTTATGCTTTCTCTACTGAGAATTGGAATCGACCCAAAAATGAAGTAGATGCACTGATGTCTTTATTGGTAAGCACCATCGCTTCTGAGGCCAAAACGCTGATGAAAAATAATGTGCAGCTCCAATCTATCGGCTGCATGGAAAACCTGCCACAGAAAGTACAAGATAAACTAACTGCCTGTATCAATAGTACCGCCTCCAATACAGGTCTTACCCTTGTGCTTGCCCTGAGTTACAGTTCCCGATGGGAGATTACCAAAGGGGTTCAAAAACTGGCTGCAGACGTAAAAAAAGGACTGCTGGATGTTTCAGACATAAATGATCAGGTTTTTAGCCAATATTTGGAAACGCAAAACATGCCTGATCCTGAGTTGCTTATAAGGACCAGTGGGGAGTTTAGAATTAGTAATTTCCTGCTTTGGCAGATTGCTTATTCAGAATTATATTTTTCCAGCATATTATGGCCTGATTTTCGCAGGGAACATTTTTACGAGGCGCTTTTAGATTTTCAAAAACGTGAAAGACGGTTCGGGAAAACCAGTGACCAGTTAATTTTAAATAAATAAAAATGTTGCAACGATTATCGATCCTGTTTGTTCTTTTTTTTATATCCGTGATCACTCTTCTGGGACAAACTTCTACTCCGGAAATATCCTACACAGGAAAACCAAGAAAGTACGTAATTGCCGAAATTGAGGTGACCGGTGACTTGAACAATGATCCAAAAATATTAGCTAATTTATCCGGACTGCGCGTTGGGCAAAGTATTTCTGTGCCGGGCGATGAGATTACAGCCGCTATTAAAAAATACTGGGAGTATGGTTTGTTTTCTGATGTGAAAATTTCTGCTTCAAAAATTGAGGGAGGAAACATCTTTTTGAACATCTATCTTCAGGAGCGGCCACGGCTTTCAGAAATGAATTATCTGGGATTGAAAAAGTCTGAAATCGAAGCGGTGAACGACAAGGTAGCCATGATGCGTGGAAGTCAGGTTACCCCCTACTTAATCACCAGAGCGGAACGATTTATCAAGGATCATTTTGTTGAAAAGGGGTTTTATAATACAGAAGTGGATATTGTGCAACGCGACGATACTTCACGTGTGAACCATGTGATTTTGGATGTTCACGTTGATAAAAAGGAAAAGGTAAAAGTTAACTATCTTGGTTTTCAAGGTAATGAGGAGTTTACCGATAACCGCCTGAACCGGATCATGAAAAAGACCAATCAGCGTAAAAAACTGAGAAACTTCTTTCGGACCAAAAAGTTTGTCGAGGAGGAGTACAGGAATGATTTGGATGCCATCATTGAAAAATACAATGAGAAGGGCTACAGAGATGCTTATGTAGTTTCTGATTCTGTTGCTCGAAATGATGATAATACGGTGGATATCCATATAGGTATTGACGAGGGGAGCCAGTATTATTTTGGAGACATTACCTGGGTAGGCAACAGCATTTACCCGGGAGAATATTTAGGACATGCACTGAGAATTCAGAAAGGTGACATTTTTAACCAAACCTTATTGGATAAACGGCTTTTCATGGATGACGATGCGGTGCATAACTTTTACATGAATAATGGCTATCTGTTTAGCCGGATAATTCCTGTGGATATTAGAGTTTATAATGACACAGTTGACCTGGAAATGCGAATTTATGAAGGCGACCAGGCCACCATTGACCGGGTAATTATTAAGGGCAATACCAAAACCCACGAGCATGTAATTCGTAGGGAGTTGAGGACCAAGCCCGGAGAGTTGTTCAATAAAGCAGCTTTGATTCGTACCGTACGTGAATTGGCTCAGTTAGGACATTTTGATCCTGAAAAAATCAATCCGGTGCCTATTCCCGATCCTGATAAAGGCACCGTAAATTTAGAATACAACCTTGAAGAAAAGGCCAATGACCAGGTAGAGCTCTCCGGTGGTTGGGGGGCTGGGATGTTTGTTGGGTCTTTAGGTTTACGATTCTCTAATTTTTCGATGCGCAATTTTTTCAATAAGGAGGCCTGGCGTCCTTTGCCAACAGGTGACGGACAAACACTGTCGCTTAGAGCGCAAACCAACGGCAAGTATTACCAATCGTATAGCCTGAGCTTTGTGGAACCCTGGTTGGGAGGCAAGAAGCCCAACTCTTTGAGCGTGAGTATTTACCGGTCTATCCAGACAGGCGTAAGTAGCCGCTACATGCCTAATAATTATTATGGTTATGGCAGTTATGGTTCCGGTTATAATGATCCATACGCCCTTCAGGGAGATGACTCAAGACACTTTAAGGTACTTGGTGGTTCTGTTGGATTTGGTAGGAGGCTTAGTTGGCCGGATGATTATTTTACCCTTTACAATGAACTAAGCTATCAGTATTATGATCTTAAAGAATGGCATTTTCTGATGAACAATGGTTATGCCCATAACCTTCGGTTCAAAGTGATGCTGTCCCGTCGTTCTATTGATCAACCCTTATATACACGTACCGGATCTGATTTCACTATAGGCGTGGAAGCTACTCCACCATATTCTCTTATTTCGGGTAAAGATTTCTCCAATGTGACAGATGACCAGGAGCTATACAAGTTGATTGAGTATCATAAGTGGACTTTTAAGGGTGCGATGTTTAAGCCATTGGATAGAGGCGATAAACTGGTGTTAATGAGTAAGGTTGAAGGTGGCTTTTTAGGTTATTATAACAGGTATTTGAAATCACCATTTGAGAAGTACACGCTGGGTGGTGATGGTATGTCGGGCTACAGTTACTATGGCAGCGAGACGGTTGGTCTGAGAGGATATGAGAACAATACTCTGACAGCGATGAGCTATGTTTACAATGATGAGGGTACAATTGTCGGTTCAGCTCAGGATGGTAATATGTACACCAAACTCACCATGGAGTTAAGGTATCCTTTGACCCTGCAACCTTCAGCAACGGTTTATGGTTTGTTATTTTTGGAAGCGGGTAACTCGTGGTCTGAGTTTAAAGATTATTCGCCTTTTGATCTGCATCGCTCTGCCGGCGTTGGTGTGAGAATATTCCTTCCGATGTTTGGTTTAATGGGCATTGATTGGGGTTATGGATTCGATGAAGTGCCCGGATACCCAAGTGCCGCAGGAAGTAATTTCCACTTTGTAATGGGACAGAACTTCTAGGGTCTTGGTTGATGTAAAATTTTGGTTCGATTTTTGAAATTGGTCAGCTATTGGATATTTTTATTAAAATTAGGGTTATGAAAAAAACAATTTTAATTTTGCTGCTGGGTTTATTTGGTTGGCAAATGTCAATGGATGCCCAAAGATACGCCTTCGTGGATACAGATTATGTGCTTCGGAATATACCTGCCTACCAGGCTTCACAGGAACAACTGAACCAGTTGTCCAAGCAATGGCAAGCTGACCTTGAACCCGCTGAAGCATCTGGATCCTATGGGCACCCTGGTCCTGGTCCTGACCCAGAT
>DHVH01000279.1 GCA_002412555.1 Marinilabiliaceae bacterium UBA5213 | reverse complement strand
ATATAGTCGAATTGGTTGAGGAAGGTATTATAACTATTGAACAAATTGATGAATTGGTGGGTGAAATGCTCGCTGTGAAATTTAAGTTGGGTTTATTCGATAATCCATACGTTGATCCACAAAAAGCTCAGGATTTTTGTGGCATTGAAGCCCACCGTGATTTGGCTCTTGAGGCGGCCTTGCAATCCATTACCCTACTTGAGAATAAGAACAATATCGTTCCACTTACGCTTGATAAAAAGCAGAAAATTGTCGTCGTAGGGCCCAATGCCAATCGGGTATTGTTGGGGGGCTATAGCGGAATACCTAATTTCGAAACAACTTTGTTTGAAAGCGTCCAACAACATGCAGGTAATCAGTTCGAAGTTGTTTTTGCCCAGGGCTGTGGTATTACCCAAGGCGGAAGCTGGGTTGAAGATGAAGTTGTATTTTCCGATCCGGTACAGGATGGAATTTGGATTGAAGAAGCGGTCAAAGTGGCTGCCGATGCGGATATCATAATCCTTGCCGTAGGTGGCAATGAACAAACATCGAGGGAGGCATGGAGTTTAACCCATTTAGGTGACCGCACTGATTTAGATTTGATTGGAGCCCAAAACCAGTTGATTAATGCCTTGCATAATCTGGATAAACCAATGGTGGCTTTTGTTTTTAACGGCCGCCCACTGGCCTTTAATAATTTAATTGAAAAAGCAGATGCCATTTTCGAATGTTGGTATTTGGGACAAGAGGGAGGCGCGGCAGCGGCTAAGGTCTTGTTTGGTGAATACAATCCAAGTGGTAAACTGCCGATATCGTTTCCTCGATCGGTAGGCCATATACCTGTTTATTACAACCACAAGCCTACTGCTCGCCGAGGATATTTAAATGCTGATGTGAGTCCGCTTTACCCTTTTGGGTATGGCTTAAGTTATACCAAATTTGAATTGTCCAATGTGGCGTTAGTTGAGAACGACATTCGTGTTGGTGAATCATTTACAGTAACTGCGACTATTACAAATGTTGGTGATGTCGAGGGTTCTGAAGTTGTTCAGGTTTATGTACGCGATGTGCAAAGCTCAGTTACACGACCAGTAAAAGAGTTAAAGGCTTTTGAGAAAGTGAATTTAGAATCTGGAGAAACCAAAAAGCTTGAATTTGTAATGGATCGTGAAGCATTGGCTTTTTACGACATCAATATGGATTGGGTGGTTGAACCTGGCGTATTCAACATAATGGTAGGCACTTCATCAGCCAATAAGGATTTAACAACAATTGCACTGACAGTTAAGTAGTTCGAATTAAATAAAATTTATACGCATGAAGGCTAATTATTCTATTATGAAGGTGTTGCCCGTTTTGTTTGGTTTTTTTATCATGGGCTTTGTGGATGTGGTTGGTATCTCAACCAGTTATGTGAAGGAGGACTTTGGATTAAGTGATACCATGGCCAATATGCTACCCATGATGGTTTTTCTTTGGTTTGCCGTTTTCTCGGTTCCAACTGGTATGCTAATGAATAAGATTGGGCGAAAATACACCGTTCTGTTAAGCATGGCCATCACTTTTTTGGCTTTAATGGTTCCATTGGCGACCTATTCCTATTTTACCATGCTGGTGGCTTTTGCCCTGTTGGGTATTGGTAACACGATACTACAGGTTTCTTTAAATCCCTTGGTGTCTAATGTGGTGCATCCGGATAAGTTAACCAGTAACCTAACCCTGGGACAATTTACTAAAGCAGTGGCTTCTTTCTTAGGTCCCATTATTGCTGGCTTTGCCGCCTTGTCTCTTGGCAATTGGAAAATGCTTTTTCCTATTTTCGCCGGCATCACCATTTTAGCTTCCTTATGGTTGGCTTTTACCCCTATCTCCAGAGAAGAATCATCTGGCAGCGTCACTTCTTTTAATTCTTCCTTTTCTTTATTGAAGGATAAATCCATACTGTTATTATTTTTGGGAATTGTGTTTGTAGTAGGTGTAGACGTTGGCATGAATGTAGCTACCCCTCGATTTTTAGTTGAACGCACGGATATGATGCTGGAAAAGGCGGGATTGGGAACCAGTTTGTATTTTGCTGCCCGTACAGTTGGTGCTTTATTTGGTGCTATTCTTTTAATCAGGTTTTCAGCCATGCGTTTTTATAAAGTAAGCATCATTCTGGCAACTCTGGCGATGATAACTATGATGGTTAGCTCCAATGTTATAGTTATCCTTACAATGGTGGCTGTTATTGGTTTTTCAATAGCTAATATTTTTCCTATTATATTTTCGGCAGCCATTCAAAAGCTTCCGGCCAGAGCCAATGAAATATCCGGATTAATGATTATGGGTGTTGCTGGTGGTGCTGTTTTGCCACCAGTCATGGGCGTATTTTCAGATATTATCGGACAGGTAGGAGGTATGATGGTCGTTTTGGCAGGCATGCTTTATTTGCTCTTTGCCTCTATCGTTATAAAGATTAAATGACAGCTCCCATTATTTGTTGTCATGGCTCGCTGCACGGCCTAGTCATGCAAATTATTTTAATATCATTATATTTGCCTATGGTTCGATTGTAAAACAGGATGGTCTATCCGGTTCTGTTGTGTAAAAACTTAAAAGTTAATGATGAGGTTTCTGCTTCCGGTTGTTTTTTCTTTAGTATTAAGCACAATGACTGCTCAATCTCCCGTTACCTTTGAACGTTACTCAACACTTCAGGGACTGCCTCAAAATTCTATTTTTAGTATTGCTCAGGATGCCAGCGGTTTTATTTGGCTGGCTACTTACAATGGTTTGTCGCGTTTCGATGGGGCCGAGTTTCTTTCCTATCAACCCGATCATGGTAACCCCGGCGGTATCAGTTCTAATATTACGGTGACTTTGGTGGCTGATGATCAGCACCGTTTGTGGGTTGGTACCACCGGCAGCGGATTGGCTGTTTTTGATACACGCAC
>DHVH01000012.1 GCA_002412555.1 Marinilabiliaceae bacterium UBA5213 | reverse complement strand
AGTTATAATATAGCGGAGGTGGATTTGCAGCGAAAAGTACCTTCGTTGAGTCTTCAGTTTTTGGTGGAAAATGCCATTAAGCATAACATTGCTTCCAGTAGTGAACCTTTGCTCATTGAAATTTCGGTGAAAGCCCATGTCTTAATAGTTAGGAATAACCTGCGGCCAAAATTGTCCACTTACTCAACCAATACCGGTTTGCGGAACCTGAAGCGCCGCATTCAGTTTCTAGCACCTGATAAAGACCTTATCATCAGAGATACTTTCGATTCTTTTATTGTAAAAGTACCAACTTTTGATTAATCCCAATAAATATGACCATGAATGCCATTATAGTTGAAGATGAACCTTTTTTGGCCCAGATGCTTAAAAAAATGATCGCTGAGGTTCAGCCAGATTGCAAAATTTTAACCATGGTCAGCGGGGTTAAAGAGGCTGTGGATTGGTTCAAAAATCATCCTGATCCTTGTATAGTGTTTATGGATATTCAGCTTTCAGATGGAGTTTGTTTTGATATATTTGATGCATTGGATCTCAGCAATAAGGGCATTGTTTTTACAACGGCTTACGATGAATATATGTTGGATGCTTTTGAATTCAACAGTATTTCTTACCTGTTAAAACCGATAAAAAAAGAGGCTTTAGAAAAGTCTTTTGAAAAGATTGGGAAATTAAGGGGGGCTATTCAGCAAGTATCAAAGACCGTTTCTCAGAATCAAACTTTCCAACTGGCACAGTTAATCAGGCAGTTAAACCCCAGATCTCGCCAGCGCTTCATGATTGCCCGCGCCGATGGATATAGTCAATTACCTGTTGCAGAGATTGCCTGTTTTTATGTGACTGAAAAAATTGTGAATGCTTATACTTTTAACGGGAAGGTTCATGTGGTGGACTTTTCGCTCGAAAAACTGGAAGAAGAGTTGGATAAAAATCAGTTTTTTCGTGCCAACCGGCAGTTTGTATTGAATATTGAAGCCATTGACCGATTGGATAATTATTTTGGAGGAAAATTGATTGTTCGATTGAAGGGCCTTATCGATATTGAAAGGATAGTTGTGAGTCGCGGTAAGGCAGGGCTGTTGAAGAGGTGGATGGATAAGTAGGAGAGGTCAATAGGTTATTAGGTCAATAGGTTGAGAGGCAAGCGAAGCGCAGCCCCGCGGAGCGGGATTGAGAAGGTAAGTGGGGGTGTTGAAAACTATGCCGAGCACTCTTAACTTGTTTAGATATTTAGAAATAGGCTTCTGCGTGGATGTTTTCCATGGGGAAGCCTTTTTCTTTGAGGAGGGTGAAGGCGTCGTTGATCATGTTGCGATTGCCGCAAAGGTAGATGTGTTGGTAAGGGGTGAGGTCGTTTTGCTGTAGCCATTGGGTTACGCGACCGTGGAAATGACCGTCCTGCTTTCGGCTGGTGCAAAGTGTCAGGTTTTGCGGGCTGTAAAATGTTTTTTCACAGGCTTCTGAGGCGTCGGTAACACCATGTAGCAGATGGTAGTTGAGTTGAGGATGGGTCCTCAGGAAGCTGTGATAAGGTGCAATGCCGGTGCCAGTGGCCACAAACAACAACTTTTCATCTTTTTGCCAGGTGTCGGGCAGAGAAAAATACCCCAATGGGGGTTCTACCATAACTTGATCGCCGGGTTTGAGTTGATGCAATTGGGGCGATACCCAGCCCTTGAGAACTACCTTGACGAGTATTTCCAGAAAATCTTCGCCTTCGCCGCTGTAAATGGAATACTCACGGGTGTAGCCCGAGGCTGCAGGTCCCACGTTAATGTGCTGTCCGGTTTTAAACTGCAGGTTGTTACGGGTCAGGCGGACGACAAATACGGTGGGGCTAATGTCTTTTACGGAAATGACCTCGTGAAGACTGTATTCTGCTCGGTTCATAGGACTGCTTGTTGATGATATATGGTTGAATGAATTAAACAGGTGGCACCCCTAATTGTTTATTTTTATGCTCAAGCCGCATGGGCTAGTTTTTACTTTTTGGCTGCAGCCCCAAAAAGGTAACAAAAAAGGCCGCTGCAGCAGATAATTTCCTGAAAATAGGATTTCTTGTCTAAAATTCGAGAACTCGCTGCGCTCAAACAGCTCGAATTTTTGCAACATGAAATCCTATTGTCTTACCGGAAATTTTCTGAGGCAGAAGCAAAGAAGCGCACTGTCGTATTCCTGCTGTCAGGCGTAGTTTTAAACTACGCCAATCCTCACTTGACTCTGCCAATTCTCACCTGACTCTGTCGATTTTCAATTCACTCCGTTGATCTTCGATTGACTCCGTCGATTTTCAATTAACTCCGTTGATCTTCGATTGACTCCGTCGATTTTCAATTCACGTTTAAATAGTGAAAATTAGGTGTATCCCGCTATGCGGGACTGCGCTACGCTTGAATCTGTGGTAATCTGTGCTCTCTGATAGGCGTAGTTTTAAACTACGCCAATCCTCACTTGACTCTGCCAATCCTCACTTGACCCCGCTTCGCGGGTACCGATTCTCGGTATTTCACTGCGTTTCAACTCCTGCTTCGCTTGTCCCGCTACGCTCCGTCCCGATTCTCGGGATTCCGCTGCGCTACATCTCCCAACCTAATGGCCTCTTGACCTCTCGACCTCTTGACCTCTCGACCTAATGACCTAATGACCTAATGACCTCTTGACCTCTCGACCTCTTGACCTAATGACCTAATGACCTATTGGCCTCTCGACCTATTGGCCTCCTCTTCCCTCCCAAACCTCTGCGCCAAAACTCCAGCAATGACCAATTGCAGCGTATGATAAATCATGAGGGGCAAAAGGATAACCCCGACACCGGTCATACCTTTGAAAAGGATGCCGGCCATAACCGTGCCGTGAACCAGTGATTTTTTGGAGCCGGAAAAGAGGGCGGTGATCCGATCGCGTCGGTCAAATTTAAGCTGTTTGCTTGTCAGGTGAATAATCCCAAATACCAGGAAAAAGAGCGCGCCACAAAGAAGTAGGATGAGCAGGATATCGATGGCGCTGATGTCGGCAAAGAGATTGAGGTGAAAGGATTCTCCAAAGGAAAGATAGACGATGAGCAGGATGATGGACTGATCGAACAGCTTCAAAAAGCGGGCATTTTTTTGTGCCCAGTGTCCGAAAACCCGGTTGAGTAAGAGACCCGCTACCACCGGTAACAATACCTGAAGAACCAGTTTGAGCAGGATGTTGCTGTAGTCACCGACCTCGCCGGAACTGGACTGTGCGCTTGTTAGTACCAGACCCATCCACAATGGGGTTATTACGATGCCGGCCAGACTGGAGATGGAGGCGTTAAAAATGGCCCCTGGAACGTTGCCTTTGGCTATGGAGACCATTACCACCGAGGAAGATACGGTGGAGGGCAGGGTGGCCAAAAAGAAGGCTCCCAGCCATAACAGGGCATGTGGGCCTGCCGACCAATAGGAGTAAAAAGGCAGAACCAATAAGGGAAAGACAATAAAGGTGGCTGCCTGCACTACCAGATGCAGCCGCCAGTTGCTTAAATCCTGTCGTAGTTTTCGGGGGTTCAGCTTGAGCCCGTAAAATAGAAATATCAGCGTTATGCCAATGTCTCCTAAGTTATGCAGCGTAAAGCTCCCTTCGTAAGCAGCCGGCTCGGGAAACAGACTGGCCAGTATAATGACCAGCAGTAGAGCGGGGACAAACTTGTCGAAGGAGGAGAACCATTTAAACATAACAGTTGATGGATATTATACTGCTACAAACCTTTTATCTTAAGTCGATCACCTCCACATTTGGGTGTTTAGCAGTATCGAAGACAAACATGCTGTCGGTTGCCGGTACGTTGGTCTCCATTTTTTTGATGTCGATGATGTAGTTATTGCCATCTTTTCCAATCTGTTCGATTTTGGCAAAGTGGAGATTGTCGCGGTAAATATAGAGCTTGATGCGCGAGAATGGCTTATTTCTGTCCTCAGGGAAAAGGTCAATGATATCCACAGTCTTGCCATTGATGCTGGTTTCTCCGGCATGTAAATAGCGGTAGCCTTGCTCATAAACAGAGAAGATGGTGGCTGGGTTTAAGGACTCATCATCCATCATTTCAGGTCCCGAAATATTGACCTCATTCACTTCCACCATGTGGATGCACATGAAGGAAGTGAATGAGGTCAATATTTCG
>DHVH01000278.1 GCA_002412555.1 Marinilabiliaceae bacterium UBA5213 | reverse complement strand
GTGGTTACTGCCATGCCCAATTATCCCGAGGGGCGTATTTTTGAGCCTTACCGGGGCCGTTTTGTTCAACGCGAAGAGCGGGATGGTATAGATTTAATCAGGTATTGGTTGTACGCCTCCAATTCGAAACGCACCTTTCCCCGCATCCTGAGCATGCTGTCGTTTTCTTTTACATCCCTTTTTTCATGGCGGTTTTGTGCCAAAAGGAAACCGAATTTTATCATCGTTGAAAGTCCGCCCCTTACGCTGGCCATATCTGCATGGATACTGGCAAAATTAACCGGTAGCAAATTGATCACCAATGTGTCTGATTTGTGGCCTTTGTCGGCGCTCGAGTTGGGTGTTATTTCTAAAGGCAGACTTTATAGTCTGCTAGAGGGCCTGGAGCGTTTCATCTATAAAAGGTCGGACGGCATTTTAGGGCAATCACAGGAAATTGTGGATTACATCAGAGGCAGGGGGTTTAAAAATACCTACCTGTTTAGAAACGGAGTGGATTTTGAACGCTTTTGCGATATTCCTTTCCATGATGGACTAAACGTTCAACGCAAAATTGTCTATGCCGGCTTGCTAGGCTTTGCGCAAGGTATTCTGAATATTTGCCAGTCCATTGATTTTGGCAGTTTGGGATTGGAATTTCACATTTATGGATCGGGAACCGAAAGAGAGCAAATTCTTCATTTTATTAAAGAAAATCCCAACAGAGGCATCGTTTACAATGGGGTGGTTTCCCGAGAGGACATTCCTGCCATGCTTAAGCAGCACGATGGAGCGTTGATTCCGTTGACAAAAATGATTTACGGCGCGGTGCCTTCAAAAATATATGAGGCCATGGCAGCAGAACTGCCGGTTGTCTTCTCGGGTGAAGGGGAAGGTGCACGTATAATTGTTGAACATCAACTTGGCTGGGTGAATAAGCCCGGAGACATGCAGCAATTACGTGATAATCTGAAGGCTTTTGCTAATGCCGATTTAACTGCCATCAGGGCAACCGGAAGGCATCTGGCTGAGACCACTTTTAACCGGCCAAATCAGGTTAAGAATTTATTTTCTTATCTGGAGTCTGTTGATAAGATTTAGAAACAAGAAGTTGCTAAATGGTAATTTTTTCCATCTTTTGAAAGACCTTCTCTTTTTTAGGTTGATGGTTCATTAACTGTTGGGTCATTGCATCCTCATGGAATTGAATGGTCCGACCTTTTATCAGGTAGTATAAGAAGTGTTTTATAAGTCCCGTAACTACAAGCATAGAAGTTATGGGATCCTTATACCAAAGGTGCATGAATTTTACCTTCCGGTGTTTGATAAAGTCATAAATCTTAAATCTTTCATTGCTTTTATAGTAGCGATAGTCCAGATAGGATTTTAGTTGCAAGGATTCTTCTATATAGATGTAATGGTCTTTGGTTGGGGGTTTTTGGATGGGTGGAATATTGGCCAGGTGGCAATAAGCACTAAGCACAACATCTCTGTTGCTGACCGATGAGCAATATTGTTGGCGGTCTATGCGACCCACAGTCGGTTCAATGACATAGTATTCCCCAGTATCTTCATGTTTTTTAAATTCGACGGAGCAGAAACCTGACATTCCTGCCAGTTTAAGAATTCGAACTGTTTCATTTCTTATATAGTCATTTTCAGCCTGAATGGCTGAACTGGTATTGCCCAAGAGAATGGGGTGCTGGTGTATTTTCTGACCACAGAACGTTTCCAAAGCCTGACCCTGTTGGGTTATGTATGTTAGGCAGAAATAGATGTTGGAATCTGATCCCGGAATCCACTCCTGAACGACAATGCGGTTAACAACGCTAAGAATATCAGTGCAGACCTGAAGCGTTTCTTCGGGGGAGTTGGTCACAAAAGCTTTTCTGGATTGGTATCTGGCATTCCATTCGCCTGAACGGTATTTAGGTTTTATAACCAGGGGAAAATGCAAATGCTCGAAGCTATGCTCATTCAAAACATCCTTGTTGCTGATATCAACACAAACGGGGATTTTGACGTTGTGTTTTTTTGCAAATGCATTAAAAAGATCCTTCTCAAGTAGTTGGTTTAATGTGTTTTCGTCCGGTATTTCGTAAGAAAAATATTGTTTGATTTGATGGAGGTTTTCGTAGATAAAAGGAAAATGGTGGTCATTGTTAGTGATCAATACGGGCTTTTTTACAAATCCTTTAGCCGCTTTAATTAATAATTTTAGTTTTTCTTCATTGCTTTTGGGTGTGACAAACTTTTTATAGGGTAATCTGCTGAAATACTCAAAGTTTTTGTTGGATGGAAAAAAGCCGACGGTCTTAATTCCAAGTTGATGCAAAGACTTACCGATGGCATAGCCATGGTCAATCATTTCAAACAAGAAAACTGGTGGCAGTAAAGTATCTATTGGTTGATGCATTTTATTAGTTTTGTGCTGAAGAATAAATTTTTTCGTTTGCTTTAATGAGTTGCCCCATGGTTCCATTCTGATTGAAATGTTTGGTATGGCCATGAAAGATGTAATACATGAGATGTTTGACCATGGATCCTAGAACAAGCAGGGAAACCAGAGGGTCTCTGCGACTGATAAACATGGGGACTATTTTTTTTGATTTGAGTAGTTTAAAGTAGTTTCGCCAACTCATTGATTGGTAGTGGTGGTAATCGAGACAGGATTTGACATCCAGGTTCTCTTCAATATAAATATAGTCATCAAAGATTCTTTTTTGTGGAAGTGTTGGGATACCTGCCAGATGACAGTATGCTTTTAATACCACCTTATGTTTTCCTAACATGGCAATAAGCACATTCCGATTCGTGCGTCCAACATTGGGTTCAATCACATAAAATTCGCCGGTGATGGCATGCTTTTTATATTCAACTGAGCAGAAACCTATAATATTGGCCTCCTTAAAAATCCGCCGTGTTTCTTCAACAATATATGGGTTGTTAACCGGAATAGCAGCGCTGGTGTTTCCAAAGAGAATGGGGTGTTGATGGATTTTTATGCCGCATGATGAATCCAGCGTCTCTCCTTTTGATGTAATATAGGTCAGGCAAAAGTGTATATTAGAATCGGGTCCTGGAACCCATTCTTGCAACACCAGTCTTTCATTTGTGCCAAAAATGGACTCGCAACTTGAGCAGGCTTCCTCGGGCGAGCTGACGAGTATGGCCTTCTGCGATTTAAAGTGCCTCTTCCATTCTTTGTCTCGATGCTTAGGCTTTATGATAAGCGGAAATTGAAGTCCTTTGAATAGATCCACCGATAGTGGCTGTCCCTTCATGACCTCAATACTTGCAGGGATTTTGACATTGTATTGCCGGGCAAATTGATTGAACAAATCCTTTTCCAACATCTGTTTCAGGGTGGGATAGGGGGGCATTTCGAATGAAAAAATACTTTGAAGTGTTTCAAAGTATTTATACATAAATGGGAAATCATTTTCGGCCGTGAGTATTAATACAGGTTTTACCGGACTGAATTCCTTTTGTGCTTCCATCAGGACTTGCAACCTGCCTTCATCATTGGTAGGGATTTTATAAGTTTTATAGGGTATGCTACTATGAGATTCAATGCATTTGACTTGGGGCAAAAAGCCTACGATTCTTATACCATATATAGATAATTCACGGGCGATGGCATATCCATGATCAATCATCTCGAGGATGAATACTGGCGGGAGATCTGATCTGGTTTTTGTTGACATTCTTTTCTGTTTTAAAGCGTTTTATGGATCAAGGGTCTTCAACTTTTTTCGCATGTTCGTAAAGACATTTTGATATATTGCCTAATGCAAGTTATGGCTGTTTATAGGTCAAAGGCAATTTTTTTTTATCAAACAGAGAAAATCATACACCTATCGCTGCTATGGGGAGATTTAAGTAGAACTATTCTTAAAATCTTTATTGCTCAGAATTAGAAATTAATACTATCACGGTTGTATTTCGTAGTTGGTAGTGTCTTAAATATTAAATTTGACTCGAAAATGAAGCGTTTGTTTGATTTCTTGATGTCGTTAATTGGATTGGTAATCCTTTTCCCGGTATTATTATTAGTAGCATTGGCAGTCGTTTTAGACTCAGGCTGGCCGGTGTTTTTTGTTCAAAAGCGAGTAGGATTGGGTGGCGCTTTGTTTCCAATGTATAAGTTTCGTTCCATGACGGTGATGAGGGAGGCTGCTTCGGGCAGCTTTGATGCCGGAGATTCCAGTCGTGTTACCCGCGTAGGGCGATGGATGCGCAAGACCAAGATAGATGAATTGCCGCAGCTCTGGAATGTTTTGATTGGGAACATGTCGCTGGTTGGCCCGCGACCTGAAGTCCAAAAATGGGTATTGGTTTACCCAGAGCGCTGGAAACTTGTGCATACGGTTCGCCCGGGAATTACCGATAACGCCTCCATTGAATTTAGAAATGAAGAAGCGTTACTGGCCGCATCCCAAGCACCTGAAACGACTTACATGGAAGTGGTATTGCCGCAAAAGTTGGCCCTGTATGAAAGCTATGTACGCAGTCATAGCTTTTTGGGAGATGTTCGAATAATTCTAAAAACCCTTTTCCCAATTTAGTCTTTATAAGCAAACGTCAAATGCTTGACGCATGCTTACCAATGACTGAAAATCAGCAGTTTTCTTATTGATACTATTTTTGAATCTTAAATAAAATGATAATTGCATGAAAAAGACTACCGTATACGTTGACGCGGCCTGTGACATACTCTATTCATCTTACTATATTTATGGATTGAAGCAGATGTTTAAGCGCGTAAAGTTTTCCAGTAAATATTTTGGAGAATTTCAGCACAACAATACTTTTTTCCCTTTTGTAGTTAAAGATGAGAAGGGGCTGCATAAAATTATAGTGGACTTTGGTGATAGTTACGTGGTGGATGAGGCTGCCCTTGAATGGTGCGATGTGTATGGTAAAATCAACATCAATGATGAGAAAAGTGCCTTAAGCAATCATCCCAAGGTCATGTCTATTGGCCCTGGTTTTGGCATTTGTATTTATTCAAAACCCAAGACCTGGCGCCTGGCATTTTTAAATTTTTCGAAGGCTTGGAGAAGGGTGTCGGACAAGCGCCGATTTTTTGCTGATTACTACGGTCAACTTAAACGTCAGGGAATAGACTATTACCAAAAATCGCCTTCCAAAAAGGATTACATCTTTTTTGCGGGAGCCCTGTGGAAGAAGGAGCATGAAACCAATCGCTTCAGAATGCATTACATCAGAGCATGCAAGCGACTGGAAGGTGTGCGTTTTGAAGGTGGCTTTGCTCCGCGGTCGCGCAACGATATGGAGGGATTTGAGGGGCTTACCATGGAGAAGAATGTGCCTATGGCGGATTACCTTTTAAAGATTAAGGAATCTGCCACTGTATTTAACACCCCTGTGATTTTGGATTGCCATGGGTGGAAGTTGGGTGAATTTATGGCCATGGGCAAAGCCATGGTGGCAACGCCCATTAAGAACCGCTTGCCTGTACCGCTGGAGCATGCGATTAATGTGCACGCCGTATCGGGTGAGGAGAAGGAAATTTTTGAAGCACTTGAACTATTGACCTCTGACGATGTTTATCGTCAGAAAATTGAGGACAACATCCACGCCTATTATGAAGCCTAT
>DHVH01000148.1 GCA_002412555.1 Marinilabiliaceae bacterium UBA5213 | reverse complement strand
AGAATAGAATCCACCTCATCGACAATGGCATAGTTGAATCCACGTTGACAGAAATCCTGCAAATCGAATTTCATATTGTCGCGCAGATAATCAAAACCAAACTCATTATTGGTGCCATAGGTTACATCGGCAGCATAGGCCGCACGCCTTGCACTATCATCCATACCGTGCACAATCTTGCCCACACTCATCCCCAAGAATTGATAGACCTGGCCCATCCATTCGGCATCACGGGCGGCCAGGTAATCGTTGACCGTTACCAGGTGGACTCCCCGACCGGTTAAGGCATTCAGGAAGACAGGTAGTGTAGCCACCAATGTTTTACCTTCGCCAGTACCCATCTCCGCAATTTTTCCTTTATGCAACACAACCCCACCGAACAACTGCACATCGTAGTGAATCATGTCCCAGGTGACAGTAGATCCTCCGGCAGTCCATGAATTATGGTACAGGGCTTTGACATTCTTTATTTCAACAAAATCATGAACGGCAGCAAGGTTCCGGTCAAATTCATTAGCGCTTACTTCCACCAATGGGTTTTCAGTAAACCTGCGGGCGGTATCCTTTACGATTGAAAATGCCTCTGGTAGGGCATCATCCAGAGCCGTTTCCAATTTGGCAGTGATTTCTTTTTCCAGACGATCAATCTCTTCATACATTTTTTCACGCTGATCTATGTCAGGATTGTCCCTGTCAATAGATGCTTTCAACTCGTCAATGCGTGCCTGTTCGGTGGCAACAGCCCCTTGGATGGTCTGTTTGAGTTTTGCCGAACGCTCCCGTAAACCATCATTGGAGAGTTCCGCTATTTCAGGATAAGCTGCTTTAATGCGCTCAATAAACGGTGTCATCTCTTTCATATCTCGCTTGGACTTATCACCAAGAAAAAGGGAGAGAACATTGTTAACTATACTCATATCAAAATTATTAATTGTTGTGTGTAACCTGTACCAGACAGGTCAGCTTAAGAAAATCGAATTATTTGATTGCAGATGTGCAATGCGATCAGGAGTAGCTAAAAAGGCTACTTAAACTAGATCATGGCTGGTCCGGCCCGGACCGGAAATGCAGAAGAATAATGTGAAGCACGTAGGTCATTTCGTCGAAGAACACTGAAGCGAGCATTCACTAATCTGTCAACAGGAGACAACGCAGGAGTAATCAAACAACTTGAATCAGGGATAATGTCTTTGGTTAAAACCTTATGCCCTATCACTGTCTCCACGGCCTTCCCTAAACAGAAAGCTTTGATATCCACTAATACTTTAACAGGCGAAGCCAGTGGGTAGGATGATGCATGATACCCGAAAACAAACGAGGTCTTTTCATGAGCAACTGCCAGAAAGGCATCCCTTATGGCATCTACCGATAAGAAACAGATATGGTGACCATCGGAATCGGACAATTTAAATCTCACCCTGTCTTCACAGCTGTCGCCTTTCTGCATGGCAATAACCACCGTAAGCGAAAGGCCTATAAGCGTAAGATAACTAATGTCCGGACGATTTCTCATTTATAACGTATTTATTGCAAAGATAATGGATGCTGATCAAAAACCCTTCCATTTTACTAAAATGTATGATGCCAAAAGATTTTTATTTAAGTATTTCCAATCTTTGAATTTCAAATAGGTCAAAGGGAATGAATAGCAAGTGCCAAACAAAAAAAAAAACTCCCTTACGAGAAATGCGGGGAAAAGAAAACCGTTTTTCGGGGAAACTTTAGAGTTCTTAAATCGTATGGAGTGTTAAATATATAGTTTCAGGAAGAAGTCTGATAAAAATTCATCAAATTTAGTAGTAAACAAAAAAAGAATGGCGTGATCCTTTAGTGCCGTCGAAATCAGCCATGACTACACCGGCATTTGGGTCACGCCATCTTGTATGATAATAAACAAGTGGTTGCCATTGTGGTTCAAAAAAATCCAGGTTAATACACGATTGGATGAGGCAATTGAGCAAATCGTCGGACATTAACAAAAGCAGGAATTGGCTCATTATTAGACAATAAGCTTTTAACCAATGCTTTAGCACAGTAGGGAGCCAATACCACCCCCCGGGATCCAAGTCCATTAAAAATAAATAAATTTTCCCGGTTGACATGGGGCCCTAACACAGGCATGCGATCTTTTATGGCGGGTCGCACACCGGCATAATGCTGAGTGATTTTATAGGAAACAGAAATCATTTTATCCAATTTGGCTTTCAATTCCTTACGACCATCCTCAGACGGTAGGGTATCAACCGGATCATGGCTATAGGTAGCTCCCACCTTAAATCGGTGATGACCGAGCGGCAAAATAAAAACTTCATCGCGTAAAATGTATTTTTCATCCAGATCGGGGGCCTGTATTTCCAATAATTCTCCCTTATTGGGTGTTAACCAATCTGCTTGGAACCAGGGGTTTTTTATGACGGCTGCCCCTTCGCAGAAAATTATTTTACTGGCTTCAATGGTGTTATTAATAAAAATTTTATCCTTAAAGTTTTTCATCTTTGCGTAAACCAATTCCCCTTCTATAAACTGACCCTTTTCTACCAAGCCTTTCTTTGATATTTCCAGCCATTTGACAATGTCCAAATAGCCGGATGAAGAGATAAATCCCAGCGCAGTAACATTCTTCAACCCTTTGACAGAGGCACCTTTTATTAAAGCATGGATATAGGGTGCAGTTTTTTTTTCATGACCCTGCTCCCACTCAACTAATTCTTTATCATACACCATTTTAGCGGATAATATATGATGCATTAGTTTAATACCATAATGCTTTTCAATAGCCGTATAGGTCGCCTGCATAACCGGCCACAGGTCCTCCACCATTTGCGCCAGTCTCAGCTTTCGGAACATTAATGGGTTGAACAATCCCCCTGCCACATCTGAGGATCGTGGTATTTGGGGCGCATTCATTACCATAAAATCAATCCCTGCCTGTTGCAGTTCCCAAGCCATGAGGGAACCGGCCAATCCATGTCCCACTATGAGTATTTCTGTTTTTTTCAAGATGATTGTTGGTCCTTTTTATATGTTTTGCACTTGTATTTCGGATAAAATTATCCTAAAAAAGTTATCTTTGCAAAAAAAAATGACATTACATAATAAGCTAAGCAGGCCCGAGTTAATTGTGCGCTTAAATAATGAAACGTTTAAGCGGCGTACCCTATCGTTCTATCGCTATGTAAACATTGCACAGCCTAAAGAGTTTAGAGATATGCTTTATTTGGCATTGGATCAGTTGCAATGCAACGGTCGTATTTATGTAGCCGCTGAAGGGGTTAATGCCCAAATGAACCTACCTGAAAGTAACATTGAACGTTTCCTGTCTTTTATAAAAACCCTACCTGAATTGGCCGAAACGCCATTGAAATGGGCACTTGAGGACGATGGCCGATCTTTCTTAAAACTCATTGTCAGAGTACGGCCTAAAATAGTTGCCGATGGTTTAACCGATAAGCTTTTCGACACCACCAATGTAGGAACACGCCTCTCTCCCATGGAATTTCACCGCCTGTCGCAGAATGAGAATGTGCTGGTAGTAGATATGCGGAACAAATACGAAAGTGAAGTAGGTCGCTTTGTCAATGCCCTATGTCCCGATGCAGAAACTTTTCGACAGGAGGTGGAAATGGTTGTGGATCAATTGGCCGATCAAAAGGAACAAAAAATATTGCTTTATTGCACAGGAGGCGTGCGCTGTGAAAAAGCCAGCGCCTGGTTGAAACATCATGGTTTTAAGGATGTTAACCAGTTGCATGGCGGCATTATCGCCTATGTCTCAGAAATCAAGCAAAATGGTTTGGAGCCGCGTTTCATTGGTAAAAACTTTGTCTTTGATGAGCGTCTGGGCGAACGGGTCACGCCCCACATTCTGAGTCAGTGCCATCAATGTGGCCAGTTATGTGACACGCACGTCAATTGTGCTTATGATCCTTGTCACGATTTGGTTATTCAATGTGATGCTTGTCGCCAAAAATATGCCGGTTGCTGCAGCGATAGCTGCCACGACCGTCTTCAGGCTAATCCTGAAAAGCATAAGCATCAGCAACTTCACCTAATGGCAGACCAAACTACTTGTAGTTTATGACGGAAATACTCCCTATTGACCAGCCAACCAATAATTTTTGGCACACCACGCAAGGTCCCTTAATGATGCTGGCACCCATGGAAGATGTTACGGATACGGCTTTCCGGGAGTTGATTCTGAGGAAATCGGCTCCTGGGCAACTCCATATGCTATTTACGGAATTCACTTCCACCGATGGCCTGTGCCATCCGGTGGGCCGTGAGAAAGTCTCATACCGGTTAAAGGTCTCCGACAGTGAGCGTACCCTGTTGCGGCAAAAGGGGGTGAAAATCATCGCCCAGATTTGGGGCAATAAGCCCGAAAAGTTTGCCGAGGCTGTTCGTCACATCAGCGAAAGCTACACCTTTGACGGCATAGACATCAACATGGGGTGTCCGGTTAAAAATGTAGTGGCTCATGGCAGTTGCTCAGCGCTGATTGATCAGGAACCATTGGCCAATGAAATCATTGCTGCCTCCAAAGAAGCAACTGCTTTGCCACTCAGCGTAAAAACCCGTTTGGGTTTAAAAAAAGTGGATACAGAACGCTGGATGTCTTTTCTGCTTAAACAACCGCTTGATGCCATTATTCTCCATGGGCGCATTCAAAAGCAGATGTCAGAGGGCCTGGCCGACTGGCAGGAAATTGCCAAGGCAGTCCAGCTAAGAGACCAACTAGCCCCCGGCATAAAAATAATTGGTAATGGGGATGTTGATTCCCTGGCTGAAGCACATGAAAAGTCGGGAAAGTACGGCGTAGACGGCACCATGATAGGCCGTGGCATATTCAAAAATCCCTGGTTGTTTCAGCCAGAATTAAAAGAGATAACGCTTGAAGAGCGGCTTGAAACACTGAACCTTCACCTTGATTTGTTTGAACAATGTTGGAGTGATACCCGTCATTTTCCAATTCTACGTCGTTTTTTCAAGATTTATCTTTCTGATTTTCAGGGAGCCGCTGATTTTCGCCACCAGATGATGCAGCTCAACACTTTTGAAGAGTCCAGACAAACCATTGAACAATGGACTCGTCGCTTGTTGTTTCATCACCATTAAGCTTCTTCTTTGGGCGCTATATTCCAATAAGCAGTAGCTTCCTCTTCCTCATCTTCCTCAGCAAAGGGCGGCGGTGGCTTTTGCGGCCCTTCCTTTCGATAGACCAAGGCAGCCACCAAACCGGCTAAAAAACCCCAGAGATGGCCCTCCCAGGAATGGGGCATGTTATCTGCCAAAGGGAACATACCCCAGACCAGACTGCCATAGAGGAAAATAACAAATAGAGCGACAGCCATTAAAGGAATGTGGCGCCGGATTATTCCACTGAGCAATAAAAATGCGGTTAAGCCGTAAACCACTCCGCTCGCACCTATGTGCCACGCATCACGCCCGCCAAACCAAAGCCATACCCCGGCCAGAATATAAATAACCGCAAATACCCGGTAGGCTATTTGGTGATAAAAATAAAATAGTGTAACGGATAATATCATGAACGACACGGCATTGTTGAAAAAATGCTGCCAGCCCGAATGGATAAAGGGCGAAAGCAGGATGCCGGGTAGTCCCTCAATGGCTAAAGGTTTTACACCCAAAAAGGCCAAATTCCAATGTTCAAGATGAGCCAGCAGCCTTACCGAAAACATTACTAAAAGCATCAGTACTGGAAGGACCAGACTGTGGATAAATTTTCGCTTTTCGGGTTTCTGGTGGCTCCCAACAAATCTTAACATGGCTGATGTGATTTATAGATGCTTACAATGGTTGTTTTTGGGCAATTTCATTTATTTGGGCTACAAAGTCATAGATATCCTCTTCCGTAGTATCAAAAGCAGTCATCCACCGGACTTCCGATCGGTTTTGGTCCCACATATAAAAGAAATATTTATTTTGAAGCACTTCGATCCATGTCTGCGGTACAATGGCGAAAACGCCATTGGCTTGCACTTTTTGGGTGATTTCTATGCCAGGCACTTTTTGGGCCTCACGGGCCAGCAATTGAGCCATTGCATTGGCATGCAAGGCATGTTTCCGCCACAATTCATCCGTTAGGAAGGCTGTAAATTGAGCAGCAATAAACCGCATTTTACTGTGTAACTGTGCGCTTTGTTTTCTGATGTATTTGACCGGTCCGCCAAGATCAGGATTAAAAACCAAAACAGCCTCACCAAACATCATTCCGTTCTTAGTTCCGCCAAACGACAGTACGTCCACGCCAGCATTGACTGTGATATCTGCCAAAGAGCAGTCTAGAGCAGCGGCAGCATTGGAAATACGCGCGCCATCCATATGCACCAACAAACCGTTTTCATGGGCAAAATCACAGATGTTTTGCACTTCCTCAATCGAGTACAGGGTGCCCATTTCGGAACTTTGGGTGATGGATATGACCTTGGGTTGTACATGATGCTCAAAACCAAATCCATGCAAAAAGGGTTGAATCAGCTGCGGTGTCAATTTTCCATCCGGCGTAGGAATATCAATTAACTTACAACCTGAATGCTTTTCTGGTGCACCACATTCGTCTACATTGATATGGGCTGTTTGGGCACAAATGACAGCCTCAAATGGCCGCGCCATGGCTTGAATGGCTATAACATTGGCTCCTGTGCCGTTATAGACAAAAAAGACCTCGGTAGTAGTGCCCATTTCCCTTTTGAAAAGTTTGATAGCCAGTTCAGTGAAACGATCACCACCATAACCAACCGTATGCCCGGTATTCACCTGAGCCATTGCCTGCATTACCTCTAGTAAAACGCCAGCATTGTTATCGCTGGCAAATCCTCTCTGATTCATAATTTCCATTTCAAACAAAGGTAGCAATTATACCTAGGCGTGAAATACCAGCATAGGTGTGTTGGTATGGAAAAGCATTTTTTTGCCGACTGATGGATTAATCAGTCGTGCAATAAGATTACGACGTTTGGTGGTTAAGCTGATAATATCAATCTTCTCCTTTTGAATAAAACCTTCCAATCCCACCCAAAAATCCTCATTCTCAATGAAGTCACAGACAATTTGGGTATTGGGGAAGCGCTCTTCCATATGTTTTTTCAAACCCTCCAGTTTTAGCCTGTCCCATTTACTGTCCATCTGCGGACCAACATGAACAAAATAGATCTTAACTTCTAGCGGTTTTACAATCCTCTCCAATTTATCTAAAGCTTCAAAGTCGGACTCTTCAAAATTCGTGGCATACAACACATTTTTGATATTGTCTATGCCCTGGTAGTTAAAATCTTCCGGAACGGCTAATACCGGCACTCTGGCCATTTCCATAACCTCAGCGGTAACACTGCCAATTAAATCAGCCGCCTTGCGATCCTTCCCTCTGGTTCCCATTATTATAACTGTGGGCTTATAATTATCGCTAAAGCGCAGTATTTCTTCTTCGGCCACACCTCTAACCAAATGGTGCTTAATGCGGATTTTTTCGTCGCCTGCCTCCTTTGCCTTCTCTTTAAAGGCTTTTATAAATGCCTTCATGTCTGCCTCAGCCTGCTCTTCCATATCTACCATCATTTCATCCAGACTGGTATCATAAACATAGGCTTCTGAAAAAGGTAAGGTGTTGATAATTGGATTGAAATAGACATTCAAAACAGTTATTTCGGCTTGTAAACGCATGGCCCAATCGAGGGCCATACCAGCTGCTTTCTCAGAATAGTCACTAAAGTCAATTGGTAATAAAACACGAGGATTTTGGGGTATTGCCGGTTTATCAGCCAATTTTTCAATGCCTGGTTCTTCAATTTGCTCCATTATTTTCATGGCTTTATCCAAATCAGACTCTTTAATGCGAATGCGAACACTGGAATTGATGGTACCCTGAATTAGGTTGGCATTTTGAAGGAAGCACTCGATTCCTTCTGTTTCAAGTATGTTTTTTAATACCTGAGCGTGTTGATAGGTATTGGTGGCTAAAGTGATAATTTTTTCTTCCATAGCGGCTATATTTTTAAAGTGCATCACAACTTTAAATTACAACATCGAAGAAATAAAAACAAATTTTTCCATAGTCTGTCTTGAAGTATTTTTGCTATACACTAAGATCTACTAGGAAAAGAAATTGATGATGTTATTGACAGGGAAGAATGAAAGGATGCGTCTGGAGAAGGATAAATGCCAAAATCACCGAATTAATCAAGTGATTTTGGCTTTATCAGGGGGAGGGTAAATTGTAGAATATGTTTAATCCTTTAAAATGCTGAAAAACACAACATGGTAGGAAATATTATCATTGGATTTCATTACAAATATACCCAGGATATGGATTTGTAAGTCACCTTTGAATTACATGCCGTGCTTTTTAACGGCAGTGGCGGTAGTAAAGCGCTGTTATAGTTTAGGTTACGAAAACCTGTTTAACGCCGCCCTCATTAAAGGAGAGATAAAATATCGGGCAAATTTTCAATTTCAGTGGCATGACTTTGCAATTTTCGACGCAAATGAAGCCGTTTCACTCTCAAATTACCATTGTTGATAGATAGAATTGTGGCCACTTGTTTGGTTGGAATTTTGGAAAAAAGCAGAAATAAAATCGTTTTTTCCACAATGGTTAAAGGAATATGGCGAGGTATGGTGATGAAAGCGTAGAACAAATCATCATGAATCAAATCGGGCAATATGGCGTTAAATTCATTTTTAAGATTAATTAGTTCTGCCTGGATATCCTGATGAACTTCAGGATTGATCTTCATGTATTTATACGACAGCTGTTCCAATCGCTCTTCAATAAGCCTGTAGCGCGTAATAATATGATGATACAGGGCTATAAGCGATTCCTTTTGCCATTTCTCACCAATGTTATTAACCGCTTCTGCCTCCAGAGCTTCACGCATCCATTTCTCATCCTTTAATTCCTCATTGCACTGATTGAGGCGTTTTTGGAAATAAAAGATAATGAGGGCTGCCGTTAGGACTAAAAGGGAGACTAAAAAATAAAGAAACATCATAGTTAAAAAAGTAGGTACACACTGTAAGCCATCCTTATAGGGTGGCTAGAATACAGGGAGAGGATACGTAAAGGAAAGAAAAAAGATATGATTTATCTGCCAATGCCATCTATTCGGGATACTGACAAAACACCTCTTACCCCTTTTATTTTTTTAATTAAAGTATTCAATATCTGATTATTATTTACAAAAACTGAAACTGTTCCTTCAAACAATCCTTCATGGCTTTCAACCGTAATAGCTCGCATTTTTATTTTTAATTCCTTAGAAATTATTTGTGAAATATTGCTTACGATTCCTATATCATCCTCACCTACAACCTTTATGGCTGTAAGATAATTGCCACTTGCTTCACCGGTCCACTGGGCTTTAACAATGCGATAGCTGTATTTCTTTCGCATATCCGGGGCATTGGGACAGGTGACACGGTGAATGCGAATCCCCCCTGTCACTGCCACAAAACCAAAAATATCATACCCAAATATCGGATTACAACATCTGGCTAATTTGTAATCCACGTTGGTTAAATTCTTGTCTATTAGCAATACCTCACTATCCGTTGAGGCAGATTCTTCGACAGGTGGAGAAATAAAATTCTCGGCGCTCCGGATAGCTTGGGCATTATCTGTCAGTTCTCGCTCATTGTCCTTGCGCGACTGACTTTGGATAAATTCCTTAATGGCCACCACATCCAATTTTTCAATGGCAATATCCCTAAAGAAGTCATGTACGCTTTTATATTTAAAGTATTTGACTAATTGACCAATTAACTGATCATTAACATCTAATTTCCAATTCTTTAATCTCCTTATCAAAGTTTCTCTACCAATCTCAGATTCCTTGTATTGAATTTCACGCAAGGCCTGCTTGAGCTTCGTTTTAGCCCGGGAGGTAACCACCACACTTAGCCAGTCCTGCTTCGGCACCTGGGTCGAGGTGGTCTGAATTTCTACGTGATCTCCATTTTGCAAAACGTGTTTTATGGAGACATTTTTATTATTCACTTTTGCACCCACACATTTTTTACCGACTTCAGAATGGATATCAAATGCAAAGTCGAGTACCGTCGCCCCTTTTGGAAGTCTTATCAGATCGCCTTTTGGGGTGAAAACAAAAACCTCTTCATCGTATAGGTTTAATTTAAAGTCATCAATAAAGTCTATGGCATTAAGTTCTGGATTTTCAAGTACATCTCGTATGTTCTCCAACCACATATCCAGTCCCCTGTCTCCCTTAACCCCTTTGTATTTCCAGTGCGCAGCCAAACCTCGTTCTGCCACTTCATCCATCCGATGAGTCCTAATCTGAACTTCGACCCATTTGTTCTCCGGTCCCAAAACAGTCGTATGCAAGGATTCATATCCGTTACTTTTAGGTACCGATAACCAGTCGCGCATGCGGCGCGGATTAGGTTGATATTTGTCGGCAACAACAGAATACACTTTCCAGCAATCCGCCTTTTCATTTTTTAGTTCACTGTCCAAAATAACCCGGATGGCAAATAGATCGTAAACCTGTTCAAATTCCACCTTTTGTTTCTTCATTTTATTATGGATGGAATGGATGGTTTTGGTACGCCCCTTTATCTCAAACTTTAAATCATGCTTGTCCAGTTCATTTTTGATTGGCTCAATAAAGGCCTTTATATATTTGTCTCTGGTACGTTTGGTTTCATTGAGTTTTTTTGCAATAAACGAGTACATTTCACGATCGGTGAACTTCATCACCAGATCTTCCATCTCTGATTTTATGGTATATAAACCCAGTCGATGTGCCATGGGTGCATATAAATAGGATACCTCCGAGGCAATGGTTTGTTGCTCTTCTATGCTATAACTTCCAAGCGAGCGCATCGTGTGAATCCGGTCTGCCAGAATGATCAAAATAACACGAACATCTTGTGCAAAGGTCAGTAACAGCTTACGAAAATTCTCAGATTGGATGGAAGCACTGGTCTGATAAAGGTTAAAGACTTTGATCAAACCATCCAGAATATTGCCTTCCTGTTCACCAAATTGTTGTCTTATTTCACTAACAGAAGCTCCTGATTGTCTGACAATTTCATAAAGAAGTGCACAAATGAGGGATGTTTTCCCCAGCCCCACCTCTTCCACCGTAATACGGCCTACCTCAAGAGAATGGACAATGGTCAATTTTCCGGAAGCATGTCGCTCAAATCCCGACTTTTGCATTGAAAGCTCAATGGCCTTCCTTATTTGCCGGACATCGGTCCATTGAAGAATGCCAGCACTGGCACGGAGCAAGTTCCTATAGCTGGTTAAAATTTCACGTCGGTCTTTTAGTGGAATTTGATCTAGCCTGCTTTCCATTTACTGTGGTATTAGTTAATGTAAAGATAAAACAAACCTGAATAAGATAGAGCCAGCTTGTTTATAGGAACAGCCATTTTTGATGATGCCAATTCCTAACGTAAATCTTTAAACATCAGATTTAAAATTGTTTAAACTAAAAGTAGTTGTGCGTAGGGCTTTTTAAGCTTAATGTATTTTATATAAAATTGTAGTTTTTTGATTTCATAGTAAACTTGTTGAGATCCAAGGTGTTTAAATTATAGAATAGGATTAACAGTCAGGAATAGCTTATCGCATTTGACTTTTTGAAAGCAATTGGCTATATTTAGGATAATAGTTTCAAACAGAAATTATTTTATTGTTGAACCTTAAAATTTATATAGTATGAAATCAGCAGGAAATTTTATTGGCGGTTTATTGGCAGGTGCTGCTTTAGGTGCTACCATTGCTTTATTGTATGCTCCTCAGTCTGGTGACGACACCAGAAAAGATATTCGCAAAAAAATGAACGAACTGGAGGATGAATTGGATTCGCTAAAAGGTAAGTTGAAAGAAAAGGGTGGCGAATTAAAAGAGGATTTAAAAAAGAAAATCCAGGACGTTGAGGGACGCATTGAGCATATGGTTAAGGAGTATAAAAAGCCTGTCGAGGCTAAAGTTAAATAGCCTGTATTACTTACCAAATAATTAAAATGTTGCTGTTCCACTAACATTATATGTTACGGAGCAGCATTTTTTTAGTAAGCAATAGTGTATTTTTAGGCATCATAAATAGGTTACTTCTAAATATTAAAAACAACATCTATATGTTTAAGGAGGATTTAAAAACACGTCTAACAGATGTTAAGGATGAGTTTGAAAGCTACGTTGACAAACGGGTGGACTTACTAAAACTACATTTGGTTGGTGAATTATCTCGATTTACAGCAAGTTTTGCAATAAAGTTAGGGGTATTATATCTGCTGTTCTTTGTTTTAATGTTTGTATCTCTGGCAGGCGCATTCTTTTTGGGTGAACACTTGGGATCTTACGGAAAGGGATGTATTATTATTGCAGGCATTTATCTGTTCTTTGCGATTATATTTATTTTAATGCGCCGAATATGGGTTCAAAAACCCATTATACAATCATTTATACAATTATTCTTTCCAAAATTTGATAAGGATGAGGATTAAAATGGACAATGACTACACGCAAATTAGCTCTTTTAAGCAGTTAAAAGAAGAGCGGGTTCGTCTATCTTACGAAGTAAGATTGACCCGAAAAAAGTTGGATTTATCATTAATGGAACTGAGTGATGTATTTAGTCCTATCCGACTCTTCACTGCGGTTGCCCGTGAGTGGATAAAGCCAGTTTCAAGATCTATTCGCCATTGGCTGGAAGATTTCATCCGAGGCCGCTCCAAACGCGAGAAGTAAATTTTCCTAACTGCAAAGCCACAAATGTTCCATAAAATCGTATTTTTGTTACCATTTAAAGGAGTTGCGCATTAGCTTTAAGGTAACAAACAAGGGTAAGGAAAGCGTTCGATGATATGGAACAGAACACTGTACAAGAATCTATCAGGCAGTTAAGGGAAGAACTGCATCACCATAATTACCAATATTATATTCTGAATAGTCCTGAAATATCGGATTATGATTATGACCAAAAGATGGCCAAGTTGCTTCATTTAGAAGCAGCGCACCCGGAATACAATGATCCCAACAGTCCCTCCGTCCGTGTTGGCAGTGATTTAAGTCACGACTTTCAGTCGGTTCGGCATAAATACCCGATGCTATCGCTGGGAAACACTTATTCAGAATCAGAGTTGCGAGAATTTTACAACCGGGTTGTTGGTTCAGTTGGACATAACGTTCCTTTTGTTTGCGAGCTTAAATACGACGGCACTGCCATTGCTTTGAGCTATGAAAATGGACGTCTGATTTCCGGTGTTACGCGAGGAGATGGCGTATCAGGTGATGATGTAACGCAAAATGTAAAAACCATCCGAAGCATTCCACTGCAACTACATGGTGATCATCCTGCTCAATTGGAAGTCCGGGGTGAAATATTTATTTCACGTAAAGGTTTCGAACAGCTCAATCAGAAGCGAGAAAAAGCCAATGAAGCGCTATTTGCCAACCCCCGAAATGCCGCCGCGGGTTCGCTTAAATTGCAAAACAGTTCTTTAGTGGCCAAGCGCCCATTAGAATGCTACCTATACCATTTTTTGGGTGAAGGATTACCGTACAACAGCCATTTTGATAATCTGAAAGCTGCTGCCTCCTGGGGCTTGCGCATTTCTCCCCATTATCAGTTGTGTCAGGATTTTGATGAGATACATCGCTTCGTAAATCACTGGGACGAAGCTCGCAAAACATTGCCGTTTGAGATTGACGGGGTGGTTGTTAAAGTGGATAGTCTGGCCCTGCGCGAAGAGCTTGGTTTCACAGCTAAATCGCCCCGTTGGGCCATCTCCTATAAATTCAAAGCCGAGGCTGCCTATACCCGCTTAATATCAGTCGATTTTCAGGTGGGACGAACCGGCGCAGTTACGCCTGTTGCCAATTTAGAGCCTGTTCCATTGGCAGGAACCACCGTTAAAAGAGCATCTTTGCACAATGCAGACATTATTGCAGCCTTAGATTTGCATCTGAACGACATGGTTTCGGTTGAGAAAGGCGGTGAAATCATTCCTAAAATAACCGCTGTGGATTTGGCGCAGCGTCCCACAGCCAGTAAAAAGCTTACTTTCATTAGCGCTTGCCCCGAATGCGGCACTCAATTGATGCGCATAGAAGGCGAAGCCGCCCACTATTGTCCCAATGCCTTAAGTTGTCCCCCACAAATAAAAGGACGCATTGAACATTTTATCAGTCGCCGTGCCATGGATATTGATGGGCTGGGTAGTGAAACCATTCATCTGCTATACGAGAATAATCTAATCCGTAATATCACAGATCTGTATCAGCTTAAGCCATCTCAGCTTACCTCACTCGAACGATTGGGCGAAAAATCAGCGACGAACATTGTTGCCGGGATTCAGAGATCCAAAGAAGTTCCCTTTTCCAGAGTATTGTTTGCTCTGGGCATAAGGTTTGTGGGCGAGACAGTGGCCAAAAAGTTGGTGGCGGCCTTGAAATCCATTGACCGGATTATGGATGCCACAGAGGAAGAGTTGTTAAGCATAGATGAAATAGGTGAAAGAATTGCTTCAAGTATTCTTTCTTACTTTTCATCCGAAGAAAATCGTGAAATGATAGCGCAATTGCGTAATTTTGGGTTAAAATTTGAAGAAGAAGTCACTGAAAATAGATGGCTTTCGAATAACTTGGAAGGTCAGTCCATCGTCGTAAGTGGCGTATTTTCGCGTTCACGGGATGAACTTAAAGCATTGATTGAAGCGCACGGGGGGAAAAATGTATCCTCCATAACCGGTAAAACCAGCTATGTGCTGGCAGGAGAAAATATGGGCCCTGCCAAATATGAAAAAGCACAAAAACTGAACGTACCCATTATTTCAGAAGACGATTTTCTGATAATGATAAAAGAATAAACTCAATAAGAATGATTTTTTTAAAAGCAACCCGGACAAAAATAGGTAATCTGCTTTTGAATTCGGGACTCAAAAAGCGAAACAGAGAAGTTGTTGCGGTGGGGCTAAATAAAGTGGCGACGCTTGGAATACTATTTGATGCTTCGCAAATTAGCACTCAAAAGCAAATAAAAGAATTCTTAAAATCGTTGCCGGCAAGTGACCTGAAATATGCAGTAATTGGTTTCATTCCTGATCATAAAATAGAGCATAGCTATATTAGCGACAAAACCTGGTCCTACTTTACGGATAAGGATTGTGATTTTTTTATGCAACCAAAAATTGAAAATATTCTTCAGTTTTGCGATAAAAAATTAGATCTCCTGTTAGTATTGGATACCCATTATCATTTTCAAATTGATTGGATCAGCTCAATGTCTTTGGCAAAGTTTAAAGCTGGGAAATCAGGTGATTACGATAAATCTTTAGATTTTATGATGGACATGCAAGACCATTCGGTAGAGAGGCTTTTAAAGGAGCTGAAACACTATTTGAACCAATTAAATAATGGATAAGCAATTTCTTATTATTTTGGTATAAGATTTGTTAATCTGTGTAAAACAAATAAATAATCTCATATGAAATCTTTATTACTAGTCTCAGTTTTGGTTTTAGGCATGGCCTTTCAAAGCTGTAACACCCGTAAAGTTGAACGCATTGGAACAGAAGAAACCATTGATTTAAGTGGTCGCTGGAACGATTCTGATTCACGCATGACTGCCGAAGCCATGGTAGATCAAATTTTGGGTGGTGCGTGGCTTGATAATCACGTAAGAGCGACCGGCGAACGTCCCGTTGTGATAGTCGGCCTGGTTTATAACAAATCCCATGAGCACATCAATGCAGAAACCTTCATCAAAGATGTAGAGCGCGCCTTTATCAACAGTGGTCGCGTAAGACTGGTTCAAGCCGGTGATAAACGTGAGGAATTACGCCGAGAGCGAGCATCTCAACAGGATTTTGCATCGGTTGAGACTGCTAAACAGTGGGGCTTAGAATTAGGTGCCGATTACATGCTCAATGGCGATATCAATTCCATTGTTGACACTTACCAGCGTGAAAAAGTGACCTACTATCAGGTTAATCTTGAATTGACCGATGTTCAGAGCAGTGAAGTCCTTTGGATTGGTGATAAGCGCATCCGGAAATACATTCGTAACTAGTTGGAAAGAAAGCTAAATAGCCTTTGGTTGCCATTCATATCCATTTTTTGGATATTTATGGCAACAAGCTGTGCTACCTTTTACCAGCGCACAATGGTAGTGCAGAACAATATTGCCAGTGGCAATTTTGAACAGGCGAATAAGGAGCTGGAAAAAGATAAAAAGTGGCCGGAAAACAACCACCGGGTGCTCTATTTCATGAACCGTGGAATGGTGCTATTCATGATGGGGGAACATGAGCAGAGCAATCACTTTTTCAATCAGGCAGATTACTACACAGAAGATTTTCAGAAAAATTTAGGTTCCGAAGCATTGGCATTGATTTCAAATCCTATGGTCAGGCCCTACCGTCCTGAAGATTTTGAGGCCATCATGATTCATTACTACAAAGCGCTCAATTTTATTGCCCTAAAAGATTTTGAAAGTGCACTTGTCGAATGCAGGCGCGTTAACATCCGCCTGCAGCAATTCAACGAAAAATACAAAGCGCACAAAAACAAATATGCGCGGGATGCTTTTGCGCATAACCTGATGGGAATTATCTATCAGGCAGCCGGAGACTATAACAATGCTTTTATTGCCTACCGAAATGCGCTGGAGATATACGAAAAGGACTATAGTGAGCTTTTTAATGTATCCCCACCGCAACAACTCAAAGAGGATTTATTGATAAGTGCCCATTTGATTGGTTTCCATAATGAAGTTCGCTTCTACGAGGAGCAATTTGACCTTTCTGTCTCCGATATCCAACGCAATGAGGGTGATCTGGTCTATATCTGGATGAATGGGCTTGGTCCGGTGAAAGCCGAATGGAGCCTTAATTTAACCAACATGGGTGTAAGCAATGGCGCTATGCTTTTCGGTAGTGACGAATTGGGCACCTCCTTCCCTATTTTTCTGGGCAATCAGTCTCAATCTCAGCAATCGCAGTTTAAAAACCTTTCCATTATCCGGGTGGCCTTCCCAAAATACACCGAACGTCCTCCGGTGTATCATGGTGCAGTGCTGCGTTACAATCAGGCTTATTATCCTCTGGAAATGGCTCAAAACATCAATAAAATTGCCTTTCAATCACTTCAGGATAGGATGTTTCGTGAAGTCGGCAGTAACTTACTTCGATTGGCTACCAAACAAGCCATGGAGCAGTTAAGTCGTCACGAAAACCAAAACCTGGGAGCTGTGGTAAGTATTGTAAATGCCATGACAGAAAAGGCAGATACCCGCAACTGGCAGTCGCTCCCCTACGCTTTGCACTACACCCGTGTACCACTTCCTGCGGGAGACCATACTTTAATGCTTGAGCAGCAGCGACTGGGAGGTGGAGTAAGCAGTGACAGCGTTAAGGTTACCATTCATCCCGGAGAAACTACCTTCCAGATATATCATCAGTTGGAAAGCAGGTAATCGATTAATTTATCAATAGGTGATCGATCTTCTCCAGACGAGACAAGAGCATTGCCATTTTGCTTTGTCTTATTGAAAGTGTCATGACACAAGTGAGATCAAACTTTTGGGAGATGATGTCGGGGCTTTCTTCCTTAATGATACGCATGACATCGTTCATTGCTTCATAAGGGAATTGTATGGCAACCTGATTATCTACTGTTTTTTCAACAACATTGGCCTGACCAATAGCCTCTGCAGCTGCTGTTTTATAGGCATGGATCAACCCGCTGGTACCCAATTTGGTGCCTCCAAAATAACGCACTACTACGATTAAAATATTGGTGAGTTCAGTTGAGCGAATTTGCCCATGGATGGGTTTACCAGCAGTTCCTGAGGGTTCACCGTCATCGCTGGCACGGTGGTTGGTACCATCCAGACCAATTTGCCAGGCATAACAATGGTGACGGGCATCGTAATAAGTTGTTTTCAGATCTGATAAATGCTGCTTAACTGCTTCTTCGTTTTGAACGGGCCATGCAAATGCCAGAAACTTGCTTCCTTTCTCCTTATATATTCCCTGGGCAGGGCCATCAATGGTTTTATATACATCATCCAAGGTCATAAAAGCTATATTTTGGCAATTACAAATTTACCAAAATAAAGTGAACTCAATTCCACTAAGGCATCCAAATCCCCCACTGCTGATTTTACAATCTTTGGCGTTTTCTTATAAAGCCTAATGACCTACCTGGGCAAAAATTTCCGGATAGCTATTGAGNNTGAGCGCTTTTTGTAGGTAATGTTCCCGCTGTTTTTCATCGGCCAGCGTTATTTGCGGATAGAAGTGGTGCCCAATGATTTCCATGCCACAAAAGCCAAAGACCTCTTGTCCCTGGATGGTTCGAAAGGCTTCAATGAGCCCCTTTTGAGCATACTCTTCTACCGTATTGCCCATGGTTGTATGCAACATAACCCGCTTGTCGGTCAGCAGACCTATGGCCCCTTCTATACCATAATTAAAGGCAAAGCCATTGGTCAATACCCGATCGATGTAACCCTTTAGCAATGCTGGGAAACTTGCCCACCAAAGTGGGTAGATCACCGAAATCAGATCTGCCTGTTGAATCAGCTTCTGTTCAGCTTCAATATCAGTAGGTACAGCGCCGGATTTTAAGGCGCCCAAATCAGCGGGCGAAAGAACAGCGCTGAAATCATTTTCGTACAGATTGCGCCATACCACCTGCCATCCCAATAAATCATATCGCTTGGTCAGTGATTGCGCTAAAAAGTTACTGAAGCTCTTATCAGAGGGATGCGCTGAAATAATCAAATGTGTCATAATAGAAAAATATATTTCTATCTTAATTCTGATAAATAAAACGTATCAACACTTGGTTTTGTTTCCCTAATAATTTATAAACGTCTGGTCCACGC
>DHVH01000147.1 GCA_002412555.1 Marinilabiliaceae bacterium UBA5213 | reverse complement strand
AATTTTTGGCCTTTGAGCAGGTCTTGAAAAACAGCCTGACTTCACTTCCAATGGGTGGCGGTAAAGGTGGTTCAGATTTTAATCCTAAAGGAAAATCTGACAATGAGGTGATGAAATTTTGTCAGTCTTTCATGACCGAATTACAGCGTCATATTGGTCCAAATACAGATGTTCCTGCCGGAGATATCGGTGTTGGGGGACGCGAAGTAGCCTATATGTATGGTCAATACAAGCGTTTGCGCAATGAGTTTACTGGTACCCTTACCGGAAAAGGTTTAGACTTTGGTGGCAGTCCCCTTCGTCCCGAAGCAACCGGTTACGGAACGGTCTATTTTGCCAAAGAGATGCTTAAAACCCGCAATGAAAGTTTTAAAGGCAAGACAGTTGCTATCAGTGGATCAGGTAATGTAGCCCAGTATGCCGTTGAAAAAGTACTTGAAATGGGCGGAAAAGTAGTGACGCTTTCTGATAGTAATGGTTCAATTTATGATGCCGATGGTATTACTAAAGAAAAGTTGGAATATGTAATGGTGTTGAAAAATGCTATTCGTGGTCGTATTAAGGAATATGTTGAGAAGTATCCTTCTGCTGAGTTTTGGGAGAATGAGCGCCCCTGGAAGGTAAAATGTGACGTTGCTTTGCCATGTGCCACTCAAAACGAGTTAAATGGTGATGATGCCTTAAAACTGGTTGAGAACGGTTGTATCTGTGTAGCTGAAGGTGCTAACATGCCTTCAACGCCTGAAGCGGTTAAAGTATTTCTGGAGCGTAAGATTCTTTTTGGCCCTGGTAAAGCTGCCAATGCTGGTGGCGTTGCAGTTTCCGGTTTGGAAATGAGCCAAAACTCTATGCGTTTGCAGTGGACGCCTCAAGAAGTGGATGAGAAATTGCAATCAATAATGATCAACATTCATGACGCTTGTGTTAAAAATGGCCAATCGGCCGATGGTTTTGTTAACTATGTTAATGGTGCAAATATCAGCGGGTTTACCAAAGTTGCCAATGCTATGTTAGCGCAAGGATTGGTTTAATAATTGCTTATTACAACTTAAAAAAGCCCTCAAAAAGATTATCTTTTGAGGGTTTTTTTATTTCTTTGGGAAAATTTTAGTCTAAAATCAATCCCTTTAACCAATGAGCAAATTTACTAACGACCTTCCCCGAAATACAATCCTTGGGGTTCAGTTTTTGTTTGTAGCCTTTGGTGCTACTGTTATTGTTCCTTTATTAGTGGGTATTAACCCCTCCATCGCACTCTTTTCTGCCGGTGTTGGAACGCTCATTTTCCATTTGGTTACCCGTGGTATGGTGCCTGTTTTTTTGGGCAGTAGCTTTGCCTTTATTGCTCCCATTGTGGAAGCCACCCGCTTATTCGGATTTGCCGGCACCTTGTCTGGTATCATAGCAGTGGGATTGGTTTACGTAATTATGTCGGCCATCGTAAAGTGGCGAGGAATTGTATTTGTCGAAAAGATTTTTCCATCTGTGGTTGTAGGTCCGGTGATTATGGTCATAGGCCTGTCCTTGGCTTCTGTGGGTGTGGATATGGCGGGTACGGACTGGTTATTGGCCGTTGTATCGCTCTTGACGGCTATTGTTGTGGTGGTCTATATGCGTGGACTCATAAAGCTGATCCCCATATTCTGTGGTATTGCTGTGGGGTATATTTTGGCGATGATATTGGGTAAAATTGATTATGCACTTATCAACGAGGCATCGTGGATTGCTTTTCCCGATTTTGTAAAGCCTGAGTGGCACTGGGGTGCCATCATTTATATGATTCCTGTAGCTGTTGCTCCATTGATTGAACATGTTGGAGATATGTATGCCATAGGCGCTGTTGCTGAAAAGAATTTTGTCAGGAAACCCGGTCTGCACCGCACAATGTTAGGCGATGGTATCGCAACTGCATTTGCCGGTTTTGTAGGAAGCGTACCCAATACCACTTACTCTGAGGTGACCGGAGCCATTTCTTTGACTAAAGTAACCAATCCATTTGTATTGCGAATTGCGGCTGTTACCGCCATTGTGTTTTCACTAATAGGGAAAGTCAGTGGCGTATTAAAATCCATTCCTCAAGGGGTGCTGGGTGGCATCATGTTATTGCTATTTGGTATGATAGCTTCAGTAGGTATAAAAACCTTGATGGACTCAGGTACCGACCTTAATAAAACCCGAAATCAGGTGATTACATCGGTTATATTGACTGTAGGTATCGGTGGAGCCATGGTAGAATTTGGTAATTTTTCTATGGCTGGAATTGGTTTAGCGGCTGTTGTCGGGGTTATCCTTAACCTCATTCTGCCCAATAAATCCAAACCCGTTCACATGGAAAAATAATTTGACGTATATTCTTCAAGGACCGGCCAACCAATAGAACCTTCTCTATTCGTTGGCCGGTTTTTCTGTAACCGTATCGCTGTCCAGATTAACAACCAGGGTATAACCTATCTGGCTGATGCTTAAATAGAGCTTCTTTTGACCCCTTATGTCTGTTACCAGTCCGCTTACACCCTTTAAAGGCCCTGAGGTAACGGTCACCGTCTGTCCTTTTTTTATCGTTCCGGTCTCCACACTAAAGCTCAGCTTATTGTCAACGGTTCTGCGCATGGCCTCAATTTCCCAATCAGGGATAATTACTGCCTTTCCTTTATGAGAGACATAGGCCACAACACCTCTGACATCAAATACGCGTTTATAATCAGTTAAAGGGATATTTATAAAGATGTAGGAGCTTATAACCGGACTTTCTACCCATTTTTTGCGATCGCTCCATTGCCGCAGTTCTTTTTTAAGTGGCAAATAGGCCTTGATTCCCATTTGGGTAAATTGATCCAGCACTTTCTTCTCAGCCCTTGATTTTGTATATAGAGCGTACCAGGAAGCACAACCTGCATCTGTAGTTTTCAAATCAGTCATATTCATTTTCGACTCAAAAATAGAAATTATTGGGCTTTAAAGCGAAGATTATTAACACAAATATTATTTGGGAATTTGACAATAAAAAACCTGTGATTTTTATAAAGTTGCCGGTTATTCACAATTTTTTAAAAATCTTGCATCGGGATGTTTTATTTTTCAGATAATGAGTCGGTTGTGAAAATGGAGTTGTTGATAAAAAAGAGGGTGTTTAGCAGTCTTTCACCTTAATTATTGCTATATTTGTGGCTCTTCCATAAAAGGCGGAAGATTAAATCAATTATAAATAATCATGAGTGATAATTTAGAGCTTACGCCCCAAAAAAACAATGGCGATTATTCTGCCAATAGTATTCAGGTATTGGAAGGTCTGGAGGCTGTCAGGAAGCGTCCGGCCATGTACATTGGAGATATCGGTGTAAAAGGATTGCACCATTTGGTGTACGAAGTTGTTGATAACTCTATTGATGAAGCAATGGCGGGCCATTGCGACTATATAGAAGTTACCATCAATGAAGACGGTTCCATCGCTGTTATGGATAACGGCCGGGGTATTCCTGTTGATATGCATGAGAAGGAAGGAAAATCTGCCCTTGAAGTGGTGATGACGGTGCTACATGCCGGCGGTAAATTCGACAAGGATAGTTACAAAGTTTCCGGTGGTCTTCATGGTGTTGGTGTATCGTGTGTGAACGCCTTGTCCATTCAACTAATTGCTGAAGTTCACAGGGAAGGTAGAATGTACCGTCAGGAGTACTCTTGCGGAAAGCCACTAATGCCGGTTGCTGAGATTGGTCCCACAGACAAAAAGGGTACCTGGATCATGTTTAAACCGGATGATTCAATATTCATCACCACCGAATATAAATATTCTATTCTTGCTGATCGAATGCGGGAATTGGCATTCCTGAACAAAGGAATTAGCATTATATTGACAGATAAGCGGGAGGTAATTGAAAATGGCGAGTTTAAGTCTGAAACCTTTCATTCTGACGAAGGATTAAAGGAGTTTGTTCAGTTTGTTGATTCTAACCGTGAAAAGTTGATCGACAATGTCATCTACATCAATTCTGAAAAGAATGAGACGCCCGTTGAAATTGCCATTGTTTACAATACTTCATTTACTGAGAATGTTTATTCTTACGTTAACAATATCAATACCATAGAAGGTGGCACGCACCTGACCGGTTTCAGAAGAGGATTGACTCGTACGCTCAAAACTTTTGCTGAAAAATCGGGTATGTTGGGCAAACTTAAGTTTGACATTAATGGGGATGATTTTCGTGAGGGACTTACATCCATCATTTCAGTTAAGGTGGCTGAACCACAGTTTGAGGGACAGACAAAGACTAAACTGGGTAACAGCGATGTGAGTCTGGCCGTAGATCAGGCTGTCAGTACCATGCTTCAAAATTTCTTGGAAGAAAACCCCAAAGACGCCAAGGCCATCGTCAATAAAGTGATTTTGGCGGCAACAGCCCGTCACGCTGCCCGTAAGGCACGTGAACTGGTTCAGCGCAAAAGTGTGCTTTCAGGTGGTGGTTTGCCGGGGAAGCTGGCCGACTGCTCGGATAAAGATCCTGCGTTGTGCGAAGTTTTCCTTGTTGAGGGAGATTCTGCGGGAGGTACAGCCAAGCAAGGCCGTAACCGTAAATTTCAGGCCATACTTCCACTCAGAGGAAAAATTCTGAATGTTGAGAAGGCGCTTCAGCATAAAGTTTTTGAAAGCGAGGAAATAAAGAACATCTTTATTGCCCTTGGGGTTACCATTGGTACAGAAGAAGACAGTAAAGCCTTGAATCTTGCGAAATTAAGATACCATAAGATCATTATCATGACGGATGCTGATGTGGATGGACGCCACATCAATACTTTAATTATGACTTTCTTCTTTCGGTATATGAAGGACTTGATTTCAAATGGTCACTTGTATATTGCTACACCTCCGCTTTATTTGATGAAAAAGGGAAAGATCGAGGAATACTGTTGGGATGACAAGCAACGCCGCGAATTTGCCGAAAAATATGCTGCAGGACGTGAAGATTCTATTCACATTCAGCGCTATAAAGGTCTTGGTGAGATGAATGCTGAGCAGTTATGGTCCACTACCATGAATCCTGAGGTTAGAACTCTTCGTCAGGTGACTATCGAAAGTGCCACTGAAGCTGATCGTGTGTTTAGTATGCTTATGGGAGATGATGTTCCACCTCGCAGGGAGTTCATTGAGCAGAATGCTACCTATGCCAATATTGATGCTTAGTATTTGTAATCCATTTGCTTTAATGGTATTGTTTAAATAATTTATTTCAACAACCTTCCTGAATTACTCAGGAAGGTTTTTTGTTGGTCAAAATGAAGATAGCATGAAGCTGAAGCGTATAATTATAACTGTAAGCAACAACCTTGTGACCGATAATCGGGTGACAAAATTATCAGGGTATCTGGAAGCTAAAGGCTGGGAGGTGCTAATCTTGGGACGTCAATGGCCTGGAGGAGACATCCCTGAAGGAAGGCCAGGTGTTGTCCGACGCTTTCATTTACCGTTTAATAAAGGATTTTTGTTTTATGCATTTTTGAATATCCGACTATTCTTGTATTTGCTGGTCAATAAAGCAGATAAAATTGTTGCGGTTGATTTGGATACCCTGCCTGCTGCTTGCATCGTGGGCAAACTGAAGGGGATTCCTGTTGTTTTTGATAGCCATGAGTATTTTCCTGAGACCCCTGAAATTCTGAATAAGCCGTTTGTCAGATGGTTTTGGTTGAAGTTAGAGGCTGTTTTTGTCCCCATGGTTGCCGAGGGAATAACCGTTTCGAAAGGAATTGTAGAGATTTATAGAGAGCAGTACGGGCTGAATTTCAAGCTAATACGTAATGTGCCGAACAGGGCAATCAAAGTGTTGGAAATAAGGGATGTTCCTGAATGCCCTATTATCTATTATCAAGGTGCTTTGAATATTGGCAGAGGACTTAAGGAAGTAATTAGGGCATTGCTCCTTTTGCCAAATTACCGCATGACCATAGCCGGATCCGGAGATAAAGAAGAGGAGTTGCATGCCCTGGTTAGGGCCATGAACTTAGAAGATAGAGTGGTTTTTACTGGACGTCTGCCCTTTGAGCGCCTGGCAGCTGAAGCTGCAAAAGCCCATGTGGGTCTGTGCCTTTTGGAGAATATGGGCTTGAATTATTACCACTCATTGCCCAATCGTTTGTTTGATTATCCTGCATTGGGTTTGCCTATCATCGCTTCTGCTTTTCCCGATATGGCTGAAATTGTAAATCAATACGATACCGGGTTGCTGGTGAATGGTCTGGAACCTGAAGAGATAGCTCAGTCTATCCGTCATGCCTGTGAAGACGTTGATTTGAGAGAACGGTGGAAGAAGTCGTTAAAAACTGCTGTTGAAGATTTGAATTGGGAAAATGAATGCAGCAGGCTGGATGAAATATTTAGTCTCTAGTGCAAAAATAGATATAATAGCAAAAAATAGTTG
>DHVH01000268.1 GCA_002412555.1 Marinilabiliaceae bacterium UBA5213 | reverse complement strand
CGGCAGATACCTATAAATGTCCCCGTATTTGGGAATTATTGGATGAAAATCCTCATATTCACACCCTTGTTACTGAGGTTTCATTCCCCTCAAGCTTCGACAAACTTGCATTTGACAGCAAACACCTCACTCCTGCACTTTTAAAAAGCGAACTCGAACAGTGCAAAAGAGACGATTTTAGACTCTATGCCATGCACCTTAAAACACTGTTTGCCCCCACCATCATCCATGAGTTAAAAACAATGCAATTACTTCGTAATGGAGGAAAAGTTCTGAGTGATTACGACTCTATCGCGTTTTAAATAATAGCTCTTCTGCCAACCCTATTTCAGACATTAAATGTTCCGTATCCGCATAAATGTGTTGAAACCTCTTATTATTGATTTCATACTTCTCCTTTTGTTTTTTGGCGTACATCCACGCCAGAACGACCGAAAGGGCAAAAGTACCGTAGATCTCCCATTGCCACTCTTTTAATCCCAGCAATACAATAAAATACTGCACCGAAAACAGGACAAAAAATTCAATCGAAAAAATAAATACGAGCGTCGGACTCTCCTCGAAACTAAGGGTATATTTTTCAATCTCCCTCAAAAGATCAAGGTTCACATTGATCTTTTGAACTGTGGGCAATTTGTCAATACTTAAAGCGTCTACACCTATATTTTCAATATGAATGTTGCTAATATTATTAACGACATTGGTTGACTTGTACTCCTCTAAAATTTCAGGATTTTTTTGAAGTACCTCTAAGATTTCATCCTCCGAGAGTGATGCTTTTCCTAAACTCTTTTGTATATCTTGCAATATAAAATCGTACAAACCGACATTTTGTATCTCATCCGCAACCCTACTGTAATCAATCATCTTTTCCTCACTGTACAGCAGCCAAAAGACCGCTGCATCTAAAAATTTTGGCTACTGGGTTCAATCCCATAGCTTGCTTCTTTGCGGTGTGACGGTAGAAAAATCCCGATGAGTCCTTTTAATCCTACCGACATGATGATATTGAATAAGAAGATCACCCACGCTAAGAGAACCATGAAACCGAAAAGTCCTGCCAAGATCATATATATATCAAACTCACCGTTAAAATACATATGACGTCTTAGCATCCCCTCTAATCCTGCCATCCCCATAAAGGCACCCATTCCGATACCGCCGATCAAGTGTAACCAAAAGTGGGCATTTGCCAGTTTCTGACTCCACAGTTTTGCATTGTTGGTCACCAGTGGCCATAAAACATAGACAACACTGTAAAGGGTCATATAAAGCCCTACAATGATGGCGATATGGACGTGCGCACCGATAATCCATTGGGTATTGTGCAGCACTCGGTTCATCGCCATGTCTGCTTGAATAATTCCTGCAGGAACCGCCAAACCAAACCCGATAAGTCCGCCAAGCAAGTATTTAAGCTCATTGGTCATCTTAAGCGGTCGTGCCTTCCAAAGGGTAACAAGGGTGATAAAAAGAGCCAGCCCTTGTGTCAGAAGTTCAAATGCCGTTACCATTTCACCGGAAATTAGCTTCATCATTTCCGGTTGACCCTGATCTGCCAATAGGTGATGTGACCACACCATCCATGAGACCAAAAGTTCCAGCATCAATGCGGCGCGTGCAACGTTTTCCATAAACAGTTTTTGCCCAGTGATAATTGTCGCCAGCAAATACCATGCCCCCGCAACATAGATCAAAACCAGCCCGTCGGCGACCAAATCAAGCCCCCACCAAAACCAGTTTTTATACAGCAGCGCATCAATGCTTTTGACATCCAGACTCATCCCGCCCAGATCCGCAAATAAATAAATAAGGACCAGCACCCCTGCCCCAAGGATGATCAACGCATCCAAAAAGGTATCGACGGTTCCTCTAAAAATAGCGACAACAGGGAGCGATAATGCAGGCTCTTTGGTATAAGGAGCTTTACCGGTAAGCTTATTCCAAAGATTGAGCATCCCATCAATCCCAAATCCTGAAATCAAAAGTTCTTTCATTGTTTTGTTTTGATGAATACCAACTTTTGCAAAAATCGTGGCATATATATTATAAATAAATCCGAATGTCCCCACCATAATAAGGGCAACTCCTGTTATAAATATGATTCCACCGATTGCCTGAAACTGCTGCGTATCCGCCGGAAGCGGCCAATACAGCGTATAAAGAGGCGCATAGTTCCACACAAAAGCGGCAATCCATGCCGTAGCCGTACCGATAGTAATGAGCAACCAAACCGCATTTGCCAGCTTCACACTGTAAAGCGGTTTTTTCGTTAAATACGGCACTAAAAACAAAAATGCCGCAAACACAAGTTGATACGTTGAACCGAAAAGTCCGACAATCGGGTGAACGGTCATAATGGAAAAATAATGCTCCGGCTGTCCATGGACGGGAGGAATATTCGGAATCACCGCAGCAGCGCGCATAATCATCCCCTCCAATGCGGCAAGCCCGTAAAACAAAAATGCCATAACAACCGCACGAAGGGTAACCTTCTGAAGTGCGTTTAAGCTCGTGTGGTCAAATCGATTGTCCGCACCGTTCATCAAATCACTGGTAAAACTCATCGTACACCCCCGCTCAATGCTATTTTTTCACTGCATCCTCGTACCTCTACGGCATTTTTGACATCCATATCATTTCCCCTAGGACCCGAATATTCGGTGGACATTAAATTGTAAACACCGTTTTGATTAAACGTCCACAAAATATCGTTTTTGGTTCCCGGATTTACCTGCATTTGCATCACCATCGTATTATCTTGACGAAACAGTCCGAATCCGTATACTAAATCATGGCTAACAACATCGAACATCACCTCTTCACCGCACTCAATCACCATTTTTTCTTTTGGTAAGATAAAGGTATGATTTTCAACGGTGATGTGAAATGTTTTATCGGGTGCAGCCTGATGACGGTTAATATCCTGAGCAACCCACGGGACAGTGTTGTAGGTAAAGATATGATGTCCGACCCCTGCGACAACTAAAAAACCAATAAACCCATAAAACGGTATTCTTACCAATGGTTCAGCTTTATTTTCTCGGGTTAAGTTGTAGCCAAACCACGCGATAATTGAAATTATCAGTACTGAATAAATGGTGTATGCCATCCAATGAAACGACAACAATTCAAGCGAATCTGAAAATGTCATTATTATGTTCTCCTTAAACTATTAAATTATAAAGAGTATTTTAAGGGGTTTTTTAAGGAGAAAAGTTGATCTATATCAACAAAATATAAAAATGGTGCTTTTTTGATGTATATATTTTATACAACCAAGGCACATTTATGACTCAAATTGTATACATATTAATCACGTAAATTATTAGCAGTGGCTAAATCTCAATGGCGATAACAGCCT
>DHVH01000339.1 GCA_002412555.1 Marinilabiliaceae bacterium UBA5213 | reverse complement strand
AAACTAATAAGGGATGACTTTAATTAAATCTATTTCAGGTATTAGAGGAACTATTGGCGGACAGCCAGGTGAGGGATTAAGTCCCATTGATGTGGTGCGTTTTACGTCGGCATACGGCATGTGGCTCAAAGCGCGTTCTGGCAAGTCCCAACCCAAAGTGGTTGTGGGGCGTGATGCCCGCATTTCAGGTGAGATGGTGAAGAATCTGGTGGTAGGATCCCTGCAGGGATTGGGCATTGATGTGGTGCATCTGGGCCTGGCCACCACACCAACTACAGAGTTGGCTGTAACGCACTATCAGGCAGATGGAGGAATCATCCTTACCGCCAGTCACAACCCCAAGCAATGGAATGCCTTGAAATTGCTCAACGAAAGGGGCGAGTTCTTAACGGCCGCTGATGGCGAGCGTGTATTGGATATTGCTGAAAGAGAAGCTTTCTTTTATGCTGAAGTGGACCATCTGGGCAAGGTGATTGAAGATGACAGCTTTTTGCAGAAACATATTGACGCGGTGCTGGACTTGAAATTGGTGGATGTGGCGGCCATTAAAAAAGCTCAGTTTAAAGTGGCCATTGATTGTGTTAATTCAGTGGGTGGTATCGCCATTCCAGCCATGCTAAGGGCCTTGGGAGTAGAAAATATTTTGGAGTTGTACTGCGATCCCAGTGGTCAGTTCCCGCACAATCCGGAGCCACTTCCCGAACACCTGACCGAGATATCAGATCTGATTAAAAGAGAAAAAGCAGACGTAGGCTTTGTGGTAGACCCTGACGTGGACCGTTTGGCCATTATCAATGAAGATGGCAGCATGTTTGGCGAAGAATACACCCTGGTGGCGGTGGCCGATTATGTGTTGACGCATACACCCGGGAACACGGTTTCCAATTTGAGTTCTACGCGTGCTTTGCGCGATGTTACCGAAAAGCATGGTGGCACCTATGCTGCCGCCGCAGTTGGTGAGGTTAATGTGGTGGATAAAATGCGTGAAACGAACGCCGTGATTGGCGGAGAAGGCAATGGAGGTGTTATCTATCCGGCCAGTCACAACGGCCGCGATGCCCTGGTGGGCATTGCGTTGTTTCTGACCCATCTGGCCAAGAAGGATATAAAATGTTCCGCTTTGCGTGCGCAGTACCCGGCTTATTACATGTCCAAAAACAAAGTAGAGCTTACCCCTGAAATTGATGTCGATGGTATTTTGGCACAAATGAAAGTTAATTACCAGTCCGAAAAAGTCACCGACATCGACGGAGTGAAAATCGACTTCGCCGATCGCTGGGTGCATTTGCGGAAGTCCAACACTGAAGCCATTATTCGGATTTATGCCGAAGCGCCTTCTGAAGTGGAGGCCACTGAATTGGCCAAGTCCATCATGGACGAAATTAAAAAAATGGCCCAATAAACTTTTTGATGATAACTCTGTCTGGTTTAGATTTTATCCATTTGAAACAGGCAGAGTTTCTTTTTTGTGTGAATATTAATTGTAGCCCAATTAAACTTTTGCGCGCCTGACTTGTCTCACCAAAAACTATTACTCCTACAATGCAGAAAAATAAAAGTCTAATCAGGTATGCCGTTATTGGTGTTGCGGCCGTTTTGTTAATTTTATTGGGATACCGGGTGATCTCAAACAGCAGAATAATAGGTGAGACCTTGATTAAGGTCGAAGTTCAGCGAGGCCCGTTTATGGCTGAAGTGTATTCAACCGGTCAGCTTCAAGCCGAGAACGCCACTTTTATTGAAGTGCCCACTGAATTGTCGAGCCGACGCATCAATATTTATGAAATTCAGGTGACCGATCTGGTTGAGGAGGGCACAGTTGTTCAGAAGGGCGATTTTGTTGCTTCTTTGGATCACAGTGCTATTGAAGAGATTATGACTCAGGCCCAGGAGGAGTTGGAGAAATCCATCCAAGCTTTGCAAGATGCCCGGATAGATACCAATATTAACATGAGTAACCTGAGGGATGGCTTGTTAAATGCCGGGGTTCAGGTTGAGGAGCGCAAATTGGTTTTGGAGCAATCCGTTTACGAGTCGCCCGCCGTAAAGCGACAGGCCGCGTTAGAGCAGCAAAGAGCAGAGCAGAATCTAGTCCAGCTGCAACGTAATTATGAGCTAAAGCAAAGGCAGGCACAGAATAGTGTTGAACGAGCACTTGAAGATGTTCGCAGGAACCGGGAAAGTGTAACGGATATAGAACAGCTTTTCAATGCGTTGGAAATCAAGGCCCCAATGCCGGGTATGGTCATTTACAGTTATGACCGCTTTGGCAGTAAAATACAGGTAGGTAGTACCGTCAGCCGCTGGGCACCACGCATTGCTGAGTTGCCTGACTTATCCTCCATGATTTCTAAAACCTTCATCAATGAGATTGATATTTCAAGGATTAGAGTGGGACAAAAAGTTGTGGTTGGGGTAGATGCATTTCCCGATAAGCAATTTGATGGTGAAGTGACAACCGTTGCCAATATAGGGCAAACCCTGCCTAATGGGGACACTAAAGTTTTTGAAGTGACCATTAAATTGTTTGGTTCTGCCCCAGAACTGCGACCAGCCATGACTACCAGTAATGTAATCACCATTAATCATTTGGACGACGCCTTGTACATCCCGCTCGAGTCCGTCTTTAAGACTGATTCCACCCGATTTGTATACACCTATTCGCCGGGCTTGACCCGACAAATTATTGAAACTGGGAGTGAAAATGCCAATCATGTAGTGGTTAACCAAGGCTTGTCTGAGGGACAAGTTCTGTTGCTGAATGTTCCCTCTAACAGTGAGGATTTGCCTTTGGCCGGACTCGAAGTTTACGAAGCGATACTTAAAAAGGCAGAGAAGGCCAAGCAGGATTCTACCCAAGCAGTTGAGGTGGAAGAGGCACGCCCAAGGGAGCCCGGAGAGGAACGTCGCCGCCCAGGAGGGGCAGGTGAAGGAGGCGGTCGCAGAACGACTCCGCCTGCCGGCAATTAAGGGAGGTTTCATCTTCAAAAAGGGGAAGCCATTTCGCCCTTTATCATACATAATTAAGATCTCAGTTTATGAAGCATTTTGTTTATCTGTTTACCCGCTATTTTCATGATGTCATTATTGCACTGGAGGCAATTTTGGCCAATAAAATGAAGTCGATGCTAACGGCACTGGGTATTATGTTTGGGGTGGCAGCGGTGATAAGTATGTTGGCCATTGGTAAAGGGGCTCAGCAAGAAGTGTTGGAACAGATAAAATTGGTAGGCGTCAATAATATCATCGTATCACCTACAGAATTGTCCCTGGGATCGCCGGAGGCGGGCACCTCGGGCAGTGGTGGCAATATACGGCGTTATTCTCCCGGCTTAACACTTCAGGATGCAGAAGCCATTGAAAGAGCCATACCTACCGTTGGGAAGGTAAGTCCGGTTATTTCCCTGAACTATCATGCCGTATTGCAGGGACGCAGCTATCCGGTAGCCCTTGAGGGCGTGTCGGCCAATTATTTTGAACTACTGAATGTAAATTTGGCGGGCGGATCTGTATTCAATGCAGAGCAAAGTGAAGGCGGATTGCCGGTATGTGTGATAGGTGACAATATAAAGAACCGTTTTTTCAGCACCGAAGACCCCATAGGCAAATATATAAAGTGTGGCGATACCTGGCTGAAAGTGGTTGGTTTGATTGAACGACGTGATTTTACTGCCTCAGCCTCAGATGAGATGGGGATCAGCAGTACCGATAACAAGATTTTTGTGCCGGTAAAGACCATGCTGTTGCGCTTTAAAGACCGGGCCAGGATTAATCCGGAGGTGCTCGAAAGTGTTGCCCGTGGCGGCGATGGCGGAGCTGGTTCTGAATCGGCAGTGGTAAGTGCTACGCATCAGTTGGATAAAATCATTATTCAGGTCGAGGAAACGGAGCATTTAAGTGTTACGGCCGATATTATTAAACGGATGTTGCTGCGCCGTCATTCAGATATATTTGATTTTGAGGTGACTGTGCCAGAGTTGCTATTGAAACAGCAGCAAAAAACCAACGATATTTTTAATATTGTCCTGGGTGCCATTGCCAGTATTTCCTTAGTCGTAGGCGGCATTGGTATCATGAATATCATGCTCGCTTCTGTTTGGGAGCGTATTCGTGAAATTGGTACCCGACAAGCCATTGGAGCTTCCCGAAAAGACATCATTGTCCAGTTTTTAGCCGAATCTACCCTAATCAGTGTTTCTGGTGGTATGATAGGGATCGTATTGGGCGTTATCATGGCGCGCTTAATCAATGTAATGGCCGATATTCAAACTGTAGTGAGCCTGTTTTCGGTAGTAGTAGCCTTTGGCGTTTCAGCTACCGTAGGTATTGTTTTCGGATATATACCTGCCAAGCGGGCGGCCAATCAGGATCCTGTTGAATCGTTGCGCCATTAATTTTTGTTTTGTAACCCAGTATATTTCGGAAGACTTAATAAGCCATAATATGAGATTGAGATATTGTTTTAGTTTGTTTTTGATAGCAGTCATGCCCCTGCTGATAAAGGCTCAGAATAGAGAGGTAGTGGTAATGGACTTGACATTGAATGAGGTGGTTGAGTTGGCCCATCAGCAATCGTTGTATAGTTTCAGAGCCAGGAATATGTACTTGTCGAGTTACTGGGAGTTCAGAAGCTATAAGGCCGACCGCTTGCCTAGTTTAAGTTTGAATACGACGCCGGTTAATTTTGACAGGTCGGTGAGGAGCCGGTTCATATCTGAAGAGTTAGGCGATAGGTTTGTATCCCAGTCCTATTTCACCTCAGATGCTTCCGTTTCTCTTCGGCAGAATGTGCCGTTTACGGGTGGTGTTTTTGACGTGACCTCTTCATTGGCAAGAATTCAGAATTTGGATACCGAAGGCATCGAATATGCTTCCGTACCTGTAAGTATAGGTTTTACGCAAACATTGAATGGTTATAACCAGTTTCGTTGGGAGTCGCGCATTGAGCCGCTCAAGTTTGAACAAGCCAAATTGGAGTATCTGCAATCACTGGAGAATTTGTCGATGCAGGCTACCAATCATTTTTTTAATGTGGCCACGGCAGAAATTAACCAACGCATTGCCGAGGTGAATTATGCCAATGCAGATACCCTTTATAGAATAGGAAGCGGAAGGTTTGAAATTGGAACAGTGACCCAGGATGAGTTGCTCGATCTTGAATTGGGGCTACTGAATGCCCGTTTGGCCGTTAGTCGCGCCGACATTGACTTGAAACAGTCCCATGCCTCTCTCAATTCTTTTCTGGGAATTGGGGATGATATAGAAATCAATTGTGTCGTTCCTTATGAGATCCCCGATTTGCAAGTGAATGTAGACCATGGACTCTCGCTGGCCATCGAAAGTAATCCTGAAATATTGGATTATCAAAGGTCCTTGCTGGTTGCAGAGCAAAACGTGGCCCGTACAAGGGCAGAAAATGGTTTGAATGCCAATATCAGAGCCAATTTGGGGATCAACCGAAATGCAGAAGATATGGATATGGCTTATCGCAGTCCGTTTTTGGAGCAGCAGCAAGTCAGGCTGGGCTTGAGTATGCCCATAATGGACTGGGGCGTGAGAAAGGGCAGGGTACAGATGGCGCGTTCCAATCAGGAAGTGACAGAGGCAATAGTGAAGCAATCCTTGCTGGATTTTGAACAGGAGGCCATCATCACCTTTCTTGATTTTAATCTCCAGGAAGAACAGGTGGCCATTGCTGCCAAAGCCGATACCATTGCCCAATTGGGATACAATGTAACCATGCAGCGTTTTTTGATTGATAAAGTGGATGTTATCCGCTTGAATTCTGCACGTAATTCCTTGGACTCTGCACGCCGCAGTTATATTAATGCATTAAGGCGTTACTGGACCAGCTATTATGGCATTCGGCAGTTGACTTTGTATGATTTTATTGAAGACAGGCCGTTGATTCAGGAGTTGGATGAATTGCTGCAACGCTGATTTTTTATTGGAACAAATTACTTACAATAGATCGTTAGGTTAATAGATTATTAGGTTGATAGGCAAAATTAAATTCTTGATATTCAGCAAGTTATGCTTTTGCAGCCAGCTAGTACAAGTCATTTAAAATCAGCGACTTACAAAACAATAACGAACTATAAACTTATAGTTATGAAAAAAAATCTTTGGCAATTAATTATACCTCTCGCACTGGTTGTAATAACCCTGGTGGTTTATGCCGTAGCCACACGGGATAAAGAGAAAGAGCCGGATATCGTGCGGGTGGAAAAGGGAACTTTTGAGATTGTTGTTAAGGGTATGGGGGAGTTAGAAGCCCTTGAATCTACCCAAATAATGATACCTGATGTTTTAGGAGATCGTACTGTACGCATCCGCAGCATTGCCATTAATGATTTGGTACGGGAAGGTACAGTGGTTAAAAAGGGCGATTATGTGGCCACTTTAGATCCGGGCGATGTGGAAGAGCGCTTGCGCAATGCGGAGGATGGATTGGAGATGTTTAAGAACAATCTGGACAATGCACGGATCGATAGTTCTTTGGTGCTAAGTGACGTGAGGGATGAAATTCGTCAGGCCAATGATTTGGTGCTGGACCGGGAAATCAGGGTGGAGCAGTCGGCCTATGAATCAGTGGCCGTTCAGCGTCAGGCACAGATTAGTCTGGAAACGGCCATTCGTTCTCTGGAGCAAAAAAAGCGCAATTATATTCAGATTCAACGGCGCCATGAATTGTTTATAAGAAGAGCCGAGGATGCGCTAAAGGAGCAAGAGGAGCAGAAGGCCATTTTGGAGCAGTTAAAGCGGGATTTGAGGATAACCGCTCCGGGAGATGGTTTGGTTGTATATGCACGGGGGCATAACAATGAAAAAGTCAGAGTTGGTTCACATGTCAGTCGCTGGTCGCCTTTGATCGCCACCTTACCTGATTTGGCAACTTTGCAATCGGTGGTATATGTTAAGGAGATAGATATTTCAAAAATTAAGCCCGGGTTGCCGGTCCGGGTAGGCATTGATGCCTTTCCTGAAGAAGCGTTTAACGGAGTAGTTACCCGAGTGGCCAATGTGGGACAGCAGGTGCCAGGTGAGTTTCATAGTGCCTTTAAGGTTGAAATAAAGGTCACTACAAATGGCAAATTATTGTTGCCGGGGATGACCTCTGCCAATAATATAGTGGTGGAATCCATCAGAGATGCCTTGATGGTGCCCCGTTTGGCAGTATTTAATGATGAGGAGATGGGCACTTATGTTTATAAGCGGGAAGGTATATCAGGTGTTAGCCGTCAGCAGATCAAAACAGGTGGGGAAAATGACTCCTTTTATAAGGTGGAGTCGGGACTGGATGCAGGTGATCGCGTAATGATGCACCCGCCCAACAATGCTGAAAAGTTGAGCGCTCATTTAATTGAGTAATAAGAGTGGAGCGTTTTTAAAATTATTTATGGTTAATTGAACTATATCTGCTCAAAATCTGTTAGTTAAGTTGCTTGTTAATTGTTTGTAAAATTTGAAGAAATTTTTCTGTAATTCGGCATACTTGTATATATTTGTCAGCGTCGCAACAACCTCCTTGCAGGCACTGTATCTGTGATTTTTATGCTGGCAATAACAAACAACGAACAATAAATTTGGTATAATTTTTAACTATAACGAACTATGAAAGTAACAGTAGTAGGAGCAGGTAACGTTGGGGCAACATGTGCCGACATTCTCGCTTATCGCGAGATTGCCAACGAAGTAATTCTGGTAGATATTAAAGAAGGTGTAGCTGAAGGAAAAGCTTTGGATATATGGCAGAAGGCCCCCATTGATTTGTATGATACCCGTACCGTTGGTGTGACTGGCGACTATTCAAAAACGGCAGGTTCAGATGTTGTGGTGATTACTTCAGGTTTGCCTCGTAAGCCGGGTATGACACGTGACGATTTGATTGAAACCAATGCGGGCATTGTTAAATCTGTTACAGAACAAGTCGTGGCTTATTCCCCTGAAGCCATTATTATTGTAGTTTCCAATCCCTTGGATGTGATGACCTATCAGGCACACATAACCAGTAAATTACCCCGCACCAAAGTAATGGGTATGGCCGGTATTTTGGATACCGCCCGTTACCGTGCTTTCCTTGCTGAAGAATTAAATGTATCTCCAAAAGATATTCAGGCCGTTTTAATGGGTGGTCATGGAGACACCATGGTACCTCTACCCAGATATACTACCGTTGCGGGAATTCCTGTAACAGAGTTAATTGATGCCGATAAATTGGATGCCATTATTGAGCGGACCAAGGTTGGTGGTGGCGAATTGGTTAAACTAATGGGTACTTCAGCCTGGTATGCCCCCGGTTCTGCAGCGGCTCAAATGGTTGAAGCCATTGTGCGGGATCAAAAACGTATTTTTCCTGTTTGTATCAAGTTGGAAGGTGAGTATGGCATTGACAGTTGCTATCTGGGTGTACCCGTTGTTTTGGGTAAGAACGGTGTAGAAAAAATTATTGAACTGCAATTAACCGAAGACGAGATGGCCGCCTTGCGTACCAGTCGTGACCACGTAATTGAAGTGATGAATGTCTTGGATAAGTTGAGCAAATAAGCAGCTGATAGTCAAAAAAATGAGCGACTTGATTTTCAGTTTTTCTAATTCTGAATAATTTGTGAAAAAACCCGGTTAATACCGGGTTTTTTGTGTTCGTTTTCGAACACAAAATTCTTGTTTTCGCACAATTGGACGGAGAGTTAGCAATAAGCACTACCATGTAATCATATGAAATACAGGTGTTTATTATCTTTGGCATTATTCCTGATATATTCTTTTCAACAAATTAGATTATAAACAGGAGGCTGAATTATGAAAACACAAGCTAAACAAACCGGAAAATTGAATGGAACTTCTTCCATGATGGTCTTAGGAATTCTGTTCTTGACAGCGCTTCCACTAAATAGTGTTTTAGCAGGAAACAATGAGAAATCGGACAACTATGAGGTCACAGACAAGGATACTTTGATAGAGCCCTATTTACCAATTGAGACTTGGATGTTAAGCCTTACTGAATGGAATACTGAAAATTTGGTAGCTCAAACTAAGGATGCTTTGGTAGTTGAAGATTGGATGCTGGCCCCTGAGAATTGGAACAATAACTTTCAGACAGAATTCGCAGAAGCGCCTGAAGCTGATCTTAAGCCTATAGATGATTGGATGTTTGAACCAGCAGGATGGAGAAGCGATTTTGCCAGACTGGGCCAAGATATTGCTGACCGTGATTTGGTTTTGATCCCACTATATTTCTAGTCTTTAAAAAACGCTATACAGATGAAACGGAATAATGTATTAATGATGTTGCTGGCACTGATACTCTTTGCAGCTTGCGAATGTGAATCAGGCGGAACCAGAAATCTGGCTTTCTCAGTCACTGAAAGACAGGAGGAATTGACCGAAAGTTTTAATCAAATTGAACTCGAAGGAAATTTTGAAGTTTATTTGTTCAACGGTAGTGAGCATAAAGTTGTGCTCGAAGGTAATGAAGAGCTTTTGAACTGGGTGGTAATGAAAGTGGAAAATAATGTATTGAAAGTCTCTTACCTTAAGGACAGGGTAATTAAAAAGGGGCAGTCGGTCATTCTGGAGATCACGGTTCAGGATCTTCAACGATTTACGGCCGCAAGCGCCTTGAAATTAATTACCCCGGATGTTTTTCAATTTGATGAGATGTCTTTGGATATGGCGGGCGCTGTTTCCATGGAGTTAAACCTAAAGGGAAATGTGCTGGATGGTCATCTTGCCGGGGCGACTTCTATTAAGGCTCATGGAAATGTGGATGAGATCCGTTTTGAAATGCCGGGAGCCGGCAAGTTGGAGGCTTTTGAATTGAAGGCCAGAAAAGTAAATTTGATTTTAGCCGGAGCCGGCAAAGCAGAAGTTTTCGCCAGTGAAGAATTGAAGGTGGACATTGCCGGGGCATGCTCTGTACTTTACAAAGGCCATCCAGAAAGGGTTTTTTCCAATGTTTCAGGTATTGGTCGCGTCAGGCAAGCCGACTAGAGGGTCAGTTAATTGAGTCGGCAAGCAAACAATAAACTCGGGAGGCATTACGTTCCTTAAAAGAAATAACTGGCCTGGCACCCCGCCAATAAATATGTTCGATGATTGGATTTTTAAATAAAAATTTTGCACATTATCGTTAATTTTTGTAAAAAATAGTTGTACTTTTGTAAAATAGTATTTGTTTGGTTATTGAAGTTTTTCTATTATTGTAACAAAACCGCAAATAATGCAGTGGTAAGCTGTTGAAGGGCTTTAGTGCTCGCTTTTTTTGATGGAATATGAAGAGAATAAAAAACATATTGTGGGGTGTGCTGGCCATTGTTATGGTCTGGGGTTGTGAGCGTGATTATATGTTTCGGGGGGGCATGGAAGGAATTGCCTTTTCTCAGGATACCGTTATGTTTGATACTATATTCACTTCCATTGGTTCAGCTACCCGCCATTTCAGAGTTTATAATCCTTATGGGAGTGATATGACCATTGATGCCATTCAACTGGCTGGTGGTGAAGACTCCAAATTCCGCATCAATGTGAACGGTATACCGGAACACAGAGTAGATGATGTGCCTTTGCGAACAGGAGACAGTCTTTTTGTTTTTGTAGAGGTTACCATTAATCCGGATGCCAACAATAACGCTTCATTTGTGGTTGTTGACTCAGTTTTGTTCTATACCAAAGAACGCATCCAGAGTGTAAAGTTGGTGGCCTATGGTCAGGATGTCGTGCTGATGAGAAAGGATTCCATAACATCTCAAACTTTCACTTCTGCAAAGCCTTATTTAATATATGATTGGTTAATGGTTGGCGAGGGCTCCACCCTCACCATTGAAGCGGGTGCTCATTTGCATTTCTATAAAGGGGCCAGTTTAATCGTTCACAAGGACGCTTCCTTAATAGTTAATGGCACTCAGGAAAAACCGGTTGTTTTCACCGGTTCAAGATTAGAGGGATGGTATGCCGACAAACCCGGACAGTGGGGGTCTATTTGGCTGATGCCAGGGAGCCGCGATCATTCCATCAACTATGCCGATATTCGCAATGCTACTTATGGTTTAATTGTTGACTCTGTGGGGCTTAGCGGGCAAGCTCCTTTGCTGCTTTCCAATACACGCATCGAACACATCACCAATCAGGGTTTGGTGGCGCAGTCGTCTTCCATAATTGCCCACAATTCATTGTTCGCCGATTGTGGAAGTGCCTCTGTCGCCCTTACTTTGGGTGGAAAGTATGAGTTTTACCACTGCACCATCGCTAATTATTACCGATGGGGCTACCGCGGAATTCCTGCCTTGCTTTTGTCCAATTATTTTCTGAATGATGAAGGAATGGTGGAAATAATGGATCTGGAGTCTGCTCTTTTCAGCAATTGTATTATATATGGTCCAAATGAGAATGAGATAGGTCTGGACTTTGAACCAAAGGCTACCAAAAAAGGTAGTGAGGAGCCACAGAAGGAGTTTCTTTTGAATTATAAATTCGAGCATTCTTTGATTAAAACTGCACTGGGCGAAGTGGTCCTTTCCAATAAAAGTCATTTTCAGGATGTCATTGTTAACCGCAATCCATCCTTTATGGATGTCTCTGCTTATAATTATCACCTTGACACCCTGTCAGTAGCTCAGGATGTTGGCAATACAGAAGTCGCCCGTCGATACCCATTTGACTATGCCGGAAATATGCGCATAGATGGAGTTGTTTTGCCTGATTTAGGTTTTCTCGAACGTTTAGAACAGGAATGATCCCCTAAGGCCCATGTTGTTTACCAACCCTGCTCGTCTTCAGGCTTTTTTGTTTGCAGTTGGATTATTGATACTGCCCTATGCTAATGCTCAGGAAATACTAAATGTTCCAGAGAAAAATGCTGGTGTCATGTTCTATAATGTCGAGAATCTCTTCGATGTATCCAATGATTCCCTTACCAATGATGATGCGTTTACCTTCGATGGGCTGCGGCGGTGGACCTTTGGGCGCATGCTCGATAAGTTCCGTAAATTAAACCGGGTTATTTTAACTGCAGGGGGATGGAATCCACCGGTTCTCATTGGACTGTGTGAAGTAGAAAATAGTTGGGTGCTAAACTTAATGTTGGATGAAACCGGTATGCGCCATTTGAGCTACCGTGTGGTGCATTATGACTCGCCCGATGAAAGGGGCATTGATGTCGCCCTGGTGTATCTGCATAATCGGTTTCAAGTGGTGGGGTCGCAGCCTCTGCCAGTTAATTTTGGATCGGATGAGCGACCTACACGGGATATCTTATACGTCAAGGGTGTTTTGGACGGCTTAGATACCTTACATGTTTTGGTTAATCATTGGACTTCCCGTTATGGCGGCTCGGCTACTACGCAATGGAAGCGGGAGTTTACGGCCCAACAGCTTAGATGCTTTACCGATTCTTTGCATGCTCAGGATCCGAGGAGTCTGGTAATTGTGATGGGCGACTTTAATGAACCCCATCGGTCTGCTTTGTTTCCCAAACATCTGGGTTCCGGATTGTTGGAGGACGATGCCTGGCTGATTAGTCCTGCCCTCTACTTACCCGTAGACGCAGGCACCATTAAGTATCAGTACAAGTGGCAGGTATTTGATCAAATATTGGTTTCCAGATCTTTTTTTGAAGGCAAGGGACCCATTTATATTGAAAAGCCGGAGTTGAGGATCATTGATTTCCCCTTTTTATTAGAGCGTGATGACAAATATGGAGGAGATAAGCCTTTCAGGACTTATGTGGGCATGAGGTACCACGGGGGCTATAGTGATCACCTGCCTGTTTGGATCGATTTGAAGACAAGATCTTTAAATAGTAAGGACATGTTGCCGAACCCACTCGAAGAGTAAGATTCCCGTCGCTTGCGCCACATTAAGTGATTTAACGGGACCGGTAACGGGGATATGAATTTCCAGGTGACTTTGTTCCATCAGAGCCTTGGATATACCCAAAACTTCATTACCGACAATTAATGCCATTTTTTGGGGAAGTTGAGAGGTGAAAAGGTTATGGGAGGCCGGTGACGTTTCCAATGCCACGAGGGTGTAGTCCTTAGGGATATGATTCATCACCTCTGATGTTTGGCAAAAACGCCAATCGATGATTTTCCCTGCCACGTCGGCTACACGTAGTATTTTGCTTTTGCGTGGCACTTCCTCTTTGGTAACAATCAGAACCGTTTGGCAACCTGTGTTGCCTGCCAATCTTATTATTTGTCCAATGTTTTCACCATTCCGAAGTTGATCGACAATAAGGATGGGCCCTGCATCCTTTGGCGTATCATTATACGTGTTTCTCTCAAAAAACTGGTTGGCGTTGAGAGGGTTCATAATTGTTTTTTAATGGTAAGTCCCATCTCTTGGCCTTTCTGTAGCATGTATTGATAGGCCTCTTCATAGTTGTTGTGAATGATGCCATCTAAAATGGCCTCTTTAATGGCTGTCTTAATGACGCCTATTTCCTGACAGGGTGACAGTCCGAAAACTTCCATAATCATTTCACCAGTCACGGGTGGCTGAAAATTGCGCACTTTGTCCTTTGCTTCAATTTCTTTCAGTTTTCTGCGGACAATCTTAAAATTTCTGAAGTGCCGCTCTGCCCTTTCCCTGTTTTTGGAGGTGATATCGGCTTCGCAAAGCGTCATCAAGTCATCGATGTCATCACCTGCTTCGAAAAGCAATCTGCGCACAGCAGAGTCACTTACTTCATCTTCAATAAGTGCAATGGGGCGCATGTGCAGATAAACCAGTTTCTGCACAAATTTCATCTTTTCATTGAGGGGGAGCTTGAGGCGTGCAAAAATTTTGGGGATCATTTTTTGTCCCATGTGGTTGTGTGCATGGAAAGTCCACCCTACAGTCGGGTCAAAGCGCTTGGTGAGCGGTTTGGCAATGTCGTGCAACAAAGCGGCATACCGCAGCCAAAGATCGTCGGTATTAGGTGTAATCTGGTCCAGGACTTCCAGGGTGTGGTAAAAATTATCTTTATGCGACTGACCCTTTATGGTTTCAACTCCCTTCATAGCCTGCATTTCCGGAAAAATAATTTCCAGTAATCCAGTGATATCCATCAGTTTGAAACCGATGGAGGGGCGGTCTGCCAGCATGATTTTATTGAGTTCATCGGCCACACGCTCCATGGAGACGATTTTTATCCGCTCTTTATTGGCAATTATTGCTTTAAAGGTCTCGTCATTAATCGTGAATTGCAGCTGGGTGGCAAAGCGAATAGCCCGCATCATACGCAGGGGGTCGTCAGAAAAAGTAATAGCCGGATCCAGTGGCGTACGTATTATCTGCTGATTCAAATCGTCTGTGCCATTGAACGGATCAACCAGCTGCCCGTAAGTGTCCTTATTCAGACTGATGGCCATGGCATTGATGGTAAAATCGCGCCTGTTTTGGTCGTCTTCCAACGTGCCATCCTCCACAATGGGTTTGCGACTTTCGCGGTTATAAGATTCTTTTCGGGCACCCACAAATTCAATTTCCATGTGCCGGTATTTAAACATGGCAGTGCCAAAGGATTTAAAGACCGAGACTTTTAGTTTCCCCAATCGGGCGGCTACTTTCTGTGCTATATCAATGCCGCTTCCGATGACCAGGATATCAATATCGTTCGTAGGACGTTCAAGAAACAGATCACGAACAAATCCGCCAATGACAAAAGTTTTCACTCCTTCCCCATCAGACACTTCTGAAATGGTTTTAAATACAGGGTGTTGCAGGTGTTCTTGCATTTTATATCAATGTGTTGTAAATTAAAAGCCTATAAGCAATTGGATGCCTGGTTGGTTATGCGACTGGCAAAATTACAATTTTTTGTTGGGATAAGGGGTGGGGATAAGGGTTCATTTGTTTTTGGCATTGTTCTTGTATAGACATATTCACAAATATAGATATTTTGAAACATAGTTTTTTTATATTAGATTTGTCACAGAATTAATCACTTAAAAATTTGTAATTATGGTTGAGTTTTTAACTGCAGAAACATTCAAAGAGAAAGTATTTGATTACGCCAACAATAAGGAGTGGAGTTTTTCGGGCGACAAGCCTTGTCTGATCGATTTTTATGCCGACTGGTGTGG
>DHVH01000256.1 GCA_002412555.1 Marinilabiliaceae bacterium UBA5213 | reverse complement strand
ATCAAACGAAAATAGAGATCTTCCCTGAACTGTTTGTTCCTGACAGCCTCCAACAAATCGATAGCAGCACCCGAAATCACACGGGTATTAACCGGCACATCCTTCTCTCCCCCCATGCGGCGAACAGTTCCGGTCTGCAAAAATTGAAACAACTTTACCTGCAAATCAGGCCCCAGCAGGTCTACGTCCTCAATATATAAAGTGCCATCCACCGCTTCCTCAATCTTTCCTCTATGCCGTAAGCGCGCTCCATCAAAGGCCCCCTTTTCAAATCCGAAGAGCTCCCCCTCAAGCATTTCATAAGGGATGGCTCCCACGTTAACCACCACAAAAGGCTTATGGCGCCGTGCCGAATTATAGTGAATGGCTTTTGCCACTAATTCCTTGCCGGTTCCGGCCTCACCTGTAATGGAAACACTAACATTGGAAACTTTCACTGCCTTATCAATCAGCGACAGAACCGCCTTCATTCCATTGCTTTCGCCAATAATGGCTTGTAGATAATTGTACTTTTCAGAGATTTCAAATTTCAGTTGACGCAGTTCCTTCTTGAGATTTTGCTGCCCTCTGATATGGTGGATGCACTGAACCAGCCGTTCCCGGATGTTTTCGTCCTTAGCGATATAATCGTACGCACCCTGCCTCAAAAGCTGGACAGCCAGCTTCAAATCATCCTGACCGGAGATAACAATCACTTCCGTTTCGGGGCTGGATTGCTTGATTTGTCGCAACAAATCAGCGCCTGAAAAGTCGGGCAACCCCAAATCGAGCGTTACCACCTCGGGATGGTCAGATAACCGGCTCAAAAAATCTGTGCCATTAAAAAATGGCACAATCTCAACCTCATTATCCTTATCCAAAGCACGGACAATTAGTTGGTTAAACATACGGTCATCTTCAATCACATAAATTCTCATCCCAAAAAATCAAAAATGAATAAGATTAGAGGTAAATTTAGAAAATGTTTTGGTCTCCCCTTCTTTTTTACCAATTATTTTATTTATTTGCTGAGCTACAAAATAAATCACCTAAAAGCCTGTTTTAATAATACAATGATGCTTTAATACCAATGTTTATCAGAAAACTACTCATAATCATTAGCGCCTTTTTGATGGTCGCGTGCTCCACCCAAAAGAACACCTGGCTGTCGAGAAATTACAATAGCATGACTGCCCGCTATAACACGCTGTATAATGGCCAACAAAGCTTTCAGCGGGGCGAGCAACAATTGATGCAGTCCCAAAACGACAATTTCACTACAATTCTTCCCATATTCCCGTATTCGGGACCTGACAAAGCCGGCGCTGTTAAGGGAGATATGGACAGGGCCATTGGTAAAGGACTGAAGGTCATACAGAAAAAAAGCATTACTGCCAGGCCCAAGCGAAAGCCGGGCTCTAACAACCCTTCTTACGAAGCATTCTACAATCAAAGGGAGTTCAACCGCTATGTAGATGATGCCTACCTGTTAGTAGGAAAATCTCATTTATACAACCACGATTACAACGCAGCACTTTCCATACTTGAATATGTGTTGCGTGAATTCCCCGCTCAGCCGGCCCGCTTCGAGGCCCTCATTTGGATGGCACGTACCCGCATTGAGATGGGCGATTTTGAAAATGCACAACTTCTCCTTGAACAGTATGACGGAATGGGGCAAGCCCCCGCCAGATACTACAGCGACTACATGGCTACCTATGCCGATTATCTTATTCGAACCCAACAATACAACAATGCCATTCCCTTTATGATGACGGCTGCATCGGAAGCCAAGGGTAAATGGAACAAGTCGCGCCGCCAATTTATTCTGGCGCAATTGTATGAATACTCCGGTCAACTCGACAAGGCCCAAGAAAGCTATGAGCGGGTAGCCCGCTCCAACCCGGCCTATGAAATGGGACTGAATGCCAGCATCAATGCCTACCTGCTCGAAAGTCGCTTAAGCAACAACTTTGCACCCGCCCGCAAAGAGCTCTACAAAATGGCCGGTCAGTTAAAGAACCAGGAGTTTCGGGACAGAATTCATTTCGCCTTGGCCAACAGCTATTTACAGGAAGGGGACACTTTGCACGCCATAACTAATCTACAGCTATCCGCCGGTTACAATAGGGGCAACCAAACCCTGCTCAGCGAAGCCTATCTGAAAATGGCAGGTCTCTATTTTGAATTACCAAGGTATCCGGCTTCTTATGCGTATTACGACAGTACCCTTACGCTGCTGCCGGAGACGGACAGGCGGCTGGAGCAAGTTCAGTTTCGCCATACCGGATTAAAAGACCTGACCACCTACTACACGACCATTGAGCGGGAGGACAGTCTCCAAAGACTGGCCCGCTTATCTGAAGAAGAACTGGATGCCTTTATTGAAACCCTCATAGAAAACGAACGACAAGCTCAATTGAACCAGTCTGTAGGGGCCGACAGGGACCGGGGAATGGGCTTCGACCCGGTTTTCAACCGTTCCTTTTCCGATCAACTCAACAGGCCTACCGATAATCAGGGACAGTGGTATTTTTACAATCCTACCACGGTGAGCCTGGGCAAAATGGAATTTGAGCGCAAATGGGGACGTCGTGCTGCAGAGGATAACTGGCGGCGGTCGGACAGATCGTCACAAGCCAGCCAGCCCGACATGCAACAACCCTCCATGCCCGGTGAGCCGGGCGAAAATCTTCCGGGTCTTACTGAGGAGATTCAGGGGCAAATGACTGGCCAGCGGCCCACCACCAACCTGCCCACCAAAGAGAACTTACTGGCCGATGTGCCCAGAAGTCCGGAACAACTAGGCAAATCGCATGAAATGCTGGCCGAAGCTTATTTTCGTGCAGGTATGATTTTCCTGGATTATTTCAACGATCCCGCCAAGGCCATAGAAATGTTTGCTGCCCTTCTCAATGCATATCCGCAGCATGTTTTGGCTGAGCAAGCACTGTTTTGGTCGGCCATGGCTTATAAAGAAACCGGCAACGAAGCAGGCAGAGAGCGCATGAAACAGCAACTTCTGACAAACTTTCCGGACGGACGCTATGCGCCCTTCCTGCGCGACCCTGAGCATGCCAATAACCTGCTGGCTGCAGAAAAGGCGCTGCAACAGAGCTATCAAAACGCCTTCAGTGCCTACCAGAACAACCAGTTTAATGAGGCTTTAGCACTAACGGCCGACATCAAAAGCAAGGCCGAAAAAGACGAACTTATACGCAAATCCCACCTGCTTTCCGCAGTGAGTTACGGAAAACTAGGTAACAACACGGGCTTTGAATCAGAACTCAGAATGCTTGTGACCCATCATGCCGAAACCGCCGAAGGACGTATGGCCGCCCAATGGCTGGCCATGATTGAAGAGGGAATGCAACCGGCTATTGGCCCTGCGGTCACCACGCCAGAAAGATCTGCAACCGAAACGGCTGATGGCACCACTGTTGCCACACCCGGCCAACCGGCGTCAGCCTTTGCTTTCGAGCCGGGTATGGAACACCAGATATTCGTAGTTGTCAATAATAGGGCCGATATCAACCAGTTGATCTTTAACTTGGCCGACTATAACTTCAACCGTTTCCTGCTGGCTAATTACAATCTGGCAGCACGCAGTCTCACAACTGGGGAAAGAATCGTCACCATAGGGCCTTTTGCCAACAGTCGCGAAGCCATGGATTACTATTATGGTCTACGCTCCAATACCCGCTTATTGCAGGTCGACAATATTGAACAACCCATGTTAATGGCCGGTAGCGCCAGCAACCTGACGGCCTTGGCTGGCACAGGTGATTTCAACGCCTACCGACAGTTCTTTTCACAGAATTATTTGAACGGAGGCGGTGGTATCATCATCAATATGACCTATGAAAATCTTGCGCCAGCTCAGGAAGCAGCACCCATACAGGCAGCTTTCTCCACCGAAGACGGCACCCATTGGGGCATGGTGGTAGTTCCTGCCGGCACTAATGCCGGTAGGGTATCAGGCTTCCTGACCAGCCACGCATTGAACAACTTTAGATTGAGAGCCACCGTCCGTTCAGTCAATTTCAGCAACGGAAGCACGGTGCTCATTGTAGAATCTTTCAACAGCAGGGCCGATGCCGAAGACTTTATCAGCTCCCTTAAAGATGTACCTTTCTGGAACAACCAGCTAAGAGCAGGCGCTTGGTATCAAACGTTTGTGAGTCCCCAAAACTTCAAACTCATCGAAGAGGAAGGGCAGATTGAAAAATATGCCGATTTCCAAAAGGAAATGCTCCAATAAGTGGCTTGAGTTTTGTACGTTAATGCTATCTGCAACCAAAGACCCCATTTGGTTAAGGTGCGCATTTACATGAAAATCGACAAATAAAATGGAAAACACTCAGAAATACCGACTCTTATGGGTCGACGACGAAATTGAACATTTAAAACCGCATATTTTTTTCCTCAAAGAAAAAGGCTTTCAGGTAGATACAGCCACCAATGGTAAGGACGCACTGGCAATGCTTACACAAGAGGTTTACAGTCTGGTGTTTTTAGATGAAAACATGCCCGGCATCAGCGGACTGGAGACCTTGATGCGCATCAAGGAAATTCAACCGGCCCTACCGGTCATCATGGTCACCAAAAGTGAAGAAGAAGAAATCATGGATCAGGCCATAGGCAGCAAAATTGCCGACTATCTGATCAAACCGGTCAACCCCAAACAGGTACTCTCCTCTATCAAGCGGACCCTGGGGCGACAATCACTCATCACAAAAAAAGCGACCACCGATTACCAGTCGGCCTTCTCCCAAATTGGCCTGCGGCTTAACGACCGTCTGTCCTATACCGAATGGTATCAGATATATAAACAACTAATATACTGGGAGTTGGAACTACAGGACTCTGACAGCCCCATGAACGAGGTCCTTTTAATGCAAAAAACCGAAGCCAATAATCAGTTTACCCGGTTTGTAAAGGACAATTACACCGATTGGCTGCAGGCAGATGATGCCCCGCTGATGTCACACACCATTTTCAAGCGCAAAATCCTACCCCTTTTAAAAGAAAAGAAGCCGCTGGTGATGATTGTGGTAGATAATTTCAGGTCGGACCAGTGGGAATTGATCAAAAGGGAACTGGCGCCCTATTTTAGCCTGCGTGAGGACGAGCTTTACATGAGCATTCTGCCTACTGCTACCCAATATTCAAGAAATGCCATTTTTGCAGGGATGCTGCCCTCCAACATTGCCAAAATACGTCCCGACCTGTGGGTAGAGGATGACGATGAAGGCAGTAAAAATCAACACGAAGAGGCACTGATCAACGATTACTTCACACGTAACCGTGAAAATGTCAAGGTCTACTACCAGAAAATAAGCGATGCCGAATCAGGCCGCAAACTGCTCGACAATTACAGCCATATAAAAGACCATCAGTTATCGGTGGTAGTGGTCAACTTTGTTGACATGCTGTCGCACGCCCGTACCGAAATGAAGATGCTGCGTGAACTGATCTCGGACGAATCGTCTTACCGCTCCCTGACCCATTCGTGGTTCAACCACTCACCCCTGTTTGATTTGCTCAAGCGCCTTTCGCAAGACGATGTCAATGTGGTGGTTACCACCGACCATGGCACCATCCGGGTTCAAAATCCGGTGAAGGTGGTGGGCGACAGAAACACCAATACCAACCTGCGCTTTAAGCAGGGAAAAAATCTGGCTTACGATGCCAAATCGGTCTTTGAGGTTAAGAAGCCCGAACAGATCTTTCTTCCCCGGCCCAATGTATCTACTTCCTACATTTTTGCCACGGGCAACGATTTCTTTGCCTATCCCAATAATTACAACTATTATGCGGGTTATTACAAAGATACCTTTCAGCATGGCGGCATATCCATGGAGGAGATGATGATTCCTTTTGCAATATTAGAACCCAAGCGTTAATTTTGCCATAGTAGAATGGGAACTTAATTCAGTAAGCATGAACTTTATTGCGCAATCACCGGAGGATTTGGTACCTGCTGCCGCAGCTTTGACTCAGATATTGGCAGATAAACCAGTGGCTGCCTTTTATGGCGCCATGGGCGTAGGCAAAACCACATTTATAAAAGTATTGTGCCGGCAATTAGGCATTGTTGATACCGTCAACAGTCCCAGTTTTGCCATCATCAACGAATACAAGACCGGCCAAGGTTTACCGGTCTTTCATTTCGATCTGTACCGCATTAAAGAGCCGCAGGAGCTTATGGATATTGGCGGGGATGATTATTTTTACAGTGGTCACACTTGTCTGNNCAAAAGCAGAAGCATTTCTGCCTGAAAACCGGATCAACGTAAGCATGGAAGAACTGCCAGATGGTTCCCGGTCAATTAAGTTCGAATTAATATAATATTTCGTATCTTCGATAGTTGAAAAAATGAAATCCGCAACGAATAATCTACAATTGAACGTTTACAACTATGGCCGACATTGAAAAACGGGCATCCTATTTTGCCATCCGGCAAACGCAGTTGATTCCCCGGGAAGAAATGCTGGAGACCGGCAGAAGACAACGCTCTTTGACCGTAGGACTACCTGCTGAATCCGGACAATCAGAAAATCGTGTGGCGCTTACGCCGCAGGGTGTAGAGTTGCTCGTTGACAATGGTCACAAGGTGATAATGGAAAGTGGGGCAGGCAATGCTGCCAATTACTTTGATAAGGATTTTTCGGAGGCAGGGGCCACCATCACCAAAAGCAAAAACGAGGTTTATAAAAGTGAAATCATCCTCAAAATATCTCCTCCCGATAGTGATGAAATTGCGCTGATGTCGCCCAACCAATTATTGTTGTCTTTTCTGCATTTACCGGGACAAAACAGGGAGCGCATCACCGAAATGATGAACAAGCGCATCAACGCCATAGCCTATGAATTTCTGAGAGATGAGGCAGGCTGTTATCCGGTTATCCGCAGCATGAGCGAAATTGAAGGCTATGCAGCCATCACCATTGCATCGGAATATCTGAGCAAGGCACACGGTGGCAAAGGCGTTCTTTTGGGAGGCATAACGGGTGTTTCTCCGGCAGAAGTCGTTATTATTGGCGCAGGAACCGCCGGCGAATTTGCCACTCGGGCGGCGCTGGGATTGGGCTGTCAGGTAAAAGTCTTTGACAATTCATACAAAAATCTGAAAGATCTGGAAAGGAATGTGGGGCAGCGGCTTTTCACCTCCATTTTGCATCCACGTGTGTTGACCAAGGCTTTAAAATCGGCCGATGCAGTCGTGGCCAGTCTGCGGTATTTCGACAGTAACCCGGGATTTTATATCACCAGTGATCAGGTCGATCAAATGAAGCCGGGATCTGTGATTGTGGATTTAAGTGTGGGTAACGGAGGTTGTTTTGAGACCAGTCAATCGACCTATAACCCGGAGCATCCCTTTAAAAACAGCAGGGGGGTGGTTCATTATTCGGTACCCAATGTGGCCTCCCGGGTGGCCCGAACAGCTTCTATTGCATTGAGTAATATTTTTTCACCAGTGATTTTGCGCATGGCCGAAGCCGGAGGTATTCATCAACTCATCAAGGAAGACATGGGCATTAGCAACGGCACCTATATTTACAAAGGCATCCTTACCAATAACTATATTGGCAACCATTTTGGCATGCCGTTTAAAGACATCGGCTTATTACTGGCAGCCTTTTAAACCAATGGCGACTTATACGGCCACCACTTCTTTAATGACGGGGACATTGTTTTTTATCACCATCTCCACACCATTTTTCAGCGTCTGAATACTCATGGGGCAACCGTCACAGGCGCCCTGCAGGCGTACCTTGACTACCATATCGTCTGTTAGCTCAACAATAGAGATATCTCCACCGTCGGCCTGAAGATAGGGACGAATACCCTCCAGCGCAATCTTCACCTGTTCTAATACTTCTTGCTTATCCATAATCTCTAATTCATCAACCTAACCGTTTACTTTTTTGTTATCTGAACGATTTTTGTTGGCGGCAACTGAGTGTTTCTCTTTTCCACTGCCGCCACTACTGCTTCAGCCAATTGTGCAAAAGCCATTCCTGTTAGGGTATCAGGCTGTAAGGCAGAAGGCAGTCCATCGTCTCCCCCCTCGCGGATACTCTGCACGATTGGTATTTGTCCCAAAAGCGGTACATCAAGTGTTTCAGCCAGCCGCTTGCAACCGCCCTCGCCAAATATATAATACTTATTATCAGGCAACTCGGCAGGGGTAAACCAGGCCATGTTTTCTACCAGACCCAGCACCGGCACATCAATCTGCTTGCCCTGAAACATGCTGATGCCTTTACGGGCATCGGCCAGCGCTACTTCCTGAGGCGTGCTCACCACAACGGCACCTGTAAGCGCCAATGTTTGCACAATGGTCAAGTGAATATCGCTGGTGCCCGGAGGCATATCGATCATCAAATAATCAAGATCACCCCAGATAGCATCTCCTATCAATTGCTTTAGTGCGTTGGTGGCCATGGCTCCGCGCCAGACCAGTGCGTCATCCGGATTCACAAAATAACCGATGCTCAATAGCTTAACACCGTGCTTTTCAACCGGCAAAATCCGGTCCCTACCATCCACTTTTTCAAGCATGGGACGCGCCTCTTCTGTACCAAACATTTTGGGCATCGAGGGACCAAAAATGTCGGCATCCAACAAGCCTACCTTATACCCCTGCAGCGCCAAGGCGACTGCCAGATTACTGGCAACTGTCGATTTTCCCACCCCACCCTTTCCGGAGGCAACAGCTACTATGTTTTTCACCCCAGACAATATAGGTGCTTCCTTCTTCACCTGCCGGGGCTTTACTTTCACATAAATATTTCCTTCTATCTCAACACCTTCACCTATATACGTTTCAATGGCTTGAACGCATGCTTTTTTAATGGGCGCCACCAAAGGGTCATTGGCCCTGTCAAATAATAGCGAGAAACTTATGCGCTTCCCTTCAATGCGGATGTCATCGGCCACCATACCAAGGGTTACAATGTCCTGACCCTTGCCGGGATGCACCACATGCTTTAAGGTGTCCAGTACTAATTGCGGATAAAAACTCATCGTTACGTTTATTTAAACTTTTTAAACTTAAGGACAAAAGTAAAAAAAATATATCACATCCCGAGCCTGAAAAAATTTTAATATCTCGTCCTCAAAGATCCAAATCGGACAATTCGCTGGCGGGATTCCAGAAATGCTGCTCAAAGTTAAGCACCTGATTATCTTCTACCTTTAGTCCCTCAGCCTCCAACAACTCCTTCATGGTATTTTCACCAGGAAAAAAGTGCTTACCCGATAAAACACCTATGCGATTAACCACACGGTGGGCAGGTATAAATTCTATCTGGGTGTGACACTTGTTAAGTGCCCAGCCGACCATACGGGCCGCGCCCGGCGAACCAATATAGGCCGCAATGGCACCGTAGGAAGTCACCCTGCCATGAGGAATAAGACGTGTAACTGCATAAACACGCTCAAAAAAGGGATCGTTATCAGATGTTGAGGTCAGGTGGCGCTTGCTGGTCATTTTCATAAAGCTTTACACTGCGTCCGGCATTGTGATAAATATCGTGGGGAATATCCACTTCCGGCTCATCTAAAGGTTTTTTGTTGTCGAGTAAGAAACTCAGGTATTTGATAGGTATCTGATGCGCCATAAAACGCTCTTCATAATAGGTTCTGATCCCCAATATTTCATCCTCAAAACCGCTGTGGTACAAATCAGAAAAATTATTCACAACCGAAAGCTGATTGTGCTCCACCATGGCCTGCGTATAAGTATATAGGAAGCGACTATCGGTTTTTAGATGAACAGTACCTCCGGGTTTTAAAAACCGGGCATATAATTCCATGAAGCGACAGGAGGTCAGTCGTTTCCGCGTTTTGTTCATTTGCGGATCGGGAAAAGTCAGCCAAATCTCATCCACCTCCCCCGACGCAAAAAAGGATTCAATCAATTCAATGCGGGTGCGAATGAAGGCCGCATTTTTAAGACCTTCCTGCACGGCCTGTTGTGCCCCGGTATGCATCCGGGATCCTTTAATATCAATCCCGATAAAATTCTTGTCCGGAAACTGCCGGGCCAATCCAACCGTATATTCGCCCTTGCCACAGCCCAGCTCTAAAACAATGGGACAATCATTTTCAAAGAAGGAGGATGACCAGTTACCCTTAAGCTTATAATCCTTTCTAAAAACCTCATCAAATGCAGCCTGCACCACATTTGGAAAGGTATCCATTTCTGAAAACTTTTGTAATTTATTCTTTTTTCCCAAAACCCACTCCTCTTAATTAGTGCTTATAATACAACTATTAATTTCACTGTCTTTGTAAAGAGAACGTCAAAGACAAGGCATTCTTACAAAGACTAATTGGAGTTTTGTATCCAAAACTCTACAGAGGTAATATGCGGCAACACATCCCGACGCATACCCTGTGAAATTTCAAAACGGTAACTGCCAGGATGAGACATTTTAACGGCATGCTTATAAAGCGCCGAAACCTCATACCCATCGCCCTTTTTATTCCCCAGCCATCTACCGTTGGTCTCGGACAGGAAAAACTCAAGGGTGTCTTTAATCGAAAGACCATTCTCACTTTGCATATCCACAAAAAGCCAAAGGTTGCTATAGGGATAGTCATCGGTATGACGAAAGGTCATACCGACATCTAGCACCCGTGAAGTATCGATCACATCCACCTGAAACACGGCCTTATGGTCCATATGCCAACCCGTTTCTCCCAGCTCAACCACCTCGTCAAAAACAACAGACGACTGGCACGAAGTCATGGCAACAAGCATTATAAAGACAGTAATCACAGCTTGAAACTTTCGCTTTCTTATCATTTGAAAATAATTTGTGGGCTATTATTGTCGTTCAATGTCTCTCGGGGGTTTGTTGGGTGGTCGACGATTCTTTTTGCGCTTTTTATTATTGGTTTTGTTGCCTTTCTCGTCAAAGCGGGTAATGCTCTCCTGTCCTATTACATTTTCATAACCAATTTCCTTTGAAGGCGCAACAATCGGAACCTCGTCATCCATCTTCTTGACTTTCCGACCCTGCTTGTTCAAGGCGATGATTTCTTTGACCTTATCAACTGCCAGTGTTACAATGTTTCCGGCATTTTCGCGACCGGCACTGTACCACATCAAACGCTTAAACACATCCGTTTTAAAGTGGTAATAAGTCCCGTCCTCCGTTTCCAAAGGAATGGCTGTGTTGGGAAAGTCCTGCTGCGCATCCAGGTAAGCATCCAGCTCATAATTTAAGCAACACTTCAGTTTACCGCACTGACCCGCCAATTTTTGCGGATTCAATGAAATCTCCTGGTAACGGGCGGCGTTGGTGGTAACCGACTTGAAATTGGTCAGAAAGGTTGAGCAACACAACTCCCGTCCACAAGGACCAATGCCACCAATGCGACCGGCTTCCTGCCGGGCGCCGATCTGCCGCATTTCAATGCGCACTTTGAAGCGCTCAGCCAAAACCTTAATAAGTTCCCTGAAATCGACCCGTTCATCGGCAATGTAATAGAAGATGGCTTTGGTGCGATCGCCCTGGTACTCCACATCGCCAATCTTCATGTTTAGCCCCAAATCCCAAGCCATGCGGCGCGACTCCAGCATGGTTTCCTTTTCAAGCCCCTTGGCTTCCTCCCATTTTTCAATATCGGCAGGCTTAGCTTTGCGATAAACACGTTTAAACTCATAATTACCGGGCGATACGTTGTTCTTTTTCATCTGTAACAACACCAAATCCCCGGTAAGGGTTACCACACCAATATCGTGACCCGGAGAGGCTTCTACGGCCACCACATCGCGCTTACTCAATTTTCCCTGACTCGTATTCTTATAAAACCCCTTGCGTGTATTTTTAAATTGCACCTCCACTATGTCATTGCCTTCGGTCATTTCAGGCAAATCACTCAACCAATCAAACACTTCTAATTTACCGCAGCGGTCCCCGCATGAATCGCACTTACTCTGCTTGTGCTCTGCTATATCTTGTTCCATTATGTAACTGTTTAGCGGACTTGAAAGGTCCGGATTTATATTGAATTTCCGTATCCCGGAAACTTAAGTACTCATTTAAGTATTAAACATGGGCACCATTTTAATGGCCATGTCGAACAGTATAATACGCGCATTCCCATTTTGTTCAATGTGCGCGTAAGCTAATTGCAACTCCTCCACCATGGGCTCTACATTATTTTCGGTAATAAAAGCCGCAAACTTCTGTACAAAAGCCTCTTCCATGGGTGTCAAATAAACCAAATCGGGCTGCCTGAAGTTATACATATAACTCTCACGCAACATGCCCACCGAATAATCAATGTAGGCCTTCATTTTGTCGCGTGACAAAGGCGCTACCAAATCAACCCAGCGCATTATCTCAAATATTTTGCGCGAATACGTCGAGCGCATCAGCAAACCAAAAAGGTCGAAAAACCCGGACTGGTCTTTAGTCGCGTCCAGATTATTGACTGCCTTTACGTAATTGCCTCTTGCCAGTCTAGCAGCCACCCGCGCCTCCGCTTCCGGAACAGAATAACGGGCACTAAGCGCTTGGGTTAAAGCCTCCGTTTCAATGGGCGGCACATTTAATTGCTGGGCCCTTGAAACAATAGTGGCCAACAAGCTCTGTGGGTTTTCCGAAACCAACAGAAAAACGGTGCTGGCAGGCGGCTCTTCAAGAATTTTCAATAACTTATTGGAACCCGTATCGTTCATGCGCTCTGGCAGCCATATGATCATCACCTTGTGCTTGCCCTCATAATTCTTCATCGAGAGTTTGCGAAGGATCTCAGGACTTTCATCGGCGTAAATCATCCCGGCTTTTTTTCCACCTGAGATATGATCAAACCACTGACCGGCACTGAAATATTTTTGCTCCAGCAAAAATAAACGCCACTCCTTAATGTGATCGTCACTTACAGCCCTACTCCCCTCTTTAACAACTGGAAAGACATAGTGGATATCGGGGTGCACTAATTTAGCCGCTTTAAGGCAGGAACCGCAGACCCCACAAGCGTCTGTTTCGCCGGGGTTAAGACAATTCAGATATTGCGCGTAGGCCACTGCCAAAAGCAAACTACCG
>DHVH01000205.1 GCA_002412555.1 Marinilabiliaceae bacterium UBA5213 | reverse complement strand
TGCTTTTTTTCCTGATCATCGTCCAGGCCGTGGCCCTGTCCCAATCCATCTGGCAGTGCAGTCGCGAGTCAATGGTGGTATGGATGCGCAATCCGTCCGTATAGATGTTGTAGGCTTGCTCAGGTATCTGTTTCAGTATGCCTTCGGTCTGCATGCGTACCTGCTCCATAAACCAGGGGGCCGGTCCGTGGTTGTTATCCAATCTGGTATAGGCCGTTTTAATGGGGGCTTTTTTGTAGGTGTCGGTCTCCTCCTTTGATAAAAAACCATTGGCCTGCATGCGGTCGAGCACCAGATTCCGGCGCTGCATGGACCGTTCCGGGTTGCGCTGTGGGTTATAGGCCGTGTTGGCTGCCAGCATGCCCACCAGCGTTGCTGCCTCGGATGGGTTTAAGCGGGCAGAGGGCTTGCCAAAAAAGCGGTTGGCGGCTACTTCAATGCCATAAATGTCCTCTCCAAATGGCACGGTGTTTAAATACAAACCAAGGATCTCTTCTTTGGAGAATTGCTTTTCTAAACGGGCAGCAATGAATATTTCACGTATTTTATTGACCGGGAAGGACAATAGGCCGATTTTCCGTCTTGGATACAAATTCTTGGCCAACTGCTGACTGATGGTACTCCCGCCACCCTGGCGGGTGTCGCGTAACAGTATGGTCTTGATAAAAACGCGGCCCAGACTGATGAAATCGAGTCCTTTGTGTTCAAAAAAGCGATTGTCTTCAGTAGCTATCAGAGCATTTTTTATATGAATGGAAATATTGTCGTTGTCGATGGTGAGTCGGTTCTGAATGTAATATTTACCTACCATGGCACCGTCGGCCGAATAGACCACCGAGGCTGTGTGGTTACGGATGTTTTGGATGGTCTCATGATTGGGGATTTTGCCAAATAGACCCATATATACCAACAAGACAAAAACTATGGCAAAGGCTATACCGCCAAGCAGCAACTTTAGGCCCCATTTAAGTAGTCTGCCCTTTAGGTTTTGATCACCATGGGCAGTGCTTTTTTTCCTAAGCCTTTTTTTTGGGCTTGGTCGCTTTCCTGTCATTGCTCGATTGTTTTAAACCATTGGGCGGCGTTTTCTATGGCATTTTTCATGGGGAAAAATTCATATGAAAATTGCTGGCTGAATTTTTCAGCAGAATATTTGGAGATGGTTTGAGCCGACCGTGCCGTGTCTTTGGTAATGGCCGGTGCTTTGCCAGCTATAAAGCAAAGTACCAGATTGGCACGCCAGCCAAGTTCTAAAATGAGCTTGGAGACTTTAATTTTTGGGGGTCTCAGGCCCATGGCGTGAGCCACCATGGTGAAAAATGCTTTGTACGAAAGGTTTTCCGCATTTAGGATGTAGCGCTCGTTTATGACATCACTTTCCATTAATAGCACTACGGCCTTGGCCACGTCTCTGACATCTACAAAACCTGTGGCTCCTCCGGGGTAAAAGGGCATGCCTCTTTTTACGGAATAGAACAGCCGACCACTGCTTCTGAGCCAATTGACTGGACCAATGATGACCGAGGGGTTGACGATGACTACGGGAACCCCTTCTTTGGATGCACGCCAGACTTCCATTTCGGCCCTGAATTTACTGTGCGAATAGGCTGATCGGTAATCGTCGGACTGCCATTCAACCAGCTCATCAATTTTGACGCCGTCAATGGATTTGCCCAGAGAAGAAATGGAACTTACATAGCAGACTTTTTTAATTGCGCATTTGAGACAGGCATTCATCAGGTTGGCTGTGCCTTGAGCATTGACCTCCAGCATCTTGTCCGACTCTCGTGGATTGAATGAAACCATGGCCGCCGCATGGTAAACATCTCTGACGCCATGGAGCGCCTCTTCCAAAGCAAAATAATCCGACAGTTCGGCTTCTATCCAATGAATGCGTTTGAGAAAAGTCTCTGCATCACTAGAGTAAAACCTGAACAGCCGCTCCACTTCTGCAATGTTGCTGCTGTTGCGATAAATGGCCTTTACATTTTCTCCTTTTTCGGTAAGGTGGTACAATAAATGTGAACCTACCAAACCTGTTCCGCCTGTGACTAGTATCATGGGACAAATTTAATAAATAGTGCTGAATTTGACGGGATTGTTGGGTTTCTTTAAATGGTTCTTTCATAAATTGTCACTAATTTAGTACTTTTATTTGTTACACAGAGGTTATAGTTTTCCAACTATTGGATGTCTTTGTCAGATAGTCTCATTAAAATTTAAAAATATGTTTTCAGGAATAGTTGAAGAAGCTGCTACGGTTGTTGGGCTTAAAAAAGATAAGGGAAATCTTCACCTTAGCTTAAAGTGCTCTTTTATCAATGAATTGAAGATTGATCAGAGCGTCTCGCACAACGGGGTTTGCCTCACAGTGGTTAATATTCAGGGGGATACCTATACGGTAACGGCCATTCAGGAGACTTTGGATAAATCGAATCTGGGCTTGCTCAAAGCGGGCGACCGTGTTAATCTGGAGCGCAGCATGGTGATGAATGGACGACTCGATGGCCATATTGTGCAGGGCCATGTGGATCAGACCGCCGAATGTTTGGAGGTGAAAGAATCGGATGGCAGCTGGTATTTTACATTTAGGTATGACATCAACAAAGACATGGCAGCCCAGGGGTATATGACGGTCGAAAAGGGATCCGTTTGTGTCAATGGCGTTAGCCTGACGGTGGTAAATAGTCGCGACGACCGTTTTTCGGTAGCCATTATTCCCTACACCTACGAGTTCACCAATTTTCATCAGATAAAGGCCGGAACTTTGGTTAATCTGGAGTTTGACATTCTAGGGAAGTACATCAGTCGCCTAATGGCGCTAAAGGCGGAATAGAAGTGCTTTTTATATAAAACAACAGAGCCGGGATTTCCCGGCTCTGTTGTTTTATCAAGTGTTTTTGTATAGTAGCATTAATCTTCGAATTTCACATACCGCACTTTAAACACTGGTGGATAATCAGATACATTGTTAAAAAGCGTAACTCTTTTAAAACTGAACTGGGTGTAAGGAATGGTTAGATAAAAGGGTGTAACTTCCAAATCCCCTTTAGCTGCCTTTTCAAAATATTCCTGGTTCATCCTAAAGGTATAGGTATTTGAGGCTTTGTTATAAGTGGCCGTTGAATATCTGAAGGCGGGAATTGTCTTTCCATCAGTGTCAACTCCAGATGCAACAATTGGATTGTTGTTATCATCCCTGTGGGTAATGGACAGACTTTCATTGATAGGCGTAAACATGTTGGCTGTGTTGTGCAACGTGTCCGCATAAAAAATCAAATCCACACCGCTGATGCCAAATCTTGGTTCAGTGTTTTTGAGCGAGTCGGCCCATTCAGTAATGAGCGGACTTAAATCAATTTGAGCCTGACTTCCGGCCATGCCTTGAATCATCAAACGATCTGTCGCTACTGTGTTAACATCGACTTTGCCTGTGTGATTGTGCTCAAAGCGGTTGAAAAAGCGCGACCCTTGATTGATGGGAAAAATGTATTTCATTTTTTGAACCTCCAAAAGCGTGCCTTCTTCATCATCCTCATCTGTCAATTCCCGAATCTCCTTGCGGTAGTGCAGGGTCAGATTGGATTTGGTATTATGGAGGTCCAGCTTAATTAATGTTCCTGATGCATCTGGATTCTCAGGAGCAGCCAGGGTAATGTATAAGCCGTTAAATTTGTTCTTAAAAAGATGAGCGGAGTCCAGTTCTGCCTCCGTCAAATTAAATAGCTTTTCAGTCAGGAGGTCGTCCAGTTTTAGGCTTATGACATTGACATAATTATTGGCACGCCAAATTGAATCGTTTAAATTGCCGGCAGCGGTTATGGTCTTTTCACCCAACAGTTCACTGTTGTACTTGCCCAATATTTCATAATCGCTAAAATACCTGTTGGCAGAAGAGGCTGTAGTTAAGCGTTCATTCAATTCATAAACCTGAATGGTATGATTGGCAGCTTTGTCGCCATACCAGTTTTCATATACATAAGCCAGATTTAGGATCACAGAATCAGGGAAAAACTTGGCCTCATCAATCTCTCCGGTATCACTGTTATACCTGAAATCCGGAATTTCGGCAGAAAGAGTAACCTCAGTTACGATGTCGGCCTTGGTCAATCCAAACAAGGGGTCGTTAAAATATCCGATGATTCCAGATGGAAACTTGTTGAGCGAACTGTTATCTGAAACAATGTTTTCAGGAACGATGTTGCTGCCATGGATGACCGTTTCCTTGCTATTGCCACTTAGTAAGTCGGATGAAGGAAGTGCGTCAAGGCCAATGGTAGCAGGATCATTCTCACAACTCCAGGTCAATAAAACCGTAAAAATACCTGCGCTTGTTAATTTTAAAAGCCTTTTGAATGTGTTCGGCATAAAACAATAATTATTTATTTTGTCTATTGCGTTGTTTATATACAATGTTGTCTCTCATCTGCCTGGATGCCTTACAAAGCATCATAAAAATCGTTGAAGGCATCAATGTAGGTTTCGCTGTCCTGAAAATCAAGGAAAGGCTTGCCCGATTCTTTGGCATATTTTTCTACTTCCGGGTTAATATCAGAGCTGGCTTTTATAACGCCGTCCGACATGTTAATGGCCAATTTTGAAAGGTTTTCAAACGTTGGATCCTCCAACAGTTTGATATCCTTTTCTGCAATACCCAGTGCTTTAACCTTGGACTTAAGGTTTTTGTCCATCGCATTTACAAATCCATCATTGAATATGGAATAGACAACTTTTGATTTAGCAAAAAACGGGTCGTCATTCATGGTCTTCTTAATCAGCAAGGGTGCCAATGCTGTAAACCAACCCTGACAGTGAACAATGTCCGGCGCCCAGCGTAATTTTTTAATGGTTTCTAATACGCCACGGGCAAAAAAGATGGCGCGTTCATCGTTGTCAGCAAATTCAGTGCCATCCTCATCAACAGTGGTGTGCTTTCTCTGAAAATAATCCTCATTATCGATGAAATAGACTTGCATGCGTGCGGACTGAATGGAAGCTACTTTGATAATCAGTGGGTGATCTGTATCATTTATGATGAGGTTCATCCCTGATAAACGGATGACTTCGTGAAGCTGGTTACGACGCTCATTAATGGAGCCAAAGCGCGGCATAAAGGTTCTAATCTCTTTGTTTCTTTCCTGAATGCCTTGTGGCAGGTTGCGCGATGTTAATGACATTTCATTTTCAGTCAGGTAGGGAGTTATTTCCTGGGAAATGAAAAGGACTTTGTTTTTTTCCATTGTTTTTAGAAAAGATGAAACATTAAGTCGCTCCGTTAGGTGGGGTGACGGCTACAAAAGTACAAAAAATATGGCACTAAAACAAAGTTCCTTAGGTGCCGTGATTCAATGCTTT
>DHVH01000226.1 GCA_002412555.1 Marinilabiliaceae bacterium UBA5213 | reverse complement strand
TCAACAATGGAGGTTACGTGAGGTGATACCTGTTTGGACATCACCATATTGTCGGCGATCAGTTTGCGCAAACGATCCATTTCAACGATTTCATCCCCGGGTCCGGCTTTAACTTCCGGTGCTTTAAAGGCAGGTCTTTCGGCCGACTTAGCGGCAGGTGTTGCTTTTTCAGTGGACGGGGAAGGTTGAGCAGCAGGCTTGTCGCCCCTGTTTTTGATAAAAGCCAGAACATCTTCTTTTGTTACGCGACCTTCTTTCCCTGATCCTTTAATACCGTCGAGTTCTGAAACGGATATATTCTCTTCCTTGGCAATGCTCTTGACCAAAGGAGAATAGAAGCGATCACTGTCTTTAAAGTCCCCACTTTCAGTCTTCACTTCCGAAGACGATTCTTTTTTGGGTGCTTCTTTTACACTTTCTTTATCGTCTGAAGCAGCTTTTGACGCTTCCTTTTTTTCCGGAGCGCCTGACGCATCAGTACTTTCCGTTTCTTTGGATGCTTTCGACTCCTCAGCACCTTCACTGCCTTCCAGGGCAATGATGGCCACGATCTCTCCTACAGGAACCAATGAATCCGTTTCGAATTTAATTTCCTTAACGACCCCTGCTACGGGTGAAGGAATTTCTGAATCGACCTTATCGGTGGCAATCTCCAGTAAAACCTGGTCTTCTTCCACGGTATCACCTTCTTTAACAAACCATTTGGTGATGGTGGCTTCTTCAACGCTCTCACCCATTTTGGGCATCAGGATATCAAATGTTGACATATTGAATGAATTTATTTTTGATGATTCTATTAATAATCTTATTTACAAAAAAAACGTGCTTTTTAACGGTACAGCTCTGGTTTTCAAATTTTTGGTGCGCAATAATAGTGAATTTTATTATTTTAAACAAATCTAAATAAACGCAGCAATAACCCTTTGGTATCCTATTAACAGCCATGTTTCCATTTTGTTTTTGGGGGGTGAAAATTTTGCATCTTTTGTTCTAAATGATTAATGAAGAAACAGGGGCCTTTTTTTGGCTGCTTACCTTGCATTACCAAATTGGCATTTGGCAATAAAATCAAATACAACGAATTTACACCTTGTAATTTAGGGTTTATATCTAAAAAATTCAAGGCTGTGAAAGTAGTTTCACAGCCTTGAATCAACCTAGTATTTAAAAAGAATTGCTTAGAGACTATCGCCAAAATCTGCTTTAAATTTGGCAACCAATTTCTGAGGCCAATCCGAAATAGCATCCAGTCGTCCCATGAAAAAACGCAGAACCTTTGGTTCATCCACAAATTTTAATCCACCCACCAATTCTCTATTTTTATACAACCAGTGCAGGCGGTCAATCAGAAATTTGGTCTGTGATAAAGTGAAGACCCTCCGAGGGAAGGCCAGTCGGAGCAATTCCATATCGGCCAGCAAGTCTTCGCCATTCTCGAGCCGAACGCTGGAGACGGTACCCCGCTCCATACCACGACAACCAGATACAATATAAAGTGCAGCTGCCAAGGCACCTGCAGGGTATTGAGCCTGAGGAACATGGTTTAAGAATTGCATGGCATCAACGTGTGCTCCCAAAGCGCCTGCGGGTGTAATCACCGGAATACCTAGTCTATCCAGCTCCTTGACGGTGTATTCAATAAAACCGGGCGACTGACTGATAACTGTTTCATCTGTTGTTTCAATCAGACCAACTGCCATGGCTTCAATTTCGCGAACCGACATACCACCGTAAGTCAGAAATCCCTCATACAAAGGTACCAGATCGCGCATTTTCATATACAAGTCATAGTCATTGGTGCAAATACCACCACCACGTGTTGAGCTCACCTTGCGACTCGAGAAGTACACAATCTCGCACAATCCACACATGGTGCGCAAAATGTCTTTGATGCTAGTATGGGCAAATTCCTGCTCGCGTTGTTTAATAAACCAGGCATTTTCGCCAATCAGACTGGCATCCAGCACTATCATAATACCGTGCTCATCGGCCACTTGACGGACCTCCCGCATGTTTTGAATAGAAAATGGTTGTCCCCCAATCAGATTGGTAGAAGCTTCCATTCGAATGAATGGCACGTGTTGCTTGCCATGTTTGGCTATCAGATCTTTAAGTTTTTGAATATCTATATTGCCTTTAAAGGGATGACTGCTTTTAATTTTCAGTGCTTCTTCGGTAAAGATTTCTGCTATTTCACCACCATTGATCTCCATGTGCGCCTTTGTAGTGGTAAAATGGTAATTCATCGGAATGATGTCCCCGGATTTTATGAAGGTTTTGGAGATTACATTTTCAGCAGCGCGTCCCTGGTGAACCGGCAAAACCATTTCTTTTCCAAACACCTCCTTGATGGCAGTCTCCATTCGGTAAAAGCTTTGTGATCCGGCATAGGCATCATCCGCCTGGTGCATGGATGCCAATTGGTTATCACTCATGGCATTGGTGCCACTATCGGTCAGCATATCCAAAAAGATATCTGCTGTATTCAGTAAAAAGGTGTTGAAACCACCTTTTTCTATTGCTTTTAAGCGGTCATCGATGGGCTTGAGGTGCAACTTCTGCACAATGCGCACTTTGTGTAATTCTACCGGAATTTCTTCTCCACTTGAAAATTTAATTTTTTGAGGGCTTCCTTCGTTCATAATTTTGGCTTCCTTAAGTTAGTAAATGAGTTATAGCATTCAACTTTATTAAAACTTTTAAAAATAATTAAAAGTCTCTATAGAGATGCCAATTATGTTTAAAATTATAAGAAAACCGGTCTTTTTTGTTTTGATTTTAAATAACTCCTCTCACGCATTAATGGCTAATAAATTTGCATACAGACTTAATTTATGATCAAGCACTGACTTTTGTTAGTCAACCACTTGCAGAAATGCGGCTTTTGTTGTTTTTTTACACGTTTTAAAAATGGATGATTATGCGTTTACTGGCAGGATATCTTTTAACCCCCCTCTATTATTTAGCTTTTGGCTTCTTTTTAGCGATTTTTCACCCCATTCAAGTCATTTCCCGTCGCATAGGCGGCTATGAAGCACACAAAAAAAGTGTGGGTGCAATGAATTTCTTTTTAGCAAGAAGTCTGTTCCTAGTGGGTGCCAGAGTGCGTTTTGAAGGTTTTGAAAAATTGCCACATGACCGCCCCTTAATTGTTGCATCCAACCACCAAAGTTTTTTTGACATACAGGCTTTTGTGCATGGTTTTGACGACTGGCACCCAAAGTTTGTCTCCAAAATTGAGTTGGGAAAAGGCATTCCCAGTATTTCCTATAATCTTCGACATAGTGGATCGGCCTTAATAGACAGAAAAAATGGCGGACAGGCCATTCGGGAAATCATTCGGCTGGGAAAATATATAGAGGCCAATAATTATGCCGTATGCATCTATCCCGAAGGCACCCGCAGCAGAGACGGCCAGGTGAAAACCTTTCAGCCGGCAGGTATTAAATCCTTGCTAAAGGCAGCACCTTCTTCCTTAATTGTGCCTTTTGTTATTAATGGCCACTCGGAGTTGATGAAGAGGGGCTATTTTCCACTTCAATTTGGTGTTAAGTTGGTATATAAAGTATTAGATCCTATCGACCCCGCGGGTCGCCCCGCTGAGGAGCTAGTGAAAGAATGTGAGCTGATGATAAAGAGAGAGCTCAATCAAATTTAGTCAACTTCGCCTCAACTTTCATTAAAGTTTTCCATCCCAACTAATCCCAAAAATTAATGTATTAAAAACGAGGCAATTATATCTCACTTGTGGTAACGCGTGGGGAGGTTAGCTCATATTTATTTACATTTGCGCACCAAACTTAATTTTTACAAATAAACTACTAAGAAAGGGAATGTTATGAGCAAGACAAGTAATTTATTGAATGAACCGATGCCTAAAAAACCGCTTGACCGCCGAATCATTCTAGCTGCAGGTGTTATCCTAATGGTCAGTTTGGGGGCAGTTTATGCCTGGAGTTTTTTTATTAAACCACTGCGTGAAACCTTTTTATGGAGCAATATGCAGGTATCGGCAGTATTTAGCCTTGCTGTAGCAGGTCTTGGCTTTGCAGCTCTATATACAGGGCCTCTTGTATCCAAGCTGGGTGGCCGTCGCTTAATGAAGCGTGCATCCGTCTTTTTTGTTGTAGGATATCTAATTGCGGCACTAGGACTCTATCTTGGTTCAGGCGTTGTGGGTAGTATAGAAACACCTTGGGTCAGCTGGGTCAGCTTTATAACCTTGGCTCTGGGCTATGGCGTCATTGGTGGCATTGGTCTGGGAACGGGGTATGTTACTGCGGTTACAACCATTGCCGGTTGGTTTCCTGACAAAAAAGGATTTGCAACTGGTGTCATTGTAATGGGATTTGGTTTGGGAGCCTTATTTATGAGCAAGGTCTTTGCCCCTATATCTATGAAACTCACCTCAGGCAACATTGCCTTGACTTTTTTGATTATTGCTGGTGTTTATGCAGTAATTATGTCATTGGCCTGCAGGTTTATTTACAGTCCCCATGTCGCCAACGAAGCTATTAAAATGCCTACCGTTGCAGAAAATTATGAACATGGCATGGCTGTTAGGGTGAAGCTTTGGATGACATGTTTTTTATATAGTGTTGCAGGTCTGGGGATTATTAGCATAATGTCTCCCCTTATGCAAAAAGTTCTAAGCGATGCCAATTCAACCCTCAGCACGGCTGAACTAACAGCAGCTGGGGCAACGCTGATTGCTGCTGCATCGGTGGGCAACAGTGTTGGCAGACTCTTTTGGGCATGGCTCTCAGATCATGTTGGTCGGATTATTGCCTTTATTCTGCTGCTCAGTTCCTCAGCCATTGCCTTTATTGTTTTGCCACACATCACATCACCCTTAATTTTTGGTATTTTAATTTCCTATACCATTGCGTCTTATGGAGGTGGTTTTGGTACCATTCCCTCATTAATCAGCGATATTTATGGTCCCAAACGCATGTCAGCCATCCATGGTCTGGTACTTTCAGGCTGGGCCTCAGCTGGACTGTTGGCACCAACGTTTTTTGGTTTTATGAACGATGTCATACCCCAACAAGCTGCCACCTATGCCTATTACATTTGCGCCGGTGCACTCATATTGGCGACCATTCTTGTTATCACGCTCAACCGTATCCACAAGGAATGCATTAAACCCGCATAGTATTTTGAAGAGAGGTGGTTTTCTAAAATGGAATTAGCATGAATTTTTGGAGATAGTTAGTCAGCGCTCCTAGCACTAAAAAAGCCGTCCACAAGGGACGGCTTTTTTCATGGTTATAATGGCAATAATTGTTTTATAGAACAATTTATTTGTTCATTTTTATATCCAGGTGCGATTTGATGGCAGCCATGAAACCTTCAGTCGTCAGGTAGTGCTCCTCCTTCAAATCTCTACCATAAATGGTCAATGCCAAATCTTTGGTCATTTGTCCACTCTCCACCGTTTCAACACAAACTGCTTCCAGTAGGTGTGCAAAATCAATTAACGCCTGATTGCCATCCAGTTTGCCACGGAACTCCAGACCTCTGGTCCATGCATAAATGGATGCAATGGGATTGGTAGAGGTCGGTTTGCCTTGCTGATGCATCCGGTAGTGACGGGTAACAGTACCATGCGCGGCTTCCGCCTCCATGGTCTTACCATCAGGGGTGACCAGTGTTGAAGTCATCAAACCCAATGAACCAAAGCCCTGAGCCAGGGTGTCTGATTGCACATCGCCATCGTAGTTTTTACAAGCCCACACAAATTCGCCGCTCCATTTAAGGGCAGCAGCTACCATGTCATCAATCAATCGGTGTTCGTAGGTAATGCCCAGTGCATCGAATTTTCCTTTATAATGCTTTTCAAAAATGTCCTGGAAAATGTCTTTGAAACGGCCATCGTACTTCTTAAGAATGGTGTTTTTGGTAGACAAATAAAGGGGCCATTTTTTTATAATGGCCTGATTAAAACAGCTATGGGCAAAACCTGTTATACTTTCATCGGTGTTGTACATCGCCAGTGCTACGCCATCGCCTTCAAAATCATAAACATCGAACGATTGCACGTCTCCGCCATTTTCAGGTGTAAAGGTAATGGTCAGTTTGCCCTTGCCTTTTACCAGAAAATCGGTGGCACGGTACTGATCGCCGAAGGCATGCCGACCAATGCAAATGGGGTGTTCCCAACCGGGTACCAGTCGGGGCACATTCTGCATAATTATGGGCTCACGGAATACAGTGCCGCCCAAAATATTACGGATGGTGCCGTTCGGTGATCTCCACATCTTTTTTAAGCCAAACTCTTCCACCCTGTTCTCGTCGGGTGTAATGGTGGCACATTTAATACCTACGTTGTACTTTTGAATGGCATGCGCTGCATCGATGGTAATCTGATCATCCGTTGCATCCCGACTCTCCATACCTAAATCGTAGTATTTAATGTCGAGATCCACATAAGGAAGAATCAATTCTTCTTTAATCATTTTCCAGATAATTCGGGTCATTTCGTCCCCGTCCAGTTCTACCACCGGATTTTGTACTTTTATTTTACTCATGGTTTTTAAATTATATATTCTTTGGTTTAGAAAGTTCCTGAATGTCCCAATTTCTAACAAACAAAAGCGAAATTTGTTGGCTGGTGTTAAAAACTTCAATCCAAATCAAGATTAAAATGTTGTTTTAAAAGCCCTAAAGCCGCATTTTTTTGAATCATTACTTCCAACTTGTCCGCTGCTGTAAAAGCTTTTCCAGGTGTTTGTGCATCATCCTTACGTATACCGGTTCTCAGTTCCAAATGGGTATTTTGCAATTCATTTTTTAGGAGCGTCATCATCACCGGTTTCTCCTTTAGCAGTTCATCTTCCTGCATGGAACTGGCCAGCTCCACAAATATTTTATTTTCTTGCTGTAGCTGGGGGGAATGACTGGTCAATATACTGTAAAGGCGCATGTTGCTTGCCTTGATTTTATTGGCATAGATGATCCAGGCAGCCGACAGTTTTTGTTGGGTTACCGGTTCATTCAATTGAACGTAAGGTTCACTGGTCTGGCTGGTGGTCTGACCCGTCGATGGATTGGAGGATGCACCATTGCCCTTCATCAAGTCCTTTAGAGAAAGTGAAGTGATGCCTGGCTTTTGCACTTGTCTGCCAGCGGTTTGAGGCGCAGGAGAAGGTGGAATCGAAGTGCCGGGGGTAGTTTTGTTGGCAGCCTTGGCTTTTTGCCTTTCCTTTAACTCAAGAGCTTTTTTTTTTCCGTGAAAATGCGCGACAGGCTAATGATGGCAAATTCTACGTGCAAGCGCTTATTGCGAGCCACCCGATAATTCAAATCACAGGAGGTTGCAATTTTAAGGGCTTCATATAGAAATTCATGGTCGCACAACTTGGCCTGCTCCATGTATCTTTGACGAATGGATGCCCCTACTTCTAAAAGGTTAACTGTCTGTGCATCACGACACATCATAAGGTCTCTTAAATGACTGCTTAAGCCATTGAGGAAATGACTGCCATCAAAGCCATGATTTAATATTTCATTGAAAATCAGCAGTGCAGCCGTGGTGTCTTCCTTAAGAAAAGCTTCTGTTAAGCGGAAATAATAGTCGTAATCCAGCACATTCAGGTTGTCAATAACCTGCTGATAGGTGATATTTTTTCCGGAGAAGGCCACTATCTGGTCGAAGATGGACAAGGCATCCCGCATGGCCCCGTCTGCTTTGGTGGCGATGACGTTGAGAGCCTCTTCTTCAAATGTGATTCCCTCTTTACCTGCCACAAATTTCAGATAATCAACGGCTACCTCTACCGTAATTCGGTTAAAATCAAAGGTTTGACACCTCGATAATATGGTAGGGAGAATTTTATGCTTTTCGGTGGTGGCCAGAATAAAAATGGCGTGGTGTGGTGGCTCTTCCAGTGTTTTAAGAAAGGCATTGAAGGCGGCTGGCGACAACATGTGCACCTCGTCAATAATATATACGCTGTACTTGCCCATTTGGGGCGGTATGCGGACCTTGTCAATCAGCAAACGAATATCATCAACAGAGTTGTTACTGGCCGCATCGAGTTCGTGAATGTTGAACGATCGGTTTTCATTAAAGGATTTGCAGGAGGGACACTCATTGCAAGCTTCAAAATCAGCAGATATATTCTGGCAGTTGATGGTTTTGGCAAAAATACGGGCACAGGTTGTTTTACCAACACCACGTGGACCACAAAACAAGTATGCGTGAGCCAGTTGTTTATTTTTAATGGCATTTTTCAGGGTAGCAGTGATGTTATCCTGACCTTCTACCGAGCTGAACGTGCCGGGCCGATATTTTCGTGCTGAAACAATGTATTCCATAATACTTTTAAGCCACTTTGATTTGCAGCCTTACAAAGATAAAAAAATACCCGTCTGCTACAAACAAAAATGAAAGGTAACTATTCCATTAAACGGCTACTCCGGCATAGGCTGATGTTCCTCGGCCATGAAAACCAGTCGCCCAAAATTCGTGGCCCTGCTGTTGATGATCCGCAGCAGATTGAGCAATTCCATGTGTACTTTACTGGATTCCATTGAGGTAGTGTTGGGGGTAAAAAGACGCTTGTAGTGCTTCCGCTCCAAGTCAAAAGCCATCAGCGCATATTTTCTGTATTTTTTCTTCATTCGCAGGGCTTCCGACGGATCCCAGTTGTGCATCAGGGTGAGGGCCCTTTCGAGCTGCTTCAGACACCTTTGATGGTATTTTTCCAACTCCTTTTTGCCTTCCGGAGAAAAGGCAATATTGGATTGCAGCCATTTTTCGGCCTGACGGGAAACGTTTACCGACACAATGTCAGCGATTTGCTCCAGCTCATTTACCACATGCATCATGCGGTAATAGTCCTCAGACCACTCTTCAATAGGCTTTGTCTGGTTCATTTTTACCATAAAAGCATTGATTTCTTCCCGGTAGAAATCCGCCTTTTCCTCCCATTTTCGTATTTGGTCCAAGGCCTTGGGATCGCGGTTAAAAAAGGGCAACATGGAGACCTTGACCATGCTATAAACCACTTCGCCCATATCCTGTACCTCCCTTTGTAAAAAGGGAAGGGATAGGTCGGGACTACTCAACAGTTCTTTATTGAGATAATGAAGCGTGTGCGGTGATGGCCTGGCAGCGGGTTTTCGTACCATAACCGTGGCGATATTCCCGATTAAACCTGTGAAAGGAAGGAATATCAAAGCCATCATTAAATTAAAAACGGTATGTGCATTGGCCAGTAGGCGGGCATTGGCTGCCGTTTCGCCAGTTATAAAATAAGTGAATTGTCCCCAATACCCAATAAACCCGATAAAAAGCATGGCCCCAAAAAAACGAAAGAGTGCATTGGCCACAGCCAGCCTTCGACCAGGATAAGAGGCAGAGATAGAGGCCAACAAAGCCGTAACAGTTGTACCAATATTGGTTCCCAGAATAAGCGGTAGTGAGGCCTCGAAAGTCAGCAATCCGCTGTTGCACAAAGTGATAAGAATACCAATAAAGGCAGCACTGCTTTGAATCATGGCCGTAAATACCATACCCACTAGTAAGCCGGCCAATGGTTTTTCGAGATGGAGCATCAGGTCAATGAATCCTTGCATGTCGCGCAAAGGCGCCATGCCGTCCGACATCAGTTTCATGCCGAAAAAGAGGATGGCAAAGCCCAAAATAATTTGTCCGGCATCGCTCCACCTGTTCTTGGTAAAGGTTTTCATGAAATAGCCAAAACCAACAAAGATAAGGGCATAGTTGCCAATATTGAAAGAAATTAACTGCGTTGTAATAGTGGTGCCAATGCCTGTGCCTAATAGCACAGGAAGAGTTTGGGCAAAGCTGATCAGGGAGGCATCCACAAAGCCTACTAAAACAACTGAGGCGGCACTACTGCTCTGAAACAGAAGGGTTAATATCACGCCAAATCCAACGCCACCGACTTTGGATTGAAGGAATTTATCCAGGATAATCCGAAGCTTGCCGCCAGCCATTTTTTTGGTTCCGGAACTTAGAATTTCCATCCCCAGGAGGAAAATGCCCAATCCGCCAAATAGGGTTATTACAATGTAAAGCGTATCCATTTCTCTGGTGAGGCTTTATTATTTTGGTATATTTGAGAACAAATATAATCAGTTCCCGCTGTTTAAGATCATATTGACCAACTAAGAAAGGGAATAATTTTTGTTTTGGAAATTGGTCTGTATTAAATTGGGGTTTTGCTGCTTTCCAAAGAAGATGATTTTGAAATCAGTCCGAATGGGCAGCTACCTGTAAATAATCATTAAAAAATAGGCAAATGAGAAATGTATTTATGCTATGGCCGGGCCTTCTGATATTGGTCCTTTTGATGGGATGTTCAACAGTCCGTACCACGAACGCTCAACCGCAAGCCGACATCCTTTCGGGCAGCTGGAGAATGGAAAAATGGATCGGTTATGACACTGTTTCAGTCGCCTTTCCACAAGGATTACCTGTGTTGGTAGTTGACACTGAAGCACAATCCGTTTCCGGCAGCAATGGTTGCAACTCCATTATGGGAAAAGTGCGTTATAACCGCGAGGCGGCTACCATTCAGATTTATGAGATAGTCAGCACGAAAATGTTTTGCCAAACCGTTCCTGAAAGTGAATTTCATCAGGCTTTAGCATCGATCAACAGCTACCGTGTTACCCAAGAAAGCTTATCCCTTTTGAAAGGTACGGAGGAAATCATGGTTTTAACCCGGGATCAAGCGCCTTAATTTTCTGCTTCGCTCCTATTACTTCACAACGATTTTTGAAAACCGGGTACCATTTACGGTACCGGTTTTTATAATGTATAGTCCGGCAGGAAGATGCTGAACGGGTATTTCTGTTTTTAGTTCGTTGGGATTCGCTTGCATAAGTAAGCGGCCATCAATGGAATAAAACAAAAGGGAATGAATAATGGACGAGGATTCTATATAAACAAATTGCTGTGAAGGATTAGGATATACAATGAAATCCCCAGAATTGATACCTTCCTCTGGTTCAGATTCTGCCAAAGATGAAAAATAGAATTGCTTTTGCTTTATACGCCAGGAGTCATAAGTCGCGTCCCAATGGAATTCCCATTTTTCCTGCAACTGGTCCTTGTCACCATAAACATAATCAACTTTATACATGCCATACCACTCTGCTGTCTCGTTATCCCACAAGTAAGCTGCCTCTTGCATTGGCTGATCATTCTTTCCTTTGGTATCCACTCGCCAATTGCTAATCCAGGCTTCACTATTACCATCCCATTGTGCATCCACCCATGTATTGGTATTGGCCGTTAGGTCTTCAAAATGTTCAATTTTCCACCATTCCTCCCATTTTGAGAAATTACGATTCCAGCGGTACCATTGCCAGGAAATTTGTTCACCCTTTCCGTTGTAAAAGTATTCCCTTTTGTTGCTGGCTATCCAAGATGCTGGAGAATTGAATAAATCCCAATAAAAATCGGTCTGTACCTTCAGCAAATCATCTGAATATTCAAATTCAGACTTTTGTTGACCTTCCCACAAAAGGTTTTCCGCATTAAAAGCATAGCTGGTTCTGCGGGATAATTCACCATTGGTATGGTATTCAAATTCATGTTTAAAAGAGGGCGACCAAGAATTGGCGGGCGCATTCCAGATATAATTTATTTTTGATTTTTGAAGCTGCGAGCTATAGTGGTCTATCTCATGCATCCATTGTCCCTCCCAATCTGAAGCTATTTCGTTCCAATGATATTCTGCTACCATTGACAACTGATTGCCACTGGTATAAAAATACTCCCTTTGTAATTGATGGAACCATTCTGTACGGCCGTCTCTTTTTTGATAAAGGGTAAAATTTATTGGATGGGTCGATGCATTGAATTTAAAATCTTCCTTCTGATAACTTTCCCAGTCAGAATTATTAATGTTGCGTCTATAATAATAAACTGAAGCCAGCAATTGGTCTTGATTGTATTGGTAGGTGACTTTATGAAATTTTGAAGAATCACCGTTGGCATAGTTATTATATACAACAATGCTATCGGTTAACAACAATGGTGCACTACTGCTTTTCAATAGCGATGCCCTAAATAGCGCCAAGTTTTTATCATGGTTGTCCTCTGTATAAACGGATGTAGAAACAGGGCCTCCAACAGAAAAAGAAACAGAAGCACTTAAATCAATTGGGCTGAGAAATCCACTGGCACATACAAAATAAACAATTTTGCAAATAAAGGATATGTGCTTCATTATCTGTTGTTTAATTATCTACAATTGAGTTGAGCTATTTTATTTTAACGAGTGTCATGGTCGAAAAGTTCCTTGTTGCAGCCAGTTATTTCACTTCTCCCATTAAATCGTAGTCCTCAGCACTGGTAATTTCCACATGATAGAAATGGCCAATTTTTAGAGGCTTGCTGGTGCTGACAAGGACTTCAGGGTCTACCTCCGGACTGTCAAATTCGGTACGTCCAACATAGTAGCCGCTTTCTTCCCGGTCGATGATTACCCGCAAAGTGCTTCCAATTTTTCCATGGTGATGGGCGCGACTGATACCGTTTTGGAGTTCCATAAGGGTGTTGGCCCTCTCCTGCTTGATATCGTCCGGAACATCGTCTTTGTAGGTCTTGTAAGCGTAGGTGTCTTCTTCATGGGAATAGGGAAACACGCCCAGACGCTCAAATTTCATTGCTTCCACAAAGGCCATCAATTCTTCAAAATCCGCTTCTGTTTCTCCGGGATGACCAGTAATCATGGTGGTGCGCAGGTGAATGCCAGGCACCAAGGCCCGCATTTTTTGTACCAACTCAATGGTTTCTGATTTGGTCACGTTTCGTCGCATGGCTTTTAGCATGGGATCTGAAATGTGTTGGAGGGCAATGTCTAAATAGTTGCAGATCTTTGGGTTAGAGGCCATCACTTCCAGTACTTCTACAGGGAACCTGGCAGGATAAGCATAATGCAGTCTAATCCATTCAATGCCTTCGACCTTTGATAATTCAGTGATCAGGGGCGCCAGCATTTGCTTTTTGTACAAGTCGAGCCCGTAATAGGATAAATCCTGTGCAATCACCTGCAGTTCCTTAACACCTCTTGATGCGAGGCGCTGCGCCTCATCCACAAGGCTTTCTATGGTTCGCGATTGATGTTTTCCGGTAATTAGGGGGATGGCACAATAGGAACAGGCCCGGTTGCATCCTTCAGAAATTTTCAGGTAGGCGTAATGACCCGGTGTCGTTAACGAGCGTTCATTTTTCAAGTCCGCCCGATAGTCCATTCCCATTTCAGCAATCAACTCTTTCCAGTTGAACTTACCATAGAATTTATCCACCTCGGGAATTTCCTGTCCCAATTGGTCAAAATAGCGCTCAGAAAGGCAGCCCATGACATATAATTTGTTGATATCACCGCGTTTGCGTGCTTCCACAAAACTCAAAATGGTGTTGATCGATTCTTCTTTGGCATCTCCTATAAAGCCACAGGTATTGATCACTACAACCTCGCCCTGAGGATTGGGAGAATCATGCTCAACGAGATAGCCGTTGGACTGAAATTGCTTGATTAGTAATTCTGAATCTACCAGGTTTTTGGAGCAACCCAGGGTTATTACATCTACTTTTTTCTTTATCATATTTAGTCTTTGCAATAAACTGCCAAATACGGGCTTAGTTCCCAAACAGAGAATTAACAAAAGCTTCGCGGTTAAAGGCTTGCAGGTCGTCGATCCCCTCACCTATGCCAATATATTTGACGGGCACTTTAAACTGATCTGAAACGCCGATTACAACGCCTCCTTTGGCGGTTCCATCGAGTTTGGTAATGGCCAGAGCATTGACTTCCGTAGCCATGGTAAATTGCTTGGCCTGTTCAAAGGCATTCTGACCGGTAGAACCGTCCAAAACCAACAAAATTTCATGAGGCGCATCAGGTACCACCTTTTTCATGACATTTTTGATCTTAGACAACTCATTCATCAGGTTGACTTTGTTGTGCAATCGGCCGGCAGTATCAATGATGACGACATCAGTATTGGTCGATTTAGCCGACGAAAGGGTGTCGAAAGCCACCGAGGCCGGATCAGAGCCCATTTTTTGTTTAATGATGGGAATATCCACCCGTTGCGCCCAAATTTCAAGTTGTTCAATGGCAGCGGCACGAAAGGTATCTCCTGCACCCAAAATAACACTTTTGCCAGCGCTTTTGAATTTGTTGGCCAATTTGCCAATGGTGGTGGTTTTGCCCACCCCATTAACACCTACAACCATAATTACATAGGGTTTCTTATCTTGAGGTAAGTCAAAATCGCCTGGTCCATTTACGGTATTTTCGGCCAGCAAATTGGTGATTTCTTCTTTAAGCAGCTTGTCCAGTTCGTTGGCATTGATGAACTTATCGCGGGCAACCCTCTTTTCAATGCGTTCTATAATTTTGATGGTGGTATCCACACCGACATCTGAACTAATGAGCAGTTCTTCCAACTCATCCAATACATCCTCATCTACTTTTGATTTTCCGGCAACGACCCGTGTCAATTTTGATAAGACACTTTCTTTGGTTTTGGACAAACCCTGGTCGAGCTTTTCTTTTTTCGATTTATTAAAAACACCAAATAATCCCATAATATGAAAATATAAAGTCAACAGACTACGGTAAAGTATCCCAAGCGGCCTTTATTAAGATAAAAATCGCTCAACAGACCTTAAACCAATCACAATATACAAAGATAGTGATTATTAAGGAATGAGGGCGTTTTGCCGGACATTCAATGTGCTTGTGAGCCGCGTAAAATTAAAAAAAGCCTTCTTAAGACTAAGAAGGCTTTTATAACTCGTTCCGGATGACCGGTTATTTTTTGTCGAAATAATCTTTCACTTGATCATTGGTAACCATTTCCGTACGGAAAGAGTAAGCGCCGGTCTTTGGTGACTTCACCATTTTAATCACGCGGGTGTGTCCTTTTCCCGCACCTTTTTGAATACTTGCTACTACTTTCTTAGCCATGATTTATAATTTACTTGATTTCACGATGTACGGTCATACGCTTTAAAATAGGATTAAATTTCTTCAATTCCATTCTGTCAGGCGTATTCTTTCTATTTTTAACGGAGATGTACCTCGAAGTTCCGGGTTGTCCGCTTTCTTTGTGTTCTGTGCACTCCAGAATTACCTGGATGCGGTTGCCTTTACCTTTTTTAGCCATTTGTTCTACCCTCCCTTATTAGATTTTTGTACTTAAGTAACCTTTTTCCTGTGCCGATTTAATGGCAGCCATTACACCGACTTTATTGATTAAACGCAGGCCTGAAGCTGATACTCTCAACTTAACCCAGCGCTTATCTTCGGGTAAATAGAACTTTTTATCGAAAAGGTTAGGATTGAACCTTCTTTTGGTGCGTCTTTTTGAGTGAGAAACATTGTTCCCAACCATAAAGCTCTTTCCAGTTATTTCACAAACTTTTGACATTTCTCAACCGTTTTTATCTTCGTTTTTCAAACAGAGCGCAAAATACGGGATTTTCTTTCAAAAAACCAAATAGTTGCATCTATTATTTCTTAGTATTTTTGTTTTTTATTGACTTTTAAGGGATATAATTGTTGGCACCGATCGTAAATTGATCTTAAATTATATCTGTCATTAACTTTGAATAATAAACAGTAAGTTAGTAAATTAAATCAAATTATAATGGAGATTTTTTTTGCCTATGTTTCAATCATTATAATTCTCCTTTTTCAATCAACTGTTTTAACACAATAATACCTGCCTCAGCTGTTCGTATAATGGTACGATCCCGGTTTTGTCCAAAATTAAACTGGCGGCTGACCACCTTTCCGTTCCCCGCCCAAGCCAGCCATACGGTACCTACTGGCTTGTCCTCACTGCCACCAGCGGGACCTGCAATTCCTGATGAGGCTATAGCATAGCTGGCATTTAATGCCTGACAGGCTCCCAGTGCCATTTGTTCAACCACTTGTTGGCTCACAGCGCCGTATTTTTCGATGGTCTCCTGGTCAACACCCAGCTGCTCGGTTTTAATTTCATTGGCATAAGCTACAATGCTGCCTTTGAAGACTGCAGAGGCACCCGGTATGGCAGTGATTAAATGAGCCATATAGCCGCCTGAGCAGCTTTCCGCAAAGGCCAGTGTTTGTTTCTTTTTTGTGAGCAGCCTTAGCAACTCTTCCTGGGGCGTTTGCTCATCAAGTCCAAAAATGTGATCGCCAATTATCGGATAAAGTGCCTGAGCAGCCTTTTCAATGGCTGCTTCTATTTGTTCGGCATTTTCTCCCCGCCCGCTTAAGCGAAGTCTCAACTTACCCGGAGCGGGCAAATAAGCCACTTTGATGTAGTCGGGCACAGCATCCTCCCAGTCGCTCAACATCTCGGCCAGAACAGCCTCTGGGATGTTAAAAACGTGCAGTGTTTTATGTCGGACTATTCCCGATTTGTATATCTCCAATAGCCTGGGCATTATTTCATGCGTCATGGCCTGCTTCATTTCAATGGGTACGCCTGGCATCGAAACCACAATTCCTTTGTCGTGCTGAAACCACATTATGGGTGCGGTCCCAACCGGGTTACGGATTACCGTGCATTTTTCCGGAACCAGAGCCTGATCACGGTTCAGTTGATTGATGCTCTTTACCCGACCTTTGAGCATACTTTCAACATCGGCATACACGGCTGCACTAAAGACCAATTTTGTATCAAAGAAGTGGCAAAGTGCGGCCTTGGTAATATCGTCGCGGGTAGGTCCCAATCCACCAGTAATCAGGACAACGGGAGATCGGTTGATGGCCTCAGTCAGGGCACTAAGAATTTCATCTTCCTTATCGCTAATTGAGGTTATGCGGTGGACAGACAGGCCTATTTTGTTCAGCTCCCTGCCCATCCAGGCCGAATTGGTATCAACCACCTGTCCAATCAGCAACTCGTCTCCAATAGTAATAATATCTACCTGCATGG
>DHVH01000217.1 GCA_002412555.1 Marinilabiliaceae bacterium UBA5213 | reverse complement strand
GTGCTACTACCCCGCCTGTTTTATGAAAATAATTTGTTACTAATAATCTATTCTGACGCGTTGTCCATGGAAGTGTTGATGTAAAAAGGAATTTATTTAATGGTGAAGTACCTTCACTTTTAATTAGATGCCAAATAAATGCCAATACCCATAAATTACGACGAGAAAAAAAATGATGTGTATGGGTAATTCCAACATTGTAGGGGTCAGAAGTTTTATCACCCTTAGGAATTTCTGCAGTAGGAAATGGATACGGAATCTCACTCTCATTAATTTTTTTTATATTTTCAAAGTCTACTGTATCTACCGACTTCTCAAAACGCTTTGTACCAATTGAGTAGTTTATTATTACAGGCACCTGTTTTACCTGCCTAATGGTTTGAGCCAAATATGGGTCATACCGTGTTTCCCAGGCACGCTCTATTTTATAAACTTCTTTTAAATCTTTGGGTGGTTGCTTAGATAGGAGAACACTACAACCAGGGCAAGACCAAATATCGTGAATTTTGCCTTCCTTTTTATCCACTGCTACTTCCCAAAAAATCATTTCCACACCACATTGTGGACAGACAAATATGTCCGACCAAATAGTAAAATTGATTTTTCCTTTCACTCGATTTTGAGAATCACAGTGTGGGTGCCAGGTTTCATACATCCAGCCGCATTCATCTTCTACCTGCTTTAATATTTTGTGAGCTTCTCTTTCAAATGTAATGATATCTACAGGAGTATTATAATTATAGGCAATTAAAGCCGCTGCAGGTGAGAGATCATTTAGAATAACTTTGCGAGACCCAAGATGGGAAACAATTTTGTCGCCATCCCAAATCACCTCATCGTTATCTACTCGGTAACCTAACCCCTCCACTGTTTTTCGATCACCACATAGCTGTGCAGCTACGCCGGTCATGCCAGTACCACAAAAACCATCAAAGACAATATCCCCCGGATCGGTATAGTGTAAGATATAGCGCATAATGGCTTTGTGGGGTACTTTGGTGTGGTAAGAGTGAGCATTATAGATTGGATCATTCTTGCCTTCGGAAACATCTGCTGCAAAAGGTTCACGCTGCTCAGCGAGTTCTGGAAGTTTCAATTTCGCACGGATTACTTCCCGTTCAGTTTGCCATTCTTCTAATATCTCCGGTAAAAATGGGTTTGGGCAGGCTGTGTAAAAAGGGGGGTCTGAAAGACGGAGAATATCTTCATCCTCCCCAATGGGAAAGCCTTCAATCTTGCGAAATTCAGGATCCTTTAGTTTTTCTCGCAATTGCTCGATGTAGTAAGCTCTCCGAATTTCGTCATTTTCAAAAGTCATGCCCAGGCATATCACCGGACCTTGTTTTTTATCAGTTTGATTGTTAAATAATGGCGCTTGTTGAGCGGAGGGCATTTTGTAATCTCCTATTATTGAGTTGGTCAGTGTTCAAGTACACATAATTGTATAGAGGTTGGTCAGTGACAAAGTTAAATTCATTTAGGTATATCAAACATATTATGTGGACCCACAGATGCAAATTCGATGGCTCCATCTGCACATTCCCAGTAATGAAGATGATATTCAGCATCTATATCGCGGCGCCAGGCTTTGTCTTTTTTGCGCATTTCCTGCGGATCATCACCGCCTCCACCTTTTCTTTTGGGGTGAATAGCGCGCATATTTAACTTTTCTATAGTTTCAGTCAGAGAACGCAAGATGCGTGCAACCAAACCCGGGTTGCCCCCCCGTTCACAAGCGCGCAACCTTTCAAGAAACTCACGACCAAAACTAAATCCTTGAATAGTGTCCCAATCCGGTTCAATGTTTCGTTCCAGGCGGGATTTAAAGATCGCAATTTTTAACGCCAATTCCAAACCTTCTTTATCTGTGGAAGATTCCCAAATGGCAATTTCATCCAGATTTTGGACGAATTCACGAAAATTTTGACAGGTGAGGATATCGCCTGAGAAGAATTCAGGAGGTTTTGGAAGATCTAGCATATCATCCCGCGTAGTTTCAATGATATCAATTTGAGCAATTACCTTCACAACTGAACTTCCCTGTCTTGGTTTGATAATCAGGCTGTGGTCCAGAACTGGATTTCGGCAACAGGAGCGTAAAATTGCGATAACTACCGCTATTCGTATTAAATCATCAGCACGAGGTTTTGATGAATGTATTTCTACTAAATTTGGAGATGTCTCTATATTGCTTACTAAAACATCTTGAATTTTAAAATGGGTTTCAAAATAGGGTGTTTTCTTAAATAAATCATCTACAAAACGAGCAATATCATTTGCTGAATACGCAAATTGCAGACCTCTTGCTTGAAAAAGCTGTGTAAGTGAAGGCCGAATTGGATAAACATCTTCTTTTTGCATAATTTCCATCGCTCGTTCACTCATATATATATCTACCCAGGTATTTTTTAGTAATTCCTTCCAGTCCAAGAGAGTTACCACATAGTCGATAACGGCTTCTCTCGTTGTATCGTTTGTAGGTGGGGCAAGAATACATGTGTCGATAGTTACGCTGGGCATACCTTATTTGCCCCGATCCATTTTTATTTTTAGTGTAGCTGCCCTAATTATATCTTCGGCTTCATCCTGTGCTTGATCAAAGAAACCGTCTGGCCAATCCAAAATAGCACCATATTGAGTAACAACCACGTCCTTGAAAATGGAATTTCCTGCTTCTTTCTGAACAAAATATAATTTTAATAATGAAGAAACCGTGTCCGTTTTTGCTGAAGCAGCACGAAAACGAAGCCTGTTCACAATATATTCACTGTGGGTTTCAATAATTAATTGTTTTCCCAACAGTGCCATTGAAAGGAAAAAATCGGCCAGGCGAGTCTGCACTTTGGGGTGCAAATGCAATTCAGGCTGTTCCAGGACAATAATTGTTTCTTTATCTGCCAAGAGACACATAACCAGGATTGGCAAGACCTGGCTGATGCCTACACCGACATGGGTTAAGTCTCGTCCAGTGGTGTCGTCGTCCATGAAAACTTTCATTTCATAACCAAAATGACCGCTTTTATTGGTCTGTACCGATTGGGCTACATCCATATACAGCAGCCAATCGTTTACTGCTGTTTGCAGGGTGCGAACTGATAATTGGGGAACCAGGGAATTGGACTTGAATATCTCTGGGTTAATATAGCTTATTCTTCGTATCTTATTCTGGTCGAGTACAGAGGCGGAATGTTCACCACGCAACCCAACGTCGAACAGGTTATCGGAAAAATTAAAGGGATAGAGAATTTTTGGCTCATCGCGAAGGGGACCCAAATACCTGATTTTTGAAGAGAACGTTATTATCATTTGATTAATTGGGTGGGAGAAGAAATTTGGCAAGTTTGCAAATTCTACTTTTTGGAAGTATTCAACTTTATTTGTTTCAGAGTTAAAATCTGGATCCAAACCATGAACTAAAATTTTATTGGGAAGAATATTTAAAAATGACACTCCAACCAATTTTGGCTGTTCATATGGGACAATGTAGCTAGTGATTTGTTGTGTAAGATAACTATCCGTATCAACATTATATTTGAGAGCTTTTTCTATATCACTTGTTGATTTAGTTTGAAGATTTTGAAAATATTTGTTTTCTATAAATTTGTTATGTGAACTAATGAGCTTTGTGGCACTGTTTGAAGAAGCTATCTTTATTTCACAACCAAATAATGATGGTTGAAATTGGGAATCCTCACTTCTAGATGCATCAGCTTCAAATGAAAAATCACATGTGATCGTGATTGGTTCTTTATTCGAAAAAAAATCGTGCTCTTCAATAGTTTTATACGTACTGTCGATTTGCCAGCCAAACGAAATTTGTTGATGAGAGCTCCCAAAAGAGCGGATATCATCGAACTGCCCAAGCTGGACCAAAGGTCCATTTAAAATCAGCGAATCGGAATTATTGCGTTTGGAGAGGGTTTGGGAGATTAACAGAATGGACTGGAGAACTGTACTTTTACCACTGCTGTTGGCGCCTGCGAGGATGGTGAGCGGTTTGAATTCGATTTCCAATGGTTTAGATATTGATTTGAAGTTGTATAATTTCCATTTTCTGATCATTTGTGCTCCCGTTAATTACTCAATCACGATACGAATTTTGTTGGGGTCTTTGCCTTTGGTAATATTCGCTAGGTATTCGTCAAAGCGTTTGCGGTATTCCTGTATTGTTACTGGTGACCCGCCATTGCGCAGAATGATGCGCAGATCTTCTATTTTGACAGTTATTTTAACAAGGGTGGAAAGCGCTTCCTGTACAGCGAAGATAAATTCATTGGTGAGCGGATACGGTAGTTGGCGATCCATCAGAAACATGCGGATAATTCCCTGATATTCCGGGTTTAGCAGTTCGTGATTGGCCTGGGTCATGGGGTCTTCTAGGTTATCGAGGAGTCCTTTGGTCCAATCGGATACCAGGTTATCCAATTCTTCATCCAATTGTTTGAGCTGTACGCCGACATTTATATTCTCGGTTTCAATGATGGGTTTAAAACCGCAATGAGGACAAACCGGTGTGGTTTGGAGATCGGTTTCGGTGAGCGAGAAACAGGTTTTGAGACCGATGAGTCGGTTTTGAAATTCGGTTAATTGCCCAGTATGCATTAATTCAATACCGGCCAATTTGCGCAATTGTTCCAGGCGTGCATCCTGAAGCAAAACAGCTTTACGCTTGTCTTCATTTAAATTCAAACGGTTTTTGGTGTGGAGCCCGATGTAAATAGTCTGATATTCTTTTTTGAGCTGGGTAAGGTTTTGAACAACCTGCTGGCGAAAGGTGGGCTGACTACGTTTGGCGGGTGATTTGAGCTGGGCGATACTTTGCGCCTGTTGATCATGAATTTTTTCCACCCAGGCATGTTCAGCAGGAAGCGCCAAAACAGCCTGGGAACAATAGTTTGCTAATGGGTTGAGGTCGACGATCAAGTTTTGAATGGATTCGACCTCTTTGAGGGTTTCCAGAGCCAGTCGGTGCTGCTGAGTGGCAGCAGCATCTATGTTAAAGTTCTTTAATTTCGCGGGGTTATTAAAGGCCTGAGCTGATTCGAGGAAGGTTTTGGCTGCAACAATACGGTTTAGGTATTCGGTGCGTTCGTTTTCCGGATAGAGGGGGGTGCCCCAAAAGGGTAAACCGGATTGAATGATCTGCTGCACAATGACGAGACGATGAACCAATTCGTTGATTTTTGGCATTAATTCCTGAGAGACAATGGATTCCGCCGCGGAACCGCCCTGGGTTATGAGGATAGCTTTTCCGGGTTCCAAATCGACCATTTCGACCAGTATTTTTAATGCCGTGATATTCCAATCTTTGGGGAATTCGATAAATTTAAAGTGGGAAAGCTCATCGATCGGGGTGGCCGCCATTATGTCCATCGCGCTGGCATCGAATTTTTTCGCGGTAATGGCCAATGAAATATCCCCATTAAAAACCAGGGCGGCTAGTAAGACAACGACCCATTCGGGTTCCAGACGGAAACGATCCGGTGCCATGTATTCGACACCGTGATCATCGATGATCAGTTCGCTGCGGTTGAGCACCTGTGCATGCCCTTTTTGGCGCAACGCATCGAGAATAAAACCAGCATAACGGGAGCTAGCGATGGACAACCGGTCACCATCGAGTAATTCGAGGGCGTCGAGGACCGCTGCGGCTTGCTGGGTTTTGGTTACTCCGCGAATCCAACGGACTGCATCCTGGGCAGCCTGCAAACGGCTTTTATTGGTAATGGTCAATGAGAAGATAGGATACTCGGGTGCATCGTTCTGAAAGCTGGGTGTGAGACAAATACTACTGACTAAATTAACCTGATCACGCACATTAAGGCGGCTTCCGCTGAGAGAGACAGCTACCTGGCCGTGTTTGATCCACTCGGCAACATTGCGGGTGGTGCCTTGGCAAGTAACTTCGAAGGCGGTGGTGATGTGGTTTTGAAGCCACTTCACCATGATAGTGAGGTATTCGCCGGCTTTGTTCTCATAGGTAGATTTATCCTGACCGGATGAAGTGGCCGCGAGATCCAGCGAGGCAGCATAGCGCCTTAATGCCCATTTGAATTCATCATCCGTATTGACCAGTTTCCAGAAAACCTCATCGGCTTTCTTTTCATCGGAATATAATGGAGCATCATGCGGCTGGATGAAATACATATAGAAATCACGCTCGGGTTGGGCAGTGGAACGCTGATTGGGGGTGCCAAAAAACAGATACCCGGCACGGGCGGCATGCCGTTCACGCCATTCGATGCCGTCGTCGTATTCCCAGGCCAGGTGGGTGCCGGGATAATAACTATCGGTGCGTTCCAAGATGCGGGCGAGCGCGCCATAGTAGGCCAGGTCAAGGCGGTTAGCATCTAATGATTCGATGCGTTTATCAATGAGCGCGGCGTGATCAACGTCTTTGTCGACGTCCAAAAATGCCTGTCCACTATCATCAACACGGGAAATAAACTGTCCGTTAACTGTTTTTAGAATTTCACGAAGGACTGTCTCCACCTGGGTGAGTAAATTATCAGCGGCATCGCCTCCCATATCTTCAATTCCAGATTGGTATAAACATAAGGTATCACGCAATTCCGCAGCAGTCGGACCGGTTTTAGCACGAATGTTGTTGGTGGATAAGCGATGTACTGATAAAGCTTGAATGATTCGACGTGCCATGGGGAGGTAGTTTTTGCGGGTGAAACCCTGATCGATACGAGTTTCTAGAGTCTGACTGACATCGATCACTTTACGAATATCGGGAACGGCGCGAAAGGCAGGATTCTCGTTTAGATTGTTCCAGTAACTGTCGTAGGCGATGAGTTTTGGAAAATCCTGTGGGACGTCTTCATCCAAAATTTGTTTCATGGCCAGCGAGAGGGTCTTTAAGACTTCGCGTTTTTCAACCGCGGTGATGCGCTCAAAGATGTCGATGTAATCCGGATGAATGGGAAACATTTTGACAAATTCATCCATTCTTTCGTTCATGTTTCCATAACAGTATGAAAACTGAAGAAGGTAATCACGGATTTTCGCCTGTTGATCAATTGTTTTCTTCAGCAATCTCTCTGAAACAACAAATTTTACATCTTTACGGGCAATAAAAATTTGTTCAAAACGAGCCTGGACCCGGCGCACACTATCGGCCACGAATGAAAAACGCTCGTTGTCAAAGAGTGTTTCCTGGACACCGGCAATAAAGCGGAAACGAATATCTTTGGAAACTTCGCCTATTTCCCGCAGGAAACTTAAATCAAGAATTAATTCTTGATCACGCCGGGTGCGCAGGTAGTCCAACAATTCATCGACGACCAGTAAGAGTCCATGATCGGGATATTGATTTGAGAATACGGCCATCATTTGCTCAAAGGAATCTTTATATGAAGAAACCTTATCAGCCTGCGGGAAGGTAAAGCTGATACCTACAGATGCAAGATATTCTTCCAACTCAGCTACGAGAATATCGCGAACGGACATGGTTGTAAAACCAATTTCGGTGCGGATTACTTTAAATTTACCGGCAATTTTCTCGAATTCTTCCGCGACGGTAACCGATAAACCGTCGACCTTTTTTACTTTTTCGGGTGAATGAATAAAGGCTGCCAATTCTGGGTATTCTGCGACGGCTGAAATGAATGACATGAGGTGCGATTTACCCGTTCCGTAATTCCCAACCACCATGAGCCCTTTGTTGTCGAACGGTTCTTCAAATTGAAGATTGGGGATAACCAGATTGACAATGCGTTCCGCCATATCGTTTGAAATTACATAGGAAGACACCAAACG
>DHVH01000179.1 GCA_002412555.1 Marinilabiliaceae bacterium UBA5213 | reverse complement strand
GGTCATTTCATTTGGGGTAATTACCGTATTGTTTGCCCTGATATTTAAATATTTGCCGGATGTACATATTGGCTGGAGAAGTGTTTGGGTAGGCGCCTTGATTACCTCATTTCTTTTTGCCTTAGGAAAGGAACTGCTTAGTTTCTATTTTGGGCAGTCCAATCCGGGAAGTGTTTATGGTGCAGCAGGCTCTCTGATAATTATGATGTTGTGGGTTTCCTATTCGTGTCTCATTCTTTTTTTTGGTGCAGAATTTACATCGGCATATACCAAACGCTACGGCATAAAGTTTATTCCGAAGAGTTATGCCAAATTCGAAGGGTCTGATTCAGTAGAAGGAAATAGGGCAGATTGAAAAGACCATTTGAAAAGCTTCGTGACTTGAAAGGAGAAAAGCCGGCATAAACCGGCTTTTCTTTGTCCTTATTATCTGGTACTTTACTTTCTGGAAGCCACCTCTTCCAGGGCTTCAGAAACATTGATGGTATAATCGGCCAGCTTTTCACATTCCGAGAATAAATCATTAAAGAGGATGCCAGCCTCGTTCGAGTAGACTTCTTTGGATAAGTTATCGAGGTGTTCAGCCTTTAATTGGCTGCGGTAGTTGTTGACTTGTTTCTCTAGCTGGATGGCTTTGCTCAGGTTAACGGTCGACTCATCTTTGTTTAAATTGCTGCGCATCTCTTCCAAAGTATCATCCACCAGGTTAAACATCAGCTCCAGCTTTTCCATGGCCTCGTCGTTGAAACTGATTTTGTTTTCACGCATACGGTTCACTGTGCGTGCAAGGTTGTAGTTGCAGTCACCCACACTCTCCAAATCGCCGACCAACTTGAGCATGGAACGCATGCGGCGTTGTCCGCTCTCGCTCATTTTGTATTGCGATACCTGACTCAGGTAATTTGTAATTTCAACTTCCACATTGTCACAGATGTTCTCGTACTTCTGAATTTTGGTATAGAGCTTGTTGAATTTTTTATCACTTTTTTCGTACAGCAGCTTTCGAAAGAAGCCAAACATTTTAATCGTGTGTTTCGAGAAGAACTGCACCTCTTTTTTTGCTTGTAACAATGACAGTTCTGGGGTGGACAGCATGCCGGTGGTAATGAATTTCAAGCGGAAATCTTCTTCACTGTCCTTATCCCGTTGCGGAATCATTCGAATCACCACCTTTTGCAATAAGGGGGTAAACCAAATGAATATTAGCACATTGATGATATTGAACGAGGTGTGAAAAAGTGCCAGGGCAGTAGGGATGGCAGCTGGTGAATCTGAAGGTGACACGCCTCCCCGGTTGGTTACAAACTGGTCAATCACACCCGTATAGGTGTTGAAAATGGCCAGCATCCATACAATACCCAGAACATTGAATAAAAGATGGACCCGGGCCGCCCGTTTGGCACTCAAGTTACCCACCGATGCAGCAATATTGGCAGTGATAGTAGTACCGATATTTTCGCCCAAAACCATGGCTGCAGCCATTTCAAATGAAATCCAGCCCTGGTTCACCATCACAAAAGTCAGTGCCATAGTGGCCGATGAGGATTGTATGACAATGGTCAGTAGGGATCCTAAGGCGAGGAAAATAAGTGTTGAGCCAAAACCAAAACCCATAAATCCTTGCACAAAACTCAATATTTCAGGATTTTCATTGATGTTGGGTACTGAGCCTTTTAGAAAATCAAGACCCAAAAACAGCAGGGCAAAGCCTACAATAAATTCACCCCAGGAGCGACGGGTAACAATTTTTGAAAATATGAGCGGAATACCGATGGCAATCATGGGCAGCGAATAGTCGCTGATTTGCATTTTGAAGCCAAAGATGGTAATGATCCATCCGGTAACGGTTGTACCTATATTGGCACCCATTATCACTCCAATGGATTCTTTAAGGGTGATGAGTCCTGCATTCACAAAGCCAACGACCATTACGGTGGTGGCTGAGGACGATTGCACCACGGTGGTCACAAAAAATCCTGTCAGAACGCCAAAAAACCTGTTGGAGGTCATGGCTGACAGGATGCTTCTCATTTTTTGTCCGGCTACTCGTTGGAGCGATTCACTCATCATCTTCATTCCATAGAGGAACATACCGAGCGACCCCACCATGGTCAGAAAGTCGTAAAAGGAGTAATTCATTTTTGTTTAGTTGTTGGGTAGCAACCCCTGTGTGTGTTATTAAAATTTATGTTGCTTCTTTTTACTATTACTGAGGCAAAAATATGTTTTTTTTCCAGTATGGGGTACAATAAAGTTTTCTTTTTTGCAGGTTTAAGGCCAGACGATCCATGCTGCTGCAAAATGGCTGAGTTTGGCAGCCGTTCAATTATTAATTATAATTAATATACAGAGGGATGCGATGACAACGATACGATATTATCCCTAAGTTTGCATGATTTTTACTTCACAAAATAGAAATACATGGAACCAATTTTCCTGCCTAAGCTGCTAACGACTTTTAAAGAAGGTTATTCCCGACAACAATTGATGCGCGATGTAATGGCAGGCGCCATTGTAGGTGTGGTGGCCTTACCTTTGGCCATTGCATTTGCCATTGCCTCGGGGGTGAGTCCCGAAAAGGGGCTAATTACCGCAGTGGTTGCCGGCTTTCTGATATCATTGATGGGCGGTAGCAGGGTGCAAATTGGCGGACCAACCGGTGCTTTTGTGGTTATTGTAGCAGGTATCATAGCTACTTATGGTCTCGATGGGCTCATCATCTCCACCCTTATGGCCGGGGTGATCATGATTTTGTTTGGTTTGTTCCGTTTGGGAGCCGTTATCCGCTTTATCCCTTACCCGCTGACAGTTGGTTTTACCAGTGGCATAGCCTTGCTGATCTTTGTTTCGCAAATCAAGGATTTTTTTGGTTTGCAGACAGGTGATTTGCCTGCTGATTTTGTTGCTAAAATGAAAGTTCTGACTTCGTCTTTCCCAACCGCTCAGTGGCCAACCATGATCCTTGGGCTGGTCAGTTTTGCCTTGACCATGTTTTGGGGCAAAATATCGTCCCGTGTGCCAGGTTCTTTGGTGGCCCTTTTGTTGGGAGCAGTTTTAGTAGCCTTGGGGGTGCTCCATGTAGAAACCATAGGTAGTAAATTTGGGGAGATACCCTCTACTATTCATATGCCATCCCTCCCCAATGTTAGCTGGGACCTGATCATTAGGCACATTGGTCCGGCTTTTACGATTGCACTGCTGGGCTCTATCGAGTCGCTTCTTTCAGCGGTGGTATCGGATGGTATGATTGGGGGTCGGCACAGAAGCAATACCGAACTCATTGCTCAAGGTGTGGCCAATATAGGAAGTGGATTATTTGGCGGAATTCCGGCTACCGGGGCCATTGCCCGCACAGCCACCAATGTGAAAAATGGGGGACGTACACCGGTTGCGGGTATCGTACACGCCCTTGTTTTACTCATTATAATGCTGTTTGCCGGTAAGTGGGCGGGATTGATTCCCTTATCGGTGCTTGCAGGTATATTAATGGTGGTGGCCTACAACATGAGTGAGTGGCGGTCATTTGTCTCCATTATGCGTGGTTCACGTTATGATGTTCTGGTGCTGTTGACTTCATTTATTTTAACGGTGGTGGTTGATTTGACCATTGCCATTCAGGTAGGCATGGTGCTGGCTGCCATTTTGTTTATGAAACGCATGGCCGATGTGGGCGAAGTAAAAACACTGGTGAATTATCCCGGTGAGGAGGTGGATGATGCCTCGATGGTTAATTTGGAATTACCTGCCTCCTGTATTGTCTATGAGGTTACGGGGCCCCTGTTTTTTGGAGTGGCCAATAAGTTTAAAGAGTTGATGCATAATATTCCTGACCGCTCG
>DHVH01000082.1 GCA_002412555.1 Marinilabiliaceae bacterium UBA5213 | reverse complement strand
AAAGTGGACTGGTAGCCCAAACAGGTGAAATAAGCGGTGAACAAGAATCCTATACGGATTTCGCGTTTCAGCGTGTTAAATACTGCATAACCGGTATGCATCCATTGGTTAAAATGCACCATTTTTTGTTGGTGCCAAAAAGACTTCAAATTCATAATATAAAAGAATTAAATAAATAAAAAGCCCGGGAGTCCACGCTCCCGGGCAGACAGAAATTCTACAAATATAAACATAAAGGTCTGGAAACGTCCCCCAAAATCGTTACTTTTGATGCACACTGTTGGCATAACTATTGTTAAAAACAATAACTAACTAATATAAATTAGATGAACAGAATTCTCAACATTGGTATATTGTTGCTGCTTCTGTGTGAGGTGGGAATTTCAGCGCAAAGTGAATTTACCAGACACCACAAAACCAGGTTTGATGAATACGCTGGATCAAGCATTGAAAAACTGACCATCAGCAACCGGCACGGTGTGGTCCAGTACACCGGTTGGGACAAAGACACCCTGGCTGTGCGAATCAGCATATGGGTAGAAGCCCCCAATCCTGTTATAGCTGCTGAAGTGCACGATCAGATTGACATTGCTCAACAACCCACCAGAAAAACCCTGGATTATAGTACAGTATTCAAACAGAACTTTTTTTCCAACTACAACTTTGGTATTGATTACCATATTTTTGGCCCAAAGGAATTAGAGCTTAAAATCCTTAACCGTTTGGGCAATATAAATATTGATGAATATTATGGCGTTGCCACAATTACGGGCGAATACAGCCATTTAAAAATAGCCAGGTACCGTGAGGCTATGCCAAAGGCAGTGATTCAAATCACCAATGGCGATTTGGAAATTGGTGATCTGATAAAGGCAGAGATCATTCATAAAAACGGGCAGTTTGAGCTAAGTAAGGCCGTCGATCTATCACTCACTGCGGACTTTTCAACTGCCACTATCCACCACATTGAGCAATTAAAGCTCATCGCCACTACCAGTAATATAAACATTGAACAAGCCGGTTCTGTTAATTTTAAAACCAAACATACCAACATCGTCATTTCAAAACTTCAGCAACATGGCTTTATTGAAAGCTACCTGGGTAGTGTCAACATCCAGTCCATTGAAAGCTCCCTGAAAGAATTAACCATTGCCGGTGACCATAGCCCTATTCAGGTACATATAGCAGACAAATTGGCGTTTAACCTGCACGGGCAGGTAAGCAACGGACAATTTTTCTATCCGGAAAACAAGAAGATCCGAATCTTTAGGGAAAGCAATACACTTTCATTTTCGAGCGAGAACAGTTCCAGAAACAAACCCGCACCAAACCTGATTATATTTAACAAAAACAGTGATATACATTTAATTGTGAATCAATAACTAAAAATACTAAGTCATGCAGATCTCGGACAAACTACTACTTCTACGAAACAAAATGGGCGCTTTGGGAATGGATGCCTGCATTATTCCATCGGGCGATCCCCACTTAAGTGAGTACCCGTCTGAACACTGGAAAATTCGTGAATGGCTAAGTCATTTCACTGGGTCGGCAGGCACCTTGGTGGTGACTGCTGAGGAGGCGGGACTATGGACCGATTCGCGCTATTTTCTGCAGGCCGAAGAGCAGCTGGACGCCAGCAACATTCAATTATTCAAAGAAGGAGAAAAGGGTGTGCCGGATTATACAGCCTGGCTCAACGAAGTGCTAATGCCGGGGGATAAAGTAGCTGTTAATGGCGCCACGGTGTCGGTGAGTCTCTTACGCAGAATTACCCGGGAACTACGCAATGCCCGTATTCAAGTCGATTCTACCCATTCGGTAGCCGAAGATGTATGGGAGGCCAGAATTCCCATTCCTGAGAACACTGTTTTTATGCATGAAGACAAGTGGAGTGGATTTTCCAGGGCTCAAAAACTGGAACAAGTGCGTGGATTGATGAAGCAAGAGGGTCTTTCATACTACATCACCGCCACCCTGGACGAAATTGCATGGGTACTGAACCTGAGAGGCAATGACGTGCCTTTTAATCCGGTGTTTCATGCCTTCATGATCGTCGAATTTGATAAAGTCACCCTGTTTATTAATCCGCACAAATTGACGGCTCAAATCGCGCGGAAACTGGAGGCAGACAACATCAAAATATCCCTTTACGAAGAGGTTTATAAAAACCTGCAACAAATTCCGGATGATGCAACTGTTTTGGTAGATCCGGACAGAACCACCTCAGCCATCTATGCAGCCTTGTCGCCCAAGGTAACCAAAAAAGAAACCGTCAGTTTTATTACCCGACTCAAAGCGCAGAAGAACGATACAGAAGTTAAAAATCTGAAGCAGACCCTCATCAATGATGGCGTGGCCATGGTTCATTTTCTAAAATGGCTAGAGGACAATATTGGCAAAATTACCATCACAGAAGTATCTGCCGCCAAAAAACTTAAGTCCCTGCGTGCCGCGCAGCCCGGATTTGTGGGTGAGTCCTTTGGCACCATATCTGGTTATGCCGGACACGGAGCCATTGTACATTACAATGCCAATGCGGCATCTGATATTGAGCTAAAGCCGGAGGGATTGTTTTTGATCGATTCAGGAGGGCAGTACCATGGGGGAACAACAGACATTACACGTACCATTGCACTGGGTGCCATTCCTGAACAGGCCAAAACAGATTACACCCTGGTGCTTAAAGGACACATAGCACTGGCTTGTGCGGTTTTCCCTCAAGGTACGCGAGGCGTACACCTGGATATTCTGGCCCGCAAGGCATTGTGGCAACATGGCCTTAACTACGGGCACGGAACGGGTCATGGCATAGGCTATTTTCTGAATGTGCATGAAGGTCCGCAAAGCATCAGGCCGCAAGACAATGGCATTGAAATTGAGCCGGGCATGGTTTCGTCCAACGAACCAGGCGTATATCGACGCAACGCTTACGGTATACGCATCGAAAACCTGATTATTTCAAAAATAAAAGAAGAATCAGAATTTGGAACCTTCATGGAATTCGAGACCTTAACCCTTTGTCCGATGGATAAAACCATGATAGACAAAAGCTTACTGACCCAGGACGAGATTGACTGGTTCAACGACTACCACCAGCAGGTCTTCGAAAAAATTTCGCCCCTGCTCGACGAGGAACACAAAATTTGGCTCCAGGAAAAAACGGCGGCCCTTTAATACAATAGGTCGTTAGGTTTTTAATAAGCGCCCAATCAATCAAATGAAAAATAGTATCAGATGAAACGAGCCATGTGTATTACTTGTCCACACGAGGGTGACTGTTGGCAAGTTCCATTTGGCAATCAAAAGAAAAAAAACATCAAATGAAACAAACACTATTTCTTTTAATTGTATTTAGTATGCTTGCGGCTTGCTCAGCAAAAGCAAGCCCTTCTGAACCTGATGGTTACCACATCAAAGTGAGTCTGAATGGCTATAACAATCAGGATATGATTCTAGGGTATTACTACAACAAAAAAATGTATGTGACCGATACCAGCCGTATTGAAAATGGCACAGCCATTTTCAAGGACGATGCGTCACTGCCGGGTGGTCTGTATCTCTTCTATCTGCCAGATGGCAAATTTTTTGATGTCTTAATCAATAATGAGCAGCATTTTACCATAGAAACTGACACCACCCATTTGATTGGTCAGATGAAGATTACTGGTGCCAGGGAGTCTGAGCTGTTTCTGGATTATCAGCGCTTTATTGAGCAACAGCAGAAAAAAGTAACTGAACTTAGGGAAGCCCTTAAAACCCATGAAAGCGATCAGGCAAAAGTAGAAGAACTGAGTCGGGAGCTGGAGGCGACCAACAAAAATGTAGCAGATTTTTGGGACAATGCTATAGAACAATATCCGGGAACCTTTTACGCACAATTTATTAAAAGTATGAAAGAGCCGGTAATGCCGGAATTTGAGATACCTGATGATGTGCAAAACAAGGATTCTCTTCGACAAATAAAACGCTACCAATTTTACCGCGACCATTATTTCGATAATATTGACTTCACAGATAAGCGCTTGCTGCGTACGCCTTTTTTTGTCCACAAGCTGGAAACCTATTTCGACCGCATGCTGATTCAAATGCCCGACACCATTGTTGATGCTTCAATTGATATTATAGAAAGAAGTCGAGGTACCGAAGAAATGTTCCGCTTTCTGGTACAATTCACCTTCAACAAGGCCAATGAAAGTAAAATAATGGGCATGGACGCTGCCATGGTGGCTTTGGCCGAAAAATACTACCTGACAGGTGAGGCCCATTGGGCTGCAGAAGATTTTTTGGAAAATCTTGCCACACGCGTACGCGATATCAAGCCAACCCTAATCGGTAAGAAGGCCCATGACATGCAAATGGAAAGCAACACCGGCCAGATATACAGACTGCATGAGCTGACGGCTGCAGTAACCGTGGTGGTATTCTACGAACCCTCCTGTGGTCATTGTAAAACAGCCATTCCGAAACTGTATAAAGAGGTGTTTGAACCTTATAGAAATAAGGGTGTTCAGGTGTTTGCGGTCTATAGCATGGCCGATCCCGAAGAGTGGCAGACCTTTATTGACAAGCACGAGCTATTTGACTGGATCAATGTGTATGATCCTTATCACCAAACGCGCTTCAGAAACTATTATGACATTCGGTCAACACCCATGATTTATGTGCTCGACAGGCACAAAAACATAGCTGCGAAACGCCTGGATGTTGAACAATTACCCGGTTTTATCGATCATCTTCTGAAACAACAATAGACCTGTATGAACGATTCACGTCCCCTATTAAGAACACTGTCCACGCTGTTACTGCTTGTGGCCATTAGCTGCATGTGGGTAGCCTGTAATGAAGGCGAGAAAGACATTCCACCCCCGGGTGCCTTCATCAGCATGCCCGATGAAGGCTTTGAGTTGGAGGTGGAAGACAGTCTGCTTCTAGTGCCCAAAATCACCTATGACATAGATGCCACTTACTTATGGTTGCTCAATGGAGAAGAAGTTTCAACTGAAAAAGAACTGCTTCACATATCCAAAGCACTGGGAAAGACCAACTATCAATTCATAGTCGGCACACCCTATGGTGCTGACACGCTCAACATCTTTATTTCGACCATTGTACTGATCGACTTCAAGGAAATAGAACTGGATAAGGACAGCTATCAACTGGCCAATGGTAACAGTGAAGAGACGGGAGCCATCCGATCAAAGGGAATAATTTTTCCCGGCTACGGTACTTCTGAAGAAACATGGACAGGCTTTGGTCTGAGCAACTTATACAGTCAATCCATCACCGAAGTGCCCAGTCCATTCAGTGCATTTGCGCCGCCATTGACCAAAAAAAACTTTCTGATTTATCTGCAACCCAACTTGCCGCAAAATGCCGCTTTCACCTTTGAAAATGAGGCCATGCATAAAATAAGCAGCATGAGAGTCACTAACAGCACTTTGGCTTACTTGGTAATGTTATATGGCACAGATGAAATACCGCGCTTTGGCGATCCCGCAAGGGAAAATCCGCTGGACTGGTTTCTTCTGACCCTTGAGGGCTTTGATGTAGCAGGCAGCAAGACCGGGGAAGTGGAGTTTTTCCTGGCCGATTTCCGTTTTGAAAACAGGAAAAGGAATTATTTGATTAAGGAATGGACGGCCATTGATTTAACGCCACTTGGAATGGTTAATGAGGTGAGAATGACCTTGACTTCTTCCATTGAGAATGAAAATGGTCAAATACTAACGCCCCCTTTTATCTGCATCGACAACATAAAAATTATTGAGTAATATCAACCGCCGCTAACTACCAACTTTTCAACATAATATTTACCCTCAAACTTCAGACGCACAACATACAGACCGGGTCTTAAAAAGGAAACATTCATGTTTCCTTTTCCATTAAACATCAAAACGCTTGTCTGATGAGCCATTCGTCCGGTTAAGGTAACAAATTCAACTTGTGCATAACCATTACCATTGGGTATGTAGACTTCCAGGTTATGTTTTACTGGATTGGGAGCCAACTTAAAATGGCCGGTATAGATGATGGCATCAGAAGTATCCAGCATTTGGACATCCGACAATAATAAATCGACCCAAAACGAGGAACCTCTTGCGTTGGCATCCCAGTCCGGCAATTGCCGCCATTGATCCTGAGTATTTTTCACCCACGCAGTGTTGGAGCGGTTATCGCTAAAACCAGATTGATATAAAGCAAAGGTATCTGGCGATTGCGGGTAGCTGAGCTCCAGGCCTGCCCATACATTACCGACCAGTTCAAGGGGTTCATTCAACATCACCAAATATTCTCTGTTGGCTTTGATTTGCGTCAGATTAACCTGGTTTTGCGACCAGACTGCCATTTCAGGCTCATTAATGCCCTGCCAGACTTTCAAATTCAACTTTTGCGTGCCGGTGTTGGAAGATTTGGCCGGCATAACATATATACCATGCAACTTGGCAGATACAAAAGCACCCTTATGATCTGCGTAACTATGGTCTTTCCGACTGTTATGGCCTGAAAAATAGCCTTCATTAAAGCCAATATGCCAGGCACCGGCTATATCACCTGTAACCATATTGGACCAGCGCTGCACCTCTTTGTCATAATAATCCAATCCGTTCAAGGAAGAAACGTTAGCTCCCTCGGGCGCCAGCCAAAAAGCCAGTTGCTGATCAGGTGCAGCATAAAAATTCCATCCTTTATTAAAGCGCCAAAAGAAATCATTTATGGGATTGCCACAGACGGCAGAACCGCCACTCAGACTTCCGATGAGCAAGCCATTGCTATCAAACAAGGGAGCGCCCGAAGAGCCGAATTCGGTAGTACCTTCCTGCCATTGTGCAATTCGCCAATGAGAATTGGAAACAAACGTATAAAAAGAGGCATTCGTTGGCGCATTGTCTGCTCTGGCTATCTTTTTCACATCGCCCTCGGGATGATGAATGGTGCGCACAGGAGCCGACGGCGAAGTTGCGCGTGACCAGCCAGCCCAATAAGGCCGATAGGTAGCAGGAGGAATGTCCGACATTTCTAACAAAGCCATGTCCATATCCGCTCGATAAACACGCCGGTCTGAACCCGATATGGTCTGAATAAAAGAGCCTTCTATCCGAGAATCGCAGTTGGGCACCTGATAGTTAAAAGTAAAAATCACCGTTTCGTGAGAGTTATCATTTTTTAGGCAGTGAGCAGCCGTCATCACATAAGGAGTACCGTCATTGCGGGTATTGTTGACCAAAACTCCTGTACAGAGTTCAGTTCCGTCAATGATGAGACGGCAAACCGACTGTCCATTGTTGAGCCAAAGATTGTCCACCTCGCATGACAGGTCGGGGTGACAATTGCCACTTCTGCCAAAGCGACTGCCTTCAATGGGTAAAAAAGAGGCCACATTCAGGTAATCGTGGTTCACAGCGCCTATCAAAAGATCAGAGGGCAGAGTTCCCGATGCAATTCTTAATTCAACAATCACCTCATCACCCGGCACAGGGGTGGTGGCCAGTATGCCCGATGGCAAGTTGTTTTTATGGGTAAAAGCCCCTAAAACCACACTTTGATCGGGATTAAAAATAAATAGGGAGGCTCCTTTAGCCAGGTTAAACCGGTCGAAAATAAGGTTAATGGAATAAGCACCTGCTGAAGTTATGGCCAATCGCCAAACTCTGGAACCATCTGAATGGTGTTGCCACTCGCCTGAATTGTCGGGAGATAGCTCTACAAAAAAGGGATGCGCAAACCGCAAGGGCTGCGCCGATTCTTTTCCACTTACCCTTCGCATATCAGAAGATACTGCTTGTGGCAACGAAGGCATTTCCACCATTTTAAATCCTGCCTGTCGCGCCGACACTGCCGGCAAAAGCGATGGCTGTCCCCCATGATTTAACTGAGCCAAAAGCCCGAACTCAAAAGTGAATAGAATCATCAAAGTGAACAGTACCACTCGCACCCAACTCCAAAAGAAGAGCATGCCTGAAGACTGCTTGTTATTTTTGAAAATCATTGGTCGTAAATTACATAAACCCGCTACTATCTCATTCATACATAAAATCCACCGCCAGGGTTACAAAATGGCGTCACTCTTTAAGCCCGCATAGAGTGCTTAAAGCTCCTCAAATTTACGATTTATTCTCAATTATTTTTGACTAGGGCAAGGGGCAGTTAAAAACTGCCGAAAGAGATCCGACGAAGTTACAAACTTCGCCGGGCAACTTTCTTCCAGATGCCCGGCGTAATTTTCTTCTTGATACTTAGCGTAGTTTTCTTCTTGATACTTAGCGTAGTTTTCTTCTAGATGCCTGGCGTAGTTTTCAACTACGCCGTTCCTCCTGCAGTGCAAGACAAAAAAAAGGGAGGCCAAAGCCTCCCATTTTTCTCTATTCAGAATATTTCTTTATCAATCGTATCAAAAGTGCATTGAGCAGTTCTACCTCATAATCGCCTACGCTCGCTTCAATATGATCATTGCCTATGCCGCTATCGTTGGTAATAAATACATAAGTGCCATTGGTAGCTATGGCCAAAAAGCGCATTAGAAATTCAGTTTCCTTATCAATGCCACTCGCTGTTACAGGAATTAATTTGATGCCCTTTTGCGCAGCCAGCTTTACACTTTCATGGATGTCATTAACAACGGCTGTTTGGTAATGCGGGGGTGCATCCAATATTAGAAAAGCGATGCGGGTCCTGGCGTTGTCCGACCATTGAAGTTCCCCCATGGCAGTCTTCAGAGCAGTATGTACCGCCTCAGGATAATCACCACCACCGGAGGCTACTTGTTGACCAATAAAATCGATCGTATTATTGATGTCTGCAGTAAACCCTGAGTGTTTCACCACATACTCATCCCCTTCATCCCGGTAAAAAACCGTTCCCGTTAAAATATCAATTTGAGCATTTTCATTTTCAACAGTTTCAATTACACTTTTAAGGTCTGCCTTCAAAAATTCCAATTCATCTCCCATCGAGCCGGTAGCATCCACAATAAAAGCCAATTCCACCCGGGTCAAACTACCATTGCCGGTACTCATGTCCAGTTCGTTCACCCCCTGCGTAAACATTTTTAAGTTTATATCTTGAGTAGTGCCGTTTACTTTTAGCATATAGCCCGATAAATCGCTGACCACTTCTTTCTGATGCAAGCCCAGCCATAGATCTGCCCTGCCCAGATTATCAGTGCGGGTTGCCCCCACCACACTGCCATTCCTTACAATTTCCACTTTGGCATTGACCAGCGGTCCACCAGTACCATTTACCTGAAAAGCAATTCTGTTATTGGTAAAAAACCGCCAGTATTCAGGCATTTTTGAATATTCCTGTCCGTTGAGCAGGTTCTCCCAAAAAGGCCAGTTATCCAAATCATTCCATTCGCCGGCAGTCACCAATCCGGCATAATCCTCATCCCCATTGCCAGTTCCACTGGTACCTCCCTCTCCGCCGACGCCGGTAGCTGATCTGCCATCGGACAAACTAAAATGACCTTCTGAGTAACTACTTTTGTCTTCATCCGAAATGGGATGGTCATCGCCATCGCAGGCCGCTAAAATCAGGAAAAACCCCAACAAAAAGCTAAATTGAATTGGTCTCATAATCAGGTAGATTAAGTAATGATATAAGGGTAAAAAAAGGACGCACCATTGCTTCAATGATGCGTCTATTCGTAAAAGGTTGCGTAAAAAAATGATGGTTGCAAAAAACTTATCAACCGGTATTTTTCACACCTCCTGAAATGGCTGTGGTAATAACCAGTAGCTTTTGCAGCAAGGTATCCGCTTTGGTATTATTACTGTCATCCTTTACCAGTCGCCACTCTTTGAGCATATTAACCTGCAAATGGTGAAGGGTAAAGAGCGGACGTTTGCGTCTGTTGATATTTTCCAACAGACTAACCCTACGACTCTCCGTCTGATTACCCAACAAGGAAGCGACTTGTTGCATGCTTTCCTTGTGTTCGCTGAGTATCCGCGTTAAAAATTCATGGCGCACCTGCTCATCCTGCACCAAAGATGCATAAGCGTTCATCAGTCCCGTATCAGCATTCAGCAGGTTGGTTTCTATATGAATGAGGGTATATCTCAAAAAAGGCCACTTGCGGGCGTTTTCCTGCAGCTGACGGTATAAGTCCGGGTGCTGACTTTGCATCGTTTTGAGTCCGTACCCCACACCATACCAAGCCGTGAGGTTGAATCGCGATTGATTCCAGCTGAACACCCAGGGTATGGCTCTTAAGTCGGCCAACGATCTGCGCCCCGTTCGTCGCGCCGGTCGCGAACCAATCTTACTCTGTTCCAACACGTCGATGGGCGTACACTCACTGTAGAACTGTATAAAATCAGGGTGCTTAATCATTTGCTGATAGTAATCCAGCGACAGTTGAGTCAGCATATCCAGAGCTTCAAAGGGAAACTGCGTCTCCACAGGCGGGTACAAATAGTAACCCGTCTGCAACGCTGCCCCGGATAACAACATTTCCAAATTGTAATTGGCATTCACAAGGTTCGCAAATTGCTGAGCAATGGTCTCGCCCTGCACCGTCAGTTTAATCTCACCGCTAAAAGAACCCATAGGCATGCTATCGAGAAAGCGATGATACTTTCCGCCCCCCCTGCTGATGGTTCCACCAATACCATGAAAAAACCTCAATTTCACGCCATGTTTATTAGCCACTTCAGTCAACACCCGTTCTGCCTTGTAAATATTCCAGCGACTGGCCACAATACCGCCATCCTTGTTACTATCGCTGTAACCTAACATCACCTCCTGAAATAAGCCGTTGGGCACCTGCAGAAGGCGTGCGGCAGGGTGTGCGAGATACCGGTCAAGTATGACAGGCGATTGGTCCAAATCTTCAATGGTTTCAAATAACGGCACCACCTGAAGTCCCGAATCCAACAAACCCACCTCGCGCATAAACAAATAAACCGTGAGCAAGTCACTCACACCACGGGTCATACTTACAATCAAAGCCCCTACTCCCTCCGATCCATATTTCTGCATATGATCTTTAACGACTTTGAAACAATCCAATACCTGATCGGCTTCTGGTCCCACCGAAACTCCAGACACCACAAAAGGCCTGTTACTTTTCAGTTCTTCCGTCAGAAAACTGATCCGTTTTTCTTCATCCCATTCAGAGAAATTAGTTTCGGGACTGGAGGCAAAGGCCAACATCTGTTCAACAGCCTTATCGTGAAAAGCACTGTTTTGACGAATGTCTAAGCGCGCTAAGTGAAAGCCAAAAGCTTTCACTTGTCGCTCCACCGGAAACAGAAAAGCATCCACAATACGTTCTGCTCCTATCTCCAACAGACTTTCTCTTAAATACTTTAAGTCCTCCTGCAACTGGGCGGCTGAATCATAAATGGCCTCATCGCCTCTGTCGCGTTCTTTGCGGGTGTTGATCAGTTTGGCCAGACAAAGATTGAGAAATTGTCGCCAAGGCTCGTGCAAATTGCGATCTACCGCCTTTTGACCAGGCTTACCCAAAGCGCCTTTCATCATTTCGATGCGCTCCAGTAAAGGTTTGGGCACCGGGTTGCGGGACTCAGAAAAACTCATTTTAGTAGTGAGTTCAACCAGCTGCCCCTCAATCAGCTCCAGAGCAGCCCTACGGTGCTCCATCAAGGTTTCACGCGTTACTTCAGCCGTTACGTAAGGGTGACCATCGCGGTCGCCTCCCACCCAACTGCCCAACAATATAGTAGGAAAATGCTCAGGTTCGCTAAGTTTTTTGGGGTCGAAGCCAAAGGCCCGCCAGGTATATTTCAAACGCTCATCGCTCAATTTCAGAGCTTCAGGAAAGACCCGTGTAAAATAGTGAAGGACACTATTGCGCTCAGAACTCACATCAGGTTTTTCAAGATACACTTCTCCACTGCGCCACCAACGCTCCAACAAGGCATGAATGGTCTCATTAATCACCTTCTTTTCCGTTTCAGACCAAATGACATTCTCCTTCTTGACCAGCAATAGATACAATTCGCGGTGCAATTCTAAAATAGAAATTCTTTTGGCTTCTGTAGGATGCGCCGTTAACACCGGATTGACAATTATATTGGGCAGAATTGCGGCAATTTGATCTTCACTCAAACCTTGCTTTTGCCATTTGGTAAAAGTCTCGGCCCAGGAACCTCGAATAAAGGAGGCATCCAGGCGATTTTCTACCTTGCGTCGATACTGAGCAGCTGAGTTTTCTTCTACCAGATTCATCAATTGAAACAAAATACTCAGGGCCTGCACCAGTTTATCCTCCGACACCTTACTTTTGGAAACAACCTCCTCATCATTATTGATGGCCGACAAAACTTTGGCGACAGAATCTTCATTTAAGTTTTGCAGCATTTCGCGCAAAAAGAGACTCACAGAATCTAAATCCTGTTCAATTTTATGAAATCCTTCTGTCTCAATTTGTTGCTTTATGGTAGCAATTTCATTTTCCGCTACGTCTTTTCTCATAAGATCATTTTGGTTCGTTTAAAAGAATCTAAACTCTTTGGCTAGGTCAAACATACTACATGTAGAACAAGTGAGTAAATATTGGGTTCAACAAAAATAGCGCATAAAGCCATCAAACAACGTAGCTTCTACCCAATTTTAACCCTTACTAAGAAAATTTGGTGATTTTTATTGACCGATGAAGAAAATTTCAGGCACCCTTGAGGCAGCTCAGAATTATAATAAAAAAAGAGAGGGCTTGTCAACGTTCTGACAGCCCTCTCTTAACCTTAACCCTAACCCAGTGACAAATATAGAGGTTTTTTTTTACAATCCTACTATGCAAGTAGTTTTTTACTTGATTAAAAAAAAGTAGAACAGAGAAACCAAATATTTCATACTGATTATCAAAAATTTAAAGTCATGTGACATTTTGTTATTTATAACAATTCTAAATAAGCGCCATTGGGATTGGTTAAATTTCAATTCGACCAGGCGTTTTCAAATGAAAAACAGCTAAAAATCAAATAATCAAAACCTTAAACTAAGAACTACCCGACTCAATATCAAGTCATAACAAATAATTAACATGAAATTATTGTGGGAAACTCCAATAATCCTATTTTTGTAACTGAACCTATAGTAATGGTAGTATATTGGATAAGTCAGGTTAACGAATCAACTGCATTGAAACACAAAAGAAAACGATATGATAGAATGGACCAAAGATTACAGTGTTCAAATTGAACACCTGGATCAAGACCACCAAGCTCTTTTTGCTGCTTTAAACCGATTTTATGAGGGCATTCAAAAATGTGCCACCAATGACAATCTGGAAATACTGTTAACCGACCTTATCCAATACGCCAAGGTGCATTTTCAAAACGAAGAAGCATTTATGCTAAAAATAGGTTTCGACGGCCTGGAAGCCCACAAAAAAGAGCATGAAGCCTTTTCTGGACTAGTCCTGGACTACCTCAATCGCTTCAAAAAAGGTACAGCTCCAGCATCGTATGAAGTCACGCATTATATTATGGACTGGATAACCAAACACATTAAAAGGGAAGACATGCAGTATGCCAAATTTGCTGGCAAAAAATAACAAACTTTAGAAATCGTAAATGGGCACAAAATAAAAGAAGGGGCCGTCAGCATTCTGACGAGCCCCTTCTTAACCTTAACCCTAACCCGATACAAATGTAATGCATAATTCGAAATTGGGCAAGTCCAAATAGCTGATAAAAATCAGTATTTTGAAAATAATAATTAAATCAAAGTATAGAAATATTGCAATAGCCTGATATAAAAGTCATTTACACCTTTAAGTCATTTAAACTACTTATTCTGGTTATTCTTTTTTAACAGTTCCCCCTAAAATTAACTGCAAAACTGCAACAGCTTTTAACTATTTGACGTACTAACCACATCCAAAACTAAATAGTTCAATATGCATTTTTTTACCAAAATCAGAAACAAAATCCTCTTTTTTACAGGGATAACCCTAACCATCCTGGCCTTAACAATTACAGCTATTTTTGGCACTATCACCTATCGATCTTCAGAAAGACAAGTTATAGATCTGGAAAGCAGATTAATGTATGCTTTTGATCGCCTGCTACAAAGCGAGGTGGAGACAGCTGTCAGCCTGCTGCAAGGATTTGCCAACAGAGTACAAACCGGAGAATTGGAAATGGATCAGGCCCAGGAATTGGCAGCCTATATGCTTAAAAATTTATTCTATGGTGAGGACGGGTATTTTTTCACCGACACAAAAGAGGGGATTCACGTTTCCATGCCAGGAACCGAACATCTGGTAGGCACCAGTCGTATGGACTATGAAGACGCCAACGGAAACCTTTTCGTAAAAAACATAATCAATGTAGCATTGAGCGGTGGTGGAATAACTGAATACTGGTTTCCAAAATTAGGTTCAGACATACCGATGCCTAAGCGTAGTTATTCAATATATTTTGAACCCTTTGAATGGGTCGTGGGCACAGGCCTCTATTACGATGACATTGACGCCGTTATCAACGAAACAAAAGAAGCCAGAAAGAAAGAAACAATCTCCACTGTGCTTGTTGTTCTGCTAATTACCTTCCTGCTGACCATTGCTGGCGTGGTAATGGCCTATTTCATTGGAAAAAAGATATCAACGCCCATCGAAAAACTTTCTGGTAAAACCGAGCAAATTTCCACAGGGGACTTGAAAGTTGACATTGAAGTAACTTCTAATGATGAAGTGGGTGTATTGGAAAAATCCCTTGAAGTCATGATCGATCGACTAAAACAAATAGTCCACGAAATTCATGAGGGTGCTTCCAATGTAGTAACAGCCTCACAACAGATGAGTGCCGCATCGCAAGTCATAGCCGATGGTGCATCAGAACAGGCTGCCTCTACTGAAGAAATAAGCACTTCTATGGAAGAAATGGTATCCTCCATTCTGCAAAACACCAGCAATGCCCAACAGACCGATAAAATTGCCGTTGATTCTGCGCAACAAATCATTAAATTAAGGGCAGCTTTCTTTGAGACACTGGAAGCTATGAAAAAGATCACCGAACGCTCCAGTGTGATCAAAGACATAAGCTTTCAGACCAACATCCTTTCACTTAACGCGGCCGTAGAAGCAGCGCGTGCAGGAGAAGCAGGCAGAGGGTTTTCTGTGGTTGCAAGTGAAGTAAGAAAACTCTCAGAAAACACTCAAAAGGCAGCATTAGAAATTGATGATTTAACCAAAAACAGTCTGCAAGTAGCTCAAGAAACCTGGGAAATGCTGGAGCAACTGGTCCCTGAGTTTGAAAAAACAGCCGAATTGGTTAAGGAAATTGCGGCTTCAGGGCAAGAGCAACGCATAGGAGCCGACATGATCAACAATGCCCTTCAATCGCTCATGCAAGTCACCAACCAGAATTCCGCAGCTTCAGAAGAATTGGCCTCCAGTTCAGAAGAACTGGCAGCTCAGGCTGAAACCCTCAAAGAGGCAGTAGGCTTTTTCAGGATGTAACTCAATATTGGCAGACAAAAAAAACCGGGACGTTATCCCGGTTTTTTTTTAATCCCTATACAATAACTTCTTTTTCCTCGTCCCAAAACACCATGCGCTTTTCGTGGTAGGATTTGGTAGCCATGTGGGCAGTTATGGCTTCTTCAAAGGCCTGATCAATATCACAGCTGGGCTGTTGCCCCAAGCGGATACAATCGAGCCATTCGGCTATATGTAAATAAGTTGTATCTACCCGCTTACCGTCACGATAGCTGTATAACAGACCTCTGCTGGCAAAATATTGCTCGGTGGCAGAGGTTACTGCGTCCACATTTTTTTGACCAGGCGTGTAGTTGTAGATAGGAAAACGTGGATTGATCTCCCCGCTGGCAATTTTGTCTCTGTAACGGGTTGATTGGTCCTCTGCGGTGACTACCAATTTGTCACTGACTTCCATACAGGCATCATGCCCCATAAAAAGCTTGGGACGGTACTTCCCACTCGAAAGGGTAGCGCTGTAAAGCATGGTGAGATCCTTTTTAGGAAATTCATAAGCCACTTGAAGGGTATCCGGCACTGTACGCCCGTCTTTAAAAAAATAGATTCCGCCAGATGCCATGGCCGAATGTGGTATACCTACCTGCATTATTTGATTAACGGCATCGTATTCATGCGTCAGTAGGTCACCATTCAGGCCTGTGCTATAATCCCACCAACAACGCCAACGGAAAAAACGCTCCAGACTAAAGTCGTGCCAGGGCGCCGGACCAATAAATTGTTTCCAGTCGATGGTTTTAGGATTTGCATCGGGGTGTATAGGATAAACCCATGCTCCGTTAGGGTCATTCCTGTTGGTGCAAACCTCAATCAGTGATACATTGCCCAGCAGTCCAGCTTCAACAGCCTCTCTGGCCTTGATATAACTCTCGGTCTGCCGACCCTGATGCCCCAATTGAAAAATAACACCGCTGTCTTTAATGACTTTTCGCACTTCATAGGTTTCCTCCACAGTCCACGTTAAAGGTTTTTCAACATAGACGTGCTTGCCATGCTTTGCCGCCTCTATGGTCATGGGACCATGCCAATGATCCGGGGTGGCAATAATAACTGCATCAATATCCTCCGCAGCCATAAGGTCCTTATAGTTGAGATATCGCTTTGGTTGGGCACCAGAAGCCACGCTACTACCCTCCTTTTGGATATTCATAGCAGCCTCAATTCCCGCTGTTGCATGTACATCAAAAACATCACAAACTCCGGTAATCACTACATTCAAGTCATCTTGGGCCAAATATTCCTCGTACCGCTTATCATGCCTGTTTACGGCAGCATTTCTTTTTACATCTTCAATCCATGCAGGATGTGCAAATCCGGCAGCCCGTAAAAGGTGAGACCCTCTACTGCCACAACCAATAATACCCAATCGAATCTGGTTGTCGCGACTGACAGGTGTATATGCAGGCGCCGGAGCTTCGTAGCTGAGTCCGATGCCACGCGTCAAATTACTTTTAAGCAGGTGCTCGTGGCTGCGACGCTTATAATAACTATAAGCAAATGCACCAAAAAGAGGCAGTGTTGCAATACCTTTAAGAACATCCCTGCGGTCCATTTTCACTTTTTGCTCAGACGATGGAACTACACCCTCATCCGCTTTATTATTTTTGTCATCCCTCTTCCCCATGATCAATCCTATGGTTTATTAGTTTGTGTTTTAGAAAACGATCTATACCAATGCGGTGCCAGGTTGGAAATACCAACAACACAGCCATGCTAAACAATTCTATCAGCGTTTTATTGACAATTAAATAACTGCCTTCAGAAGGCATGCTATAACTTAGAAGGGCCAGCGGCGGATGTGAAAGATAGTAAAAGACCAATAAGGCCATGCCACTGATCAGCGAAGCCCGGGTAAAAAGACCTGCGATCAATCCAATCCCTATCAATGTCAGTCCATAAATATTTAAAAAATCAATAATACTTACCAATGCCGGACTTGAACCCAAAAAAACGAAAAAGAACTCAAAAGGTCCTTTCGAGTCTAACAAGTAGATGTAAGAAGACCAGTTTGGATTTGTGATTTTACTGAGACCTTCGTACAAAAAATGCCAGCCAATAAGTACCCGGGTAGCTACAAGTAAGATTAATTGTGTTGAAGTGAAATCCAATTCTGAAATTTTCTTCTTGGTCTTAAAAAATATGGCCATTCTAAATTTGCTATTTTGATTTATAAAAACGGGTTATTTACAATAATCATGCAAAAAGGATAAAACCCATGCGAAACATTTTAAAAAAATTATTTGGCAAAGATGCAAAAAAAATAATATTTAATATTCAACAACTATAAAAATCGACCGATACCTAAGCAAGAGATGTATTAGAAAGGCTTCATTTCATAATCCTTAAAAGAAATTCTAAAAAAGAGACGGTAAAGCACCGGTACGAATACAAGCGTTATGAGTGTAGCAAAAAAGAGTCCAAAGATAATAGCTAAAGTCAGCGGCTCCCACAGTAAATCACGTGAAAACCAAAGGGGTAACATCCCCATAGAAGTGGTCAGCGTCGTTAACACAATGGGACGAAACCGGTTGTTGGCAGCTTGTACAACGGCATCCCGAGGATCTATAGTCGGATTTTCAGCCATTTCCACATCAATGCGATCGATTAAAATGATGGCATTGTTGATGACAATGCCGGCCAGAGCAATGACGCCAAGAATTCCAAAAAAACTAACAAACGAACCCCCAATATACCATCCCGCCACCACGCCTATCATACCCAAAGGAATGGAAAGAACAATGATGGTGGCTTTACGCAAGGAGTTAAATTGCAGCACCAAAAGGATTATAATGATAAAAAAGGCCAGTGGCAAATTAGAAAAAATAGCGCCCAGATTTTCATTCCTATCCTCATCTTCTCCACCAAATTCATAACTATAGCCATAATCCCAGGTTTCTTGCTGAACTTTCATCCAGGGAGCTATGGACTTAAAAATGTCAGAGGCTGTATAGCCGGGCTCCAGATAGGCCTCTACCGTCATTGTTCTTTTCAAATCCTGGCGGATGATTTTAGAAAATTGCCAGTCCACATGTACATCGGCTACCTCTGAAAGAGGCACACTGCGCCCTGTTGTCGCGGAAAAGACATTAAAAGCCCGGACCGTCGCCACATCCTGTGCATCACTGTTTCCACTTTTCAACAAAATGGGAATTTGCTGGTCCGCTTCATAAAAAACACCCACATTCATTCCCGAAAAGCCCGTATTGAGCGCCTGCGCAATCTCCATATTGGTCAATCCGGCTCGTCGGGCCTTTTGCGGATCTATGTCCACCTTCAACTTTTTCATTTTTGGTCCCCAGTCATCCCCAATATTGCGGGCCCCTTTAATACCCGTCAAATGCGTCCTAACCTGTCCGGAAATTAGAGCAAGCTTTTCCGGATCATTGCCGGAAATTCTGATTTCCACCGGTGTACCGGAAGCCCCCGCCCCTGTCAGACGGTTAACACGAATATCGGCATCCGGAATGTGATTAAAGCAAAAACTGTCTACCTGGGCAATGATAAAATCATTGTCCACATCCCCGGTGGTGTTTAACAGCATGTGCGCATAACCCGAATTCACTTCATTCTTGAAATAACCCAGGTCGTAGGGCTCAGGACCTTCCCCAATAAAGGAAGAAAAATCCAATACCCCCGGTTGATCTTTCGCATCCTTCGGATGGACCAGCAAATGATTCAGAATAAAATCCCCAATTTCATCCACGGCCTTCACAGTATGTTCAATTTGTGTCCCTGATGGGAATTTGATATCCACCGTGACCAGATTCCGGTCACTGTCGGGAACCAACTTAAAGGGTAAAAACTTCACTAAAAACACAGCCAGAATAAACAGAGCACTGATGAAGCCCAGAAACAGGAAGGGGCGCTTTAAAACACGGACAAGTACACCGTTGTACCATAAATTGGCCTTATTCATATACCGGTCCATCAAGCGCTCTTTCTTCACCTTTCCCGGTTCTTCCGATCTGACAATCCATAGCGCCAGCAAAGGTATCAAGGTGAAAGCCAGAATCCAGGAACCTAAAAGCGTAGAACTAACCACCCAAAAAAGTTGGGAGGAAATTTCTCCTATGGGGGTGCCTGCCAAAGCAAAAGGCAGAAATGCCGCCGAAGTCGTAAGGGAAGAAATCAACAATGGAATGAAAAGAATTTTACCGGCATAGACCGACGCATCAAAAGTGGACATCCCTTTATTCATATTGATCAGAATGGACTCAGAAACCACAATCCCGTTGTCCACCAACAAACCCAGAGAAATGATGAGCGCCGCCAGGGAGACCTTATTAAATCCCAGATCCAGCAGTCCCAGAAAAAAGAAAGAGACAATGATGACCATGGGAACCAATACCGCCACGAGTGAGCCGGTACGGAAACCCAGGAATATAAACATCACCACCAGCACAATAACCATACTTTGCAACAGATTGATCAGAAAATCATTGATCTGACCATTCACCACCCGGTCCTGAGAAGCCGACCGCACCACTTCCACACCCAAAGGCATTTGGCTGTTGAGCATGCGTAAAGCGGCGTCCACTTCCTGTCCCAATCTGACAATATTGGCACCATCCTTCAAGGATATAAATAGAGCAATAGCCGGTTTTCCGTTTATTTTCACCATTTTTTCACTTGGTGATACATAATCACTGTAAATACGTGTGGTGATGTCTTCCAGATACACCGTTGTGCCGGATGTGGTGGGGATTAAAATCCTGGCCAAATCATCCACCGACTGGAACCTTCCCGAAGGTTCCAGGGCAATCCGCTGTCGCCCCAGATTGATCTCTCCGGCAGGAAAAAGCACATTGGTGGCAGAGATAATGTTTCTCAATTTACCGGCATCCAACCCGTAACGCGCCAACTGTTTGTCGTCAAACTCCACAAATATCCGCTCGGCCTGAACGCCTCCTAGTTTAATCTTTGCAGCATCCGGCAGTAAAAGCAACTCATCTCTTACTTCCGCGGCATAATCTTCCAAAACTTTGTAAGGAACGCCATCGCCCACCACGCCCAAAATAATGCCAAATACAGAACCGACATCCTCATCCTTAACAACAGGTCCGTACATCCCCTGGGGCAAAACCGGTTTTAGATCC
>DHVH01000289.1 GCA_002412555.1 Marinilabiliaceae bacterium UBA5213 | reverse complement strand
CCTCTCTTGTAGAATTGTGAAGCTTCAATTATCTAAAAATAAAAAAATGTTGGTACAGGAACTTAACAAACGATTTGGTTTGAAGGATAATCTTGTTTTCAGAGAGGAAGACGGATTAGGGATGGTGTATATATCCAATCATTTGGCTAGTTGCAAGGTCTCTTTGTACGGCGGGCAGGTGCTTTCCTATGTGCCTGAGGGACAAGAAGATTTATTGCTGATGAGTACTTCATCTGCCATGGAAGAAGGGAAAGCCATACGGGGAGGTATCCCAGTCTGTTTTCCTTGGTTTGGTAACAATAAGGAGAATCCGGACGCTCCCAAGCACGGCTTTGCGCGACTGCTAAATTGGGAGGTTAAGTCCACTCAGCAATTGCTGACCGGGGCTACCCAGTTGGTGTTGATCTTAAATGATAGCGTGCTGACGCGCCAGTGGTGGGACCATCGCTTTTCCTCGGAGCTGATTATTGAAGCGGGAGAGGAGCTCTCGGTAAAATGGCAGGTGAAGAATTTAAGTGATGAGCCAGTTACTATTACCAATGCTTTACATAGCTATTTCAGAGTTGGCGATATTTCTAAAATCCGCATAGACGGTTTAATTGGTGTTCCTTATATGGAAGAAATTCGCTCGGATGAGGCTTTTGCAGGAGATGACGATGCCATCGTCATTCAACGTGAAGTAGACAGATCCTATACCGACACCACAGCGACCTGCCAGATTGTGGATGCCGCTTTGAACCGGACCATCCTTGTTAAAAAGAGCGGCAGTCAATCGACCGTAGTCTGGAATCCCTGGGCCGACCTGGCAAGACAAATGATTGATCTGGGCGATGAGGATTACCAGCATTTTGTTTGCGTGGAAACAGCAAATGTTTGGCACAATGCCGTGGAAATTGAGCCACAAGCCGTTCATGTGATGCAAATGACAGCTGGTCTGGTTAAATAGCCTAGCGATGGCTCACAGGAAGATCGGTATTATCTGCCTTAAATATTATCGCAATTGCGGAAAAATAACTATTTTCGCACTCTCAAATTAATGGTCCCGTAGTTCAATGGATAGAATTTCAGATTCCGGTTCTGAAGATATGGGTTCGAATCCCGTCGGGATCACAAAATTAAAGCCCTGTAAGTATTTTGCTTACAGGGCTTTAATTGTTTTTTTGCAGGTGCTGTACCACTATATTGAAAAAGCGGGGTTACTTAGCCCTTTCTTCATATTCATAATCATATCTGGCATACATGTTACTGCCATTGGCAGTAAGCACTCTTGAAATTTGCCCTTCCGAATTTCTGGTCGTTAGAAAGTCAACTGTCTGTGAAGGGAGTTGCAAATGGCTTATTTCATGCCTGCTGAAAGCGTAGAAGTCCATTTCCATTCGGAAATATATAGTAAAGAGTAATTGCAGCGTCGTTTTTGGCTCTACATTTTCAAATACTCCTGCATCTGGTAGCCTGTGAATAAAAAATCCCGGGTATACGGAGCCTGAGTTGTTTTTGAAAAAGCCATGCATCCTTGAAATGTTTTGGTTGATATCAACATCAATATGATCCCCATCTACACTGTAGGTAGGGTGGTTAAAGGTAACCGGCCTAAAACCACTACCCTCATAGTCTCCATTGGGGGCAACGGTGTTTGTGTTCCAGGAAACGATTACCCCTGCTTCATAATTGAAGGTATATGTTGTAATAGCTTTATTATCAGGATGGGTAGACGAAAAATGCATGGTCTCAACCATGTTCGATGAATTGTACGAAATATCATATCCATTGGTATAGGTTGCGTCGGAAGGTGTAATTTCAATCTTTGAAATCTGGTTTTTGTTGTTGTACTCAATTTCAATTGTTCTGCTTGCGTTTTCTATCAAATAGTCTGTTTTTGTAATTTTTACGGGAAACCAGCCCATTTCAGGTTGTGGGTCATCCTTTGGATCATCCTTTGAGCAACTTATGAGTAGTCCCAAAAGAAATATAAAAATATATAGCCTGAGTTTCATAGCGTGTTAGTTTAGTTCGTAAAGTAGTACCTTCGAATTATTGTCTCAAATTTAGGATAGAATAGAATAACGCGGTTGTAAAAAACCGACGAAACCGCTTCGTGAAGTGTATTATACTCCAATGCAGCCAATGCAGTCACTTTTATATTTATGGATGAGTTATTTTACTTTAATCACCTTCATCAAACATCAATTCGTTAGAATTCTCTTCTTTTCCTAAAGGTTCATCAATGGGTAAAGTAAAATAAAAAGAAGAACCTTCACCAACAATGCTTTCTACCCAAATTTCACCGCCATTTTTCTCTAAAAATCCCTTTACCAGTAACAAACCAATTCCGGCACCTCTATTATTTTTTCTGGCTTCTGCAAGATTTTTCATCTGCGGCTTAAACAGATTATCCATTATTTCTTTGGTCATACCAACCCCCGAATCTTTCACTTGAACAATGATTTTGTTCTCTATGGTTTTTGCAGAAACTGTTATTGTACCTCCTTTGCCAGTATGCTTTATTGCGTTTGAAACGATGTTTTGAATAATGGAAATAAGCATTTTATCATCCGCAAACACCGAAGTGTCTGCTTCAATTTCTTGATGAAGGTTGATGGTGTTAATTGTGGCGGTGTCGTTTAAAGTTTCAAAGACCCTGTTAATGTATTCAGTTAGTTTTATCTTTGTTGGAGAAAAAGCGTCCGAGGCGTATTTAATTCTTGCCCATTCTACTAAGTAGTCCAGCATGTCCAATTCATCCGTAGATGATTTGTATAATGCATCCAACATTTCCTGAACCTCCTCGGGTTTCATAGACTGGTAATGATCTTTCAAATACCCTGAGAGTTGAATGATGGTGGCCAGAGGGCTTCTTAAATCGTGCGAAAGAATCGCAAGAACGCTCTCCTTATGGGTGTTGAGATCTTCGAGGTCCTTAATGTATTGTTTTATTGCATCCTCATTAATTTTTCGCTGTGTTAAGTCACGTAAAATTTTAACGTAACCCAACATGTCTCCGTCTGCACCAATCAGTGGAAAAACTACCCCGTAAGCAAAGAACTCAGTTTGATCTTTTCCTACATGCCATCTATTATCTGTGGCTCTGCCTTCTTTTAAAGCGGTATCGATTTCTTTTTGCGGGATGCCCGCCTTTTTATCTTCCTCAGTAAAAATGATATCAAAAGGTTTTCCAATAATTTCCTCTTGTTCGTAACCTAAAATTTTTTCCGAACCAGAACTCCAGCTGTTTATGTTGAACTCATTATCAATTGTAAAAATTGAATAATCTTGCAAGCTGTCTATTATCTGACTATAAAACTCAGCAGCAGGTACGTATTTATTTTTCCGGATTTTCGGTTGGTCTTCTTTATGTTCCATTGGATGTGTTTTAGCCCTTAAGTTTAGGACGACTGCAAGTTAGCTCTTTTCTAAACATAACTAGTTGGTTTTACGACCATAAAAAGAGTCAAGACAGTAAAACAGGGGAATGCTCCTGATAAAGGTAAGACTAATTCTGTCAAATGTACATCTGAAAAAAATCAGAAAGTAAAGAGGTCAAAAATAGAGAAGGAGGAAAACTGCGATGTTTTCCTCCTTCTCCGCTTTAGGTAGATTAGGTAATTGGGTTGGCAGGATCTTACTGCTTCACAATTTTATAGGTTTCTATTTTGCCGTTGTTGTGGATTACGGTAACAAAATACATACCTTCATGGAGGTGACCCAGGTAAAGGGTTGCCTCAGTCTGATTGATGGTTGTATGAGCTACACGCTGACCCCTTAAGTCGCTAATTGTAATAAATTCTATGGATTGCGCGGACTTCACAGTCAGCTGGTCAACGACCGGATTGGGAAACAGACTTACCCTTTTGTCATTGAAGGGATTGTTAAGTGAAGTTGGCCCACCATCACAATGGTCTCCCACCGTATAGGAGATGTATTGGGTGACGGCCATTCCTCCTTCGAACGCAAATTTACAGGCCACTTCAATGGTCGAACCCAATTCCTGACCACCCAGCGTGATAGTGAATTTTCGACCCTCTAAATGTGTCATATTTTTCTCTGAGAAAGGATTCTTATTCCATAGGTAAGCCACCACACCATTTTTCTGATCTAATAGTTCAAAAGTGACGGTTACGTTAGTGCCTACGGTTTCAAAAACATAGTTATAGCCAAGGCTGAAAGAACCCTGTGTTGCCTCAGTTGATGTTCCAGAGCATTTTTGAACCGCACTTACTATTATTGAGATTGTTTGAGAGGTGCTGACAGAACCTTCATTGTCGGTAGCTTTAGCAGTCAACTCATAATTGCCGGCCGAAGCACTCCACTCAATACTGTAGGGTGCTGTATTGTCAGATGCGATGAATACGTTATTTTGATAAAAGTCAACCTGCTGAATGCTTCCATCAAAATCGCTGGCGTTGGCAGCAATGGTTATGAGGTCTCCCGCACGGAATGAAGCATTGTTGAGAGGGGAAATCAGAGATACAATGGGGGCTAAATTCTCAGTGCTGCTTACGATGACCAATACTTCATCAGAATCGCTACGTAAATCACTGTTACTAACTGTTAGACGTAAACGGTATATGCCTTCTTCCAGTCCGCTTATGGTTGGATTTATTTCCGTTGTTCCTGAGAACTGAATATGCGATGGACCATAAACCTGAGACCACTCGTAGGACAACGGCTGACCGGTAGATTCAGAACTGGCCGAGCCATCCAGTACTGCTGTGTTGGCTGGCATAACAACACTAATGTGTTGACCGGCGTTGGCAGTTGGCAGACTATAAGGAATGTCTCCGGTACGCGTAAACGTCATGCGTCCCAGATTAAATTCTCCGGCTGAAAATTGAACCCGTAGTATGTTTTCCCCTTGCACCAGAGGGATGTCCTGAACTGTTTTGGTAGCCCATACGTCCCATCTGGTTGTAGAGGTAGAGGGAACATTTATGTTTCCGGAAATGCTATTGCTATTTAGAAGTAGGGAAAATGGGCCGCCACCTGAGGCATTGCCAGAGGCATATCTGAAAGCCATTGAATAAAGACCAGCTTCCGTGACTTCAATTGTATACTCCAACCATTCGCCAGCTGAGATCCAACCTACAGTGGCACCTTCAGTATCAGAATAGGCAGCATCAACATATTCATCGGGTCTAAAACCACCAGCATTATTCATGGAAACATCCATGTAGGTAATGTTTTGGCCGTTACCACCTTCAAAGGTGTCATATTTGCCTGCTTCTATGGTGCCGGGGATAGTCCAGGCCACTCCGTTATAGGGCAGTTGATTGCCAACAACAACCTGAACAATGTTGGAGGTGTTAAACTCTTCTCCATCATATATTTTTGCATAGAAGTTGTGCTTCCCGGCGTTTAATCCGGTGGCCTTCCAGATAAAGGGCGCCTCGGTAACTGTGCCAATTAAGCTTGATCCGTCAATAAACTCTACTTTGGTGGGTGTGCCGTTGCTGGCTTCAAGTTTGAGTTCAACACTTCCATTGGTGTATGCCTCGCTAAATGAAGAAGTAAGCGTGCCGGCAATATGGATGTCCTTACTCGTTTTCATGCTACCTGCAGGCACTTCCATTTCATACCCTGTAGAGAAGTGCACTGTAATGGGTGCACTTGTGTAATTATGGGCTACATAAGTCGTGTTATCCCCGGAGGTAAAGGCTGCCGCGATAGGGTAAGAGGCCGTAATGGTGGCATCTACCCGTCCCAAAGCATTCATCGCATGAAGCCAGTGGTAGGTGTGGGCATCAGAAACACCAAACTTAATAGAGCGCTCAGGGTAGGAGTCATACATTTCAATGGCCTTGGCAGGATCAATAAAAGCCTTGTATTTCCACATAACATCATGCCAAAGATTGTCATTGGCCTCATTGCTGCTGATGCCTGTGTTGGCCTTAATTTCGTTCCAGAGTTTTGTCACGTAATTGTGGTTGTGTCCCAGATACAAAGATCCTCCATGAATGGGGTAGAGCTCAATGCCATAGGAAGCTGCGATGTCATTGGTCCAGAAAGTGCCATTGTCATAACTGTTGCCCCATACCCGTGATACCAGACTGTATTGTTGTGAGGGGGCAAAATTTCGCTCATAAACATCGAACCAATATTCTTCAATGGCTGTTTGCTCAGAGGTGTAAAGATATATACCCAGATCGCGTATGGCATCGTTGCCAGTGATTGCTCCCCAGTGAATCAACGAAGAATTGAATTGCATACTTTCAGAAGTGGACTCCTGATCATTTCCCTGCGGAAATGAGGCAAAGCCGTTGGCCCAGCAATGGCCGGCATAAGGACTGTAATTTCTAAGATAAGGAAATAGCGGGTCGTTGCGGTCGGTGCCGGCCGCATCCCGAATCAGGATGTTGACCATATCACCCCACTGATCGGCCCATCCTGGTTCATATTGCTCAAGAAAGGCCGCAGCATGGATGAAATACCCCCAATGAAAATGGTGGTCGTTCAGGTTATTGTCTTGTCCATGACCCGCCGGGTAGCCAATGATGGCAGACCAGGTGGTGTTGTAATAGAATAGGAATGCCACTTCACCAGGTTCTGCTGTGAGCCAGTCTTCTAAACGTTCCTTGATGGTAGACACAATCTTGTTAAGCGCTTCGGTGTTTCCCATTTCGTCAGCAATACGTGCCGTTTGAATGAGCCGGTTCATCAACTGTCCTTCATTGTAAGAATCGGTCCAGGTATCCAGTCCATTGTTCTGTATGGCTTCAATTTTTTCATTTAAAAGCGCCGGAGAAAAGCCTTCGCTGTAGTTGTTAAGGTAGGGCAGGGTTGGCAGGATGCCATAGAAAGTGTTTTCAACACTAAAGGTGTTGCCCTCCATTGTTTTTATTTCTCCGCGAACAGAGGCATAGCTGTACTTGTCGGGCACAGGTGAATCGCTGGCTAAATTGGCCCATTGGTGAGGCAACAAACCCATTAACACAGAGGTGTTAGTGCCTTCCTTGACATCGGTTGCTACTACAAAATCAGTGCGGAGGACAGAGGTTGTCTCATTGTAATTCCATGAAGCAGTCGTGTTAGCAGGAAAAACGTAAGCGTATTTTTTATACTCGTTGGCCACTGCGTTCACGTCCGCAGCAGTGAGAGGAATAAAGGCCATTGACCAGTAGTTTTGGCCATTTAAAGAGGAAGTGTAAACTTGTCCGTTCTGAGACCAGGTGCTTCCTGATGGTGCATAAACTGCAAAGCTGGCGCCATTAATGGCATTGTTGATGACAAGCATTTCATTGACAATGGTTACCGTTCCTGAAGTGATGGTAATTTGGGCATCTGCTGAACTTTGTTTGGTGAAATAAAGGAAAGGCATGCCAATGCCTGAAGTAGCGTTGAGGGAGTGTGTGCCGTCATTCCAATTCATCGTCACCGTCCAGTCCGAATAATCAGAAACTGTGGTTTTTGTGGTTGACAGACCGGTTACACCGACTTTGACAGGTATAAGATCACTTATTACGCCCCAGGGGATATAACTGACAACGAGTCCGTCATTCATTGTGCGTAAAGTGTAGGGGTAGTTAAAGAGGTTCGAAGCGTGATCTTCTATTAGCAGTTTGGACCACCAGTCGTTGGTGGGTATGGTTTTTCCTTGTGCATTGCCACTAACCTGAGGTGTACCTGCAGGGTATCCGTTGCGGCCAGCTGCATCAGTTCCGGGGAAGGATGTCGTGTAGCTTCCGCTTCCGACCTCAACTATTTGTGCTTTTGCCGACCAGTCGACCAGTAAGCCCAGAGTAATAAGGGCGACAATGAGGGTGTATCGTATTTTTGTCATTTTTAATTTTTTCTGCTCATTAGATTCTTTTTGCGGAGAATATCGTTATTAAACGATTATGGTAGAGCAATTTAAGTTTTAAAAGCCAATGGTTGTATACAGGCCGGGACAAGTGTCCCGGCCTGTATACAAATGGTTATAATTTGCTGATTTTATGGTTGGTGATTTCACCATTCGCCAGCTCAACACTCATGATATATAATCCGGTAGCAAGCGATTGTAAATTGATGTTTGCATTGGCACTATTGACCAGAAAAGTTTGTACAACTTTACCCGAAAGGTTTCGCAGGATAACTGTGCGTATTTCAGAGGTGGCTGACACGGACAGATTGCTGACAACGGGATTGGGAGCAAACGAGACATCAGTAACTTTAGTAGGAGCACCTGTAGAAGTAGGGACTTCTGTCGAGAAATAGAGGTTATCGATGTACACTGTTTTACCTCCGGATCCTTCAATTTTAAACTGATGAATATCAGTTATGGATAGTCCCTGAGAAGTGAAATCTGTTAATGGAATGGAGAAAGTATTCCAGGTTTCTAAGTCAAGTGGTGCAAGAGATACAGATTTTTCACCGGAGCCTACACTAATTGTGAAAAGCATTAAGTCCGTTTCATTAGGTGTCCAAACATCCACGTTTAAAAATGTCATTCCAGAAGCATCAACATTACTTCCCAGTTGAATTCCCTGATAATTTAGGAATTCATACTTGATGGTAGCGTTGCCCTCAATATCAATCATTGAGAATTCCGTGGCTTGATTCCAAAACGGGTTGAATTCGGTGCTAGCTATATCGGTATAGGAATCGCTAAAAACAGAGATAACATTTGCCTCAGCAACATTCGGCGTTGGAGCGGCTACTGTAGGTGTTGGCAGTACAACAGCGACGCCTTCTTCAAAAACTATGTTGTCGAAATAGTTGATACTACCTGCGGTTCTGGCGGCAGGAAAATCCGGTATGAGAACTAATTTAGTGACAGTTTTGCCAATGTGGGCCGTAAAGTCGAATGTTAGTTCTTCCCATTCGTCAACAACGGTGTTGGGGACCTTTACTTCAATGGCAACGCCAGGGCCTTCAAATTTCAAGCCAAAGGGGCTGATGACATTTTTGTAAACCATGACTTTGATTTTCGCATTGGCCTCGGTAAAGGTGAAGTCTTCCATGTCATCCGACCACAAGCCGGCCCATGGTTGGCCATTGGCATTAACGATGTATTTGCCGCAATTGTCGGAAGTGTTGATGCTCGAATTATCGGGGTTGGTAGCTACTGAATACGTTTCGGGGGTGATAGTTCCATTGTCAAAAATGGTCCACGACCAATCCTGGCCTACTGATTCAAAATCGATGGTGGTTTGAGCATTCACCATAACATTAACGCTCAATAAAGCGAAAGATGCTACTAGCATTTTGGTAAAAAGTCTTTTCATAATTTTTTTATTTAAAAAGTGAAAAAATAAAACTGAATTACTTTACTCTGTCAACCAAAGCTAGATGAAAGCATTAAAAAAGCATAAAATTGTGATTCACAATAATTACGATAGTTTTAACGGCTTCTTATAACCTACCTCATCAAAACTACACATTTGAAAAAACCAATATTGTTTAAAGTTTTAATATTAAGCGGGTTGCCTGATTGTGTCCAGAAAGCCTTTCTAAGAAGAGGTAGTGTTTGAACATCATTTTATTCAAATTTTTCTGGATGGATATGCGCACCAGATAAAATTAAATACAATTGTTGTTAATAAAAATGAAAACAAATGGATGGTAAGGACGTGCCGAGCGAGTCAGGCAAGTTTCGATTTTTCGAGTTTTGTTAAAATGCCAACTGCCCGACTAAGTGTGTCTTAGTCGGGCAGTTAAGAATAAATTAGTCGGGCGTTTACTGATTGTCGGGAATGAATCTTACCGCCACTCCACCACCTGGCGCCAGGTTAATGGAAAGTATGGAATTATTGGACAATCCTTCCTCCCTATTGATGTTCACGGAATAGGGGTTTTGGTCCCAGTGGGCATCGCTACCGTCCGCATAAATTTCAGCAGTATAGCTTTGGTCCTTATCCAAAAAATCAAGTGAAATTTCAAATGAACGCGGCAACTCACTGGTAATGCTACCCAGGTACCAGTCGTCACTGTTTCTATCTTTTCGGACCATGGTGACATATTCTCCAATATGGGCATCCAGAACTTTGGTAGTTTCCCAGATGGTGGGAACATCCTTAATAAACTGAAACGCTTGTTGTCCTTCGTAATGCTCGGGTAAATCAGCAGCCATATGGTGGGGACTGAAAATAATCACGTACAGGGCCAATTGTTTAGCTATGGTTGTTTGCACTCTGGCATTGGGATTGACCGGATTCGTCATTTTGAAAATCCCCGGGGTAAAATCCATAGGTCCTGCCAACAGACGGGTAAATGGCAGAATGGTCGTATGATTGGGAGGATTTCCACCGTCATTGCTCCAGGCGTTGTATTCCTGTCCCCGTGCACCTTCGGCTGTTACATAGTTAGGGAAGGTGCGGTGCAGACCGGAGCCTTTAACAGGTTCATGTATGTTCAGCATGATTTTATGCTTGGCCGCAGTTTCAATGGCGTGCCTGTAATGTCGAACCCCAAACTGGCTGTCATGCCGCTCTTTTCCGTCCAGAAAGTCGTTGACATAACCTGCCTTAACCGTATTGACTCCATTCTTCTGGTATAGGTTAAATGCTTCTTCCATTTGGGAAGTGTAATTAGAAACTGCGCCGCCAGTCTCATGATGCCCAATAATTCGTACATTATGTGTAGCAGCATACAGCGTTACTTCCTCAAGGTCAAAGTCAGGATAGGGCGTTGTAAAGTTGAATGCATTCCCATCTATATACCAATCGCTGTCCCAGCCGTAATTCCATCCTTCAATAAGCACGCCGTCCAGTCCATGTTTGGCTGCAAAGTCGATGTATTTCTTGGCATTCTGAGTAGTTGCCCCATGTTTAGGTCCCTGGGCCCACGAGTATTTTTCAATGTGCATGCCCCACCATATTCCCACGTATTTGGAGGGTTCAATCCATGACCAATCATCCAGTACTGGTGGGTCGTTGAGATTCAACATCAAGGTGGAGGTCACCAGTTCGCCTGGGTTATGTGCTACGATGATGGTCCGCCATGGGGTTTCAAAAGGTGCTTTGGCGTAAACTTTCACTCCGTCCGACCAGGCAGCTAATTCACTTCTGTATTGGGTTTCCGATTCTTTAAGCAAATGAAGACCTGCATAATCTGTGAGGTTGGCTTCATTGATGGACAAATACAGGCCATCTGCGGTTTCAAAGGTGGCAGGTGTGTTAATGGTATCTGTTTCACTGATCCGGCTGTATTGGTATAGGCTTTCGTATAAGACCGTTTCTGAATTGATCGGGATCCACCATACATGGTGTTCCTGCGGAAATGAAAACTGCGTGTGTTCTTCCGAGATGATCAGACTATCAATGCCTGCTTGCTCCGGAAAGAAATATCTAAAGCCCAATCCATCGTTAAAAACGCGGAATATAATATGGAGTTCTCTTTGCAAACCGCTTTTTTCTGCCAGCTTGACAAGTAGTTCGTTGTGATTGTCTTCGATGTACTTAAATTGTCCCAGGGGCTGCTCCCACACCTCAGAATGCGCTGTCTCCTGTATTTCTATAATCTGAAAATCACTTTTCAAATCCGGCATGTTCTTGAAAGAGAAGCCCATGGCCGATGGTGCTATAATTAATTGCTCATTTTTTTTGAGTGAATAGTGGGGCACGCCCTCCTCCAATTCAAATAAGAGCGATAGCGCTCCATTCGGTGATGATGTTTGCCCATTTTGAATTGCGCATCCGGCAAGCATGAAGGAAAGGATTACCACACAGCCGCTTAATATAAGTATCTTTTTCACAATCTTTTTTTTAATGGTTTATTTAGATCAACAGGTTTGGTGTCAAGCGCTTTTTTGAAGCTACTGAGCCATGGTGTTCAATAACTCTATGGCCTTTTCAGTCTGCAAGGACACCAAATAATAAAAAACCTGATCTAATTGCCTTTGGATTTCCTGATCAGCGACAAATTCCTTGCGGAGAAGATACAGCTTGTGGATGGCTTCAAAGATGCCATCCCCCACAGAAACCCCTGCGTGGTTTCTTATTATGTCTATATAGTCAAAGCCAAATTCCAAAGTGGGTTCAATCATAGTGCCTTCCCCAAAGTCATTCCAGGTTATCAATTGCAGATAATCCAAATGGGCATTATCTGCTTTTTGCAAAGTCTCTTCCAGCACGGCTCCGTTTTCATGCTCAATTTTCCAGCCGATATGATCTTGCCATCCACCCTGGTTGTAGTAATCAACAAATCCGGGATAGGCACTGCCAATGGCCATTTCCAGCTGATCCATACGGTTATTGTAAAAATTGTCTAAGTGCTCATTATCCATATATACCCAGGCGTATTCACCATTCGCATTTTCACCGGCGTCTGCTGATTCGTTCCATAATGTCAGGAAACAAGGCTTCGGATTAAGGGCGCTAAAAACCTGCGTCCACTGGGTGGGGGTTTCAAGTGTAATTGGCCCAAAGACCAGTAAAAGAGGTTGGTTGTCGACTTTTGTATAGAAGGATTTAGAAAAGAATTCATTCTGCAAATATTGCATGTCCGTCTGTGCAGCTGCTACCAAAGACGAGGACGCATTTTGTTCAACAACGTTTGGCAAAGTGCGATCTTCATAAACAATCGAAAACTCCAGTCCTACTTTTTCCAACATCCCAACGAGGGCTTCGGTATTGCGCTTGTTTAATGGATAATCATATACATCGTGAACACCATACCAATCAATCATTAAGCCATCTATACCTGCATATTTCATCAGCAACAGATGGTATTCAATTACATCCTTGTCGCTGGACGCATATGGTCCAATTAACGGATAGAAATGGGAAGCGATTTGTCTCTTCCCCTGTTCTATCACATTGGGATTGCGGTTGGCCATGGTCCAATGTATGCCCCATGTATTATCCGAATTGGTTTCCGGTGTTTCATACCAGGGCATATAGTGCATGAAAATTTTTTGTGCCTTGCTCTTTGGCACATCAATAGGTGCATAAACTTCAACCTGTGTATTTGTTTTTTGGGAAGGTTTTTTTTCACATCCGCTTAGCATGCAAAAGCTGAAGGTTATTATCAGACTCGCTACAATTGTCTTCATCAGAGAGCTTTTTTGTTATTGACAGATGGATGTACGGCCATTAAAAATGGCTGTACATCCATTTTTATAGAATTAGTATTCAGGGTTCTGAGTCAAATTGGGATTGAGTTCCAATTCAGCTTGAGGTATGGGGAAAATGCCACGGTACTGTGGTGTAGATCCTTTTTCCCACCATGGTTCAAACCATGTTCCAAAGCGAATGTTAACATTCCTGCGAATGCCTTCGAATAAGAATTCCTTCAGGTATTCATTATCCAGGAACGCCAAAGTGATGTCCTGGGGCACCTCTAATCCTGCTCTTTCTCTAACTTGGGTAATAAATGGTCGTGCGCTTTCAGGGTAGCCCAAACGCACATAACATTCGGCTTGCATCATCAACACTTCTGCATATCTCATCACCACAAAATCATGATCCCTTTCCCACTGTTCATCATCCCGAACCTCGTATTTATAGAGACGCACACCTTCATATTGTTTGGCATTTTCAAAATTAGAGATTTCTTCGGTATATACCAGGTCGCCATCTGGAGTCTGGATAAGGTTGCTGGTGCCATAGATGAATTGGGGCCCTTCTTTCATAGCATTTCTTCGAACATCATTCTCGTCGAATTTGGAGTAGACTCCGGGCTGTGCACTCATTCCGTTAGCACTCCATTGAAAGGGGCCCGGATAGGCCTGGTTTTGATTGTAGTGCAAAGACATACTATTCATGAAATTCCCTACTGTCTGTTCATTGTGATCATAGGGGATGGCAAAAATGATTTCATTGGAAACCTGATTTTCCGTCAGAAAACTGGTGAAGTAATTCGGTTCCAAACTGTAACCAATCACCCGCTCACACATGTCGATACAATCCTGCCAGCGTTGGGTTCCTGTAAAAACCTCTGCATTGACATACAAGCGGGCCAGCAATGTATGAGCTACGTTTTGCGAAAATCTTCCGTATGCCACACCATCATAAAGATCCCCTTTGACATCCAACAGTTCTGATTCAACAAAATCGAAGACTTCCAAGCGGGAAGAGTTAGGCACATTTTCCTGACCGAACTCAGTAATGATGGGCACGTTACCAAACCAGTCCAACAGAAGGTAATAATAGTAAGCCCTAAGCCCCCGTAGTTCGCTGTAAATGGTTTCTTTAGTACTTTCTTCAAGCTCCGTTAGTGACACCTCAAACATGATCGCATTAATTCTTGTAATGCCGTGATAGGCATATTTCCATGCACTGAGAATGGGAGCGTCGGTGGTTTGCCATTCATGTCTTTGTGCACGTTGATACCGTCCACCGTCAAACCAGTCACTTCCTCTTGTCGGAATACAGGCCTCATCTGAAGTCGTGAGATTGAGAAAATACACCAATTCCGAAGTGGGGAAGCAATTTAACCCATCCTCATCCTGGAAGCCCCGCAAGTAGGAATAGGCAGCTCCTACCATTCTCTCTACTTCCACCGGGTTTTTGCCGAAGTCTTTCGTTTCTATTGTATCATACAGTGTTTCGTCCAGATTGGTGCATGAAACAGCCATTAGCAGAACAACAAAACCTGCAATATATATCTTACTCTTCATAATCATTATTTTAGTTATTTCAACATTTCACAGTTCAATTACCATTAAAAAGTGAGGTTAACTCCAAATGTAAGCGCTCTAGGGCGAGGATAGTAATTCAACATATCGATGCCGGGATGATCCAGTCCGGTATAATTAATTTCCGGATCAATTCCTGAATAGTTGGTTAATACAAATAGATTCTCACCTGTTACATATACCCGGGCACGTTCGAACCAGTCGCCCAACGCAGGAAGGGTATAGCCCAAGGTCACCGATTGCAATCTTAGGAAGGAAGCATCCTCCACCCAGTAGTCAGACACCTCAGTGGAGGAGACATCCTGAGGTAAGTCAAAATAATTTTTGAGCACATTTTGAGATGGAAACCGTTCAGATCCGCTCAATACCATGGCCGTTGCATTCAATACTTTTTGACCAAGCATGCCATAGGTAGCTAGTGAGGCATCGAAGTTTCTGTATGAGAAGTACATGTTCAGACTTAGGTTCAAATCAGGCTGAGCATCACCCAAAATATTTCCTGTACCATCTACAAAGGTTCCAATTGTTTGGCCTTCCTTAAGCACCTGGGAATAGATGCCGGACAGTCCTGGCAGTCCGTGAAGGTTACCTGCCGGCACGTCGTCGGTTTGGTAGGTGTCGTTGGACAGTTTTTCTATAGTTAATTGATTGTGAGCAAGGGTGAAATCCACATCCCAGGTCAAAGACCTGTTCCGGAGAATGGCAGCGTTTAAAGTCAATTCGATACCTTTGTTGGACAACTCACCAACATTGGCCAATAGTCGGTCCACCGGGTATTGAGTGGCTGGCACCTGGTAATTGTACAACAGATCTTTTGTGGTTTTTTGATAGACTTCAACAACGCCTGTGACCCTTCTAAAAAGGGCAAAGTCTAAGCCAATATTGATTTGTTCGGTCGACTCCCACTTCAAATCAGGGTTGGCATTCTGTGAGGGAGAAAAAGCAAACACCCATGTTTGCGAGGTGGCATCATAGTATTTTATATTACCCGCATCATAAGTTGCCAATGATCTGTAGGAAGGTACAGCATCCTGATTACCTGTCACACCATAGCCCAGACGAAGCTTTAGATTTTCCAGCCATGCGGAGGTGGCATCCATGAAGTTCTCGCCTGAGATGCGCCATGCCAAAGAGCCTGAAGGAAACAAGCCCCATTTTTCATTCGCGCCAAAGCGCGATGAGCCATCACGACGCAGGGTTGCCGTGGCCATGTATTTGCCATCGTAACTATAATTGGCACGACCAAAGAAGGACACCAAACGATTGGCACTTTTATAGGAATAGACGTCACCAGATCTTAAGCCTTGTCCCGCCTGTAATCGATGATACTTAAAAAAGTCGGAGTCAAAATTGCGGTTGTGCGCCCCAAATCCTTCATAGAAATTCTCCAAAAAGGAGTAGCCGCCCAGTAAGTTTATTCTGTGGACATCATAGGTATGGTCATAGGTGACAAAGCTCTCGATTTGCTTATAGGTTGACTCTGCCAGCGTTTTCTGAGCCCATCCATTTTCTGATTCTCCTCCCATTACAGCATACGAGGGTAGGTATTGGTTGCTTTTATGGGAGTTTAATCCGAATGACAGGTTAGTGGTGGAAGTCAGACCAGGCAATAGTTCTAATTCTGTTTTGGCGTAAGCCAGAAGTCTGTTCCTTTTATCTTTAGCGCTGCGATTGTTGTTTATTTCAACAGGGTTGTCAACAAGGGTTCCGGCAACCCTCGTAAACTTGCCTTCGCTGTCATAAACAGGCACGGTTGGATTAAGATTGTAAATACGTTCAAACATGGTGTAGCGTTCATTACCCGTCCCCGCCACGGTTTCACTTCTTAAAGGATGCCATTGGTCGTAATTGGTTGTCAGGCCCACTTCCAAACGAAGTTTGTTGTTAAGTCCTTTTTGGAAGGCGGACAGACTGGCACCAATCCGCTCCAGATTGCTGCGCTCGATGACACCTTGATTGTCCATGTAATTGATGGATGCGCGAAAGCCGGAATCCTCACCAATATTACTAAAGGCGACATTATGCGACTGGGTAATACTTGTTCTTAACAGTTCTTCCTGCCAATTGGTATTACCTCCATAATCAACGGCCGATACTATGTTCTCGTCCCTAACCCTTGCACGCCATTGATTGGCCGAAAGCAAATCTAGTTGATTGGCTGCCTGTCCAATGGAAATAGATCCTGAATAATTAACGGCTTTACCTTTAACCTCCCGGTTAGTGGTGACAATGATAACGCCATTGGCTCCTCTGGAACCATAAATCGCAGCGGCAGAAGCGTCCTTAAGCACATCAACAGAAACAACATCAGAAGGGTGTATGGTGTTAATATCCACGCCGGGAATACCATCCACAACCACCAGGGGGTCACTGCTTGCTGTCAGCGAGGTGCCGCCCCGTAACCGCAAGGAAGCTCCCTTGGTAGGATCACCACCGCCCTGCACAACAGATAATCCTGCTATTCGACCTTGCAGTATCTGCTCTGTTGAGGTAATAACGCCTTCTCTAAGTTTATCACCAGAGACAGAAGCTATCGATCCGGTAAGATCACCCCGTCGCATTGTTCCATAACCCACTGCCACAATAACCGTTTCATTAAGCGTTAGCACATCGTGAACCATGGTTATTCGTAAGGGCAGGTTTGTGTTTTCATTAATTAAAACTTGCTTCGATTCAAAACTTATAAAGGAAACTTGAAGAACAGTCCCCGGAAGGATATCCAGAGTGAAGTTCCCGTCAGAATCGGTTACAGTACCCCGGGTGGTACCTTCAATAACCAATGAGGCTCCGGCCAATGGATAGCCTTCGTTATCGATAACAGTCCCTGTCACGTTTATTTCAGAATCCTGGGCATACGCATTGAGGCTATAGACCAGTAATGCCAAAATTAAACAGACATGCCTATAAATGACTTTAGTCAATGTTTGCTGTATGAATTTCATATGTGTATAATTTGTATGTTATTGCCATATGGAACTCGCCGGGATAATTGTTCACCTTTGTGAGAAATGTTCTCATGGCTCGTTTCATATGTATATTTTTTGTATGTTACTTGTTTGTTTTAATCCAGCGTTACCAGTGGAATGTTCGTGTCAATGACTTCACGATCATTGTTATCCGTTAAGACAATACGAATTTGACTCAAATTGCTGAGGCCTTTTAATTCATCTGCCAGATTCACAAACCCTTTTATTATTTGAGTGTCGCCCGTAAATTGTCCTTCTATCACCTTTTCCCCGGCCGTAATTTTGTAATTTAAGGTGTTGACGCCTCTTTCATTATGCTTTCTCCATATGCCTAGTATGTCTTTCTGACTGATTCTTAGCGGATAAAAGCTTAAGATGGGATCGGGAGGTATAACAGCAGCAGCTGCGTGCAATATTTGATCAGGCGTTGTTGCTGCCCATTCATCTCTTACAAATAAGAAGGTGATGTTTTCCATTTCATACTCAGCATCTGCCACCTTGTATTCAGCATCTTCTGTGACAATGGAACCAAAATACTCTGAAGGAATCAAATCCATTTTGAATATGCCATTACCCATGTTTTTGAGTCTGGTTTTCTCAATTGCTGCCGGCATCCAAGCATGATATCCCTGAACTACATCCCAGTTGTTTAGGCCCCCATGCATGAAAATATTTTCTGCTCCTTCAAATCCTGCCGCATGGTTGGTATTTATCAAAATGCTTACAGGCTCATTAAATGAAGGACGCTCGGGGAAAGAGGTGATCATTGTTCCGGCCGTTAGAAAGTCTTGCCACGGAGTAACGGGAACAGTGCTAACGCTACCTTGCTTAGTGCCATCATGGTTTTTTAGTCTGTGCCAAAACCCCGGAAATCCTGCAATGGGATCAAAGGCCTCTATGCCTACCCCAAAATATTCTGTTGGAATAAGGTCTAACCGCCATATTTTATTCCCAACATGGGTCAATTTGGCAAACTCCGAAGAATTCTCCCAATTGCCTGCATCCGGTTCAGAAGGCTCCCATATCCAGATATATACCCCTTCCTCTTCTTGAAAACTAGTATCTCCTAAATCGAAGAACCATGATACTGGTTCATCGTAATTGTACACTACCGGATGGCTCCAAATGCGGGCAGTTTCACCGGCTTCTTCTTGTGCTGCCACCATGAGGGGCAGACAGGCAAAAATCAATATGTTTATTATTATTCTTTTCATAAGTCGCAGAATTAATTGGCTCGTTTTAAAACATAGAAATAGGAGAGGTAAACAGCATCGTTGTACGACCTGTTTAAGCGGTATTGCAGAAGCGGACTTGCCCCCGGGATATTGGAAATTACCAGTTCATCTACTTTGTTGCCTTTGGCAGCATCCGAAAATAGCTGAATAATAACAGAGGAGGAACCCGTAAATGGAAAGGCTGAATTCAAGTCCCAATAACCTTCCTGGAGAAATAATTCAGGGGCATTGCCACCTGTTTCAAAGGTTGTAGGATTATCATTGGCATCTACATTGAACTGAATGGTGAAGCTTTCAAAGTTGAAAAGGGAGGTAATATTCTGATCCTCAGTAGATGCATTGGTGGCCATGGCATATCGATCTTCCATTGTAACACTTTGCATTACCCAGCTCCCCTTAATCTTTTCATAGACCGTAATTGGCTCAACAAAAGGACCTTCATCTGCTTTTTCACAGCTTCCGAACAGAAGAATGAATGCCAGCAGAATCAAATAATTGCATGTTTTTCTCATAGTGTTTGCGTTTAATAATTGGATTGTTAATTTCTGTAACAGCAAACCTACGTTTGTTAAATGTGGGATGGAATTTTTACAAGCGTAATATAGATTTTTATAAGACTGATTTTGCGTAGTTGCTTGATTATAAGTAATTTGATCGTAGTGATGACGAAATTAAATTGAGATATGATATAGGCGAAATATGATTGATTTTAGCTTTGAAGAGCTTTATCGGTTAAATGTGGTTGGTTGTCATCTTCTGTAGCTTTTCTTATTGAGTGAGTTATTTATGGGTTATTATGGCTGATTTTAAAGAGACTTCTTTAATTCAATGAGGTTTTTGTGAGGTTAAACTTCCAAAAGCAGGTCTTAAAATTTGTTAAGTTTGCCTTTGGTTTTATGTTACATTTTTAACATTATATTATGAAAAATATTTACGCTGGCACATTTTTAAGAATTTTGAAATCCAGAATTCTTGAACTTTCTTTTGTGATTTTGGCTATATTGATAGGGGGGAACTCTGTCACTGCTCAAATTCATGTGGATGCTGTTGCATTTACGAATATGAATGGTATAGAGACTCAAAAAACTAGTGATGAGGGAGGCGGGGAAAATGTTGGCTGGATAGACAATAACGATTGGCTGGATTATGAAGTGACCATCCCGATAACTGGTGAATATCGGATGGACTATAGAATTGCCTCCTTAGGAGGCAATGGCAGCATACAGTTAAGAAATGGCAGCGATGCATTGAGCACGCTTAGTTTACCTGGAACCGGAGGATGGCAGGAATGGGTTACAGTTTCCTCAACACCTGTACTTATTGAAGCTGGAGATTACACATTTAGGCTCTTTGTTCAGTCCGGTGGTTTTAATTTAAATTGGTGGCAGATTGTGCTAACAACACCGGTTGATACCGATAAACCCTCAACACCGGTTGTGGTCAGTAGTACCTCTACCATTCATGATGTAAATATTGAATGGGAGGCGTCCACTGATCCGACTTCTCAAGTTGGTGGTTACAAGATTTTTCTCGAAGATGAACTGTTTGCTATTACAACTGATCTTTCTGTGAGTTTATCCAAACTTCCTCATGATAAAGAATTCTATTTTTCGTTGATGGCTTTTGACATCGCCGGCAATCACTCGGAGCCTGAGATTATTACTATAGCAACAGAAGCCTTGTCTTGGGATTTATTGTGGTATGAAGATTTTAGTGTGAATGGGGCTCCAAATACGAATCATTGGAACTACCAGACCGGCGGTGGCGGTTGGGGTAACAACGAGGTTCAATACTATACAAATGGCGAGAATGTTGTTATTGAAGATGGCGTACTTATAATAGAGGCACGAAAGGAACAAAGAGGGACCAACACATTTACTTCTACCCGCATGAATACAGCAGGTAAAGTAGATATCCTATATGGTCGCATTGAAGTAAGAGCAAAACTTCCACGGACAGGAGGTACCTGGCCGGCCATATGGATGATGCCAACCGATGGTGTCTATGGAGGATGGCCCAACAGCGGTGAAATTGATATTATGGAGCATACAGGTAATAATTATGGTCACGTTTTTGGTACCATACATACCGGAGCCTACAATCATATTCTGGGCACACAATCGGGTGGCGGTATCGATATGGATAATGTGACGGATGAATTC